>JAAHHN010000319.1 GCA_010672165.1 Spirulina sp. SIO3F2 | reverse complement strand
AAGCACAAATTTTATTTGCTGACAGTCAATGTCTGTAAAGAGGAGGCTACAGAAGCTGTAGCCTCCTCTTTGTATCGCTTGGTCACTAGAGGGCTAAGTTTGGGATAAGCCAGTCCACTAAAACCTGATATGTACAAGCGTGGTCAATCATACTGGCCCCTATTGCAGGAGTCTGAGGTGGCAATCTCCACCTCAGCGGGAGGTGTCGGGGGGCTGGCCCCCTGACATCCGGATTGGACAACGAGGTTGTTAGTTTCTCAAGGACTCCACTGATTTGCTTTAACTCGAACTCAGGTTAGAGATTAAGTGGGTTCGACAATACCTTTACCAAAGAATTTCGGTGGATCAGCCAAGGTATAGATTTGCTTATGGGTGGCGATCGCTTGGTGAACAAATTTTGGAGTTTGCAGCAAGCCCAAAAGTGTCACCCCATCAATAAGCTGTAACCCCCCGGTTGTTTGCTCAGCGAGGAGGCGATCAATTTGTTCCGGGTTAGGTCGCGTCTCAATTTTATGCTCCGCACAGAGGGCAAACCCCCAAGGCACAGCAAACGTCGGGATCGCGCAGTTATACGAAACCACATCCGCAAACACCGTTCTCAACGTATTGATCAAGCGGGCATGGAGCGTAATTTCCCCCACCGCCACAGAGCCTGCCTGAATCACACAATAGCCTTGAGGTGCAAGCAAGGCTTTAAGCTGACCAAAAAACTCTTGGGTAAACAGTTGGAAAGCGGGCCCCTCTTCAATGGGATCAGACAGGTCAGAAATGATAATGTCCCAGGTTTGGGAACAGGCCGCCACATAGTCCAGGGCATCACCAATCACCACTTCCAAACGCGGGTCATCAAAGGCCTGCCCATGCATCTCACTCAAATGCTGTTTACACGCATCGACAACCGCGCCATCGAGATCAACCATCACCACCTGCTCAATACTACGCCACCGCAAAATCTCCCGTGCGGTCGCACCTTCCCCACCGCCTAAAATTAGGGCTGTTTTTGGGGCACGATGGGCAATACAAGCTGGTTGCACCAGGGATTCATGATATAAAAACTCATCGCCAGTACAGGACTGCCACTTGCCATCGAGCACTAAAGCTTTACCGTAAGCCCCGGTTTCAATGATGTACATTTCTTGATAGGGCGTTTTTTGATGCACAAGAATTTCACTAACGCCGTGCTCATAAACGTCCCAGGGCGTAATATATTCCTTAAGCCACAGGTCTGCACCCACCTCACTACCCGCCATCGCATCTACTCCTCAAGTTTTTGATCATCAGCGCGTACTATCATAGGGCAGAATTTTTTACCCTGAAGGGGCGAGCGGGTTGTGAAGATGAGTCAAAATTGGTGCATGACTGGCGTGAACACAGGTGTCAGCATTCGACCATGATTCGATGCCCGACCCCTGCAATTTTTGTTACAACTTCGGGAGAGTGATTCACACAAGCTTATGGTGCGTGCCGTTTCTGCTGTTCAACTATTGGGCGATCGCTATCGGGTTTTAGAAACCCTCCGTGAGACCCCTAATGAGCGCACCCTGCGAGTTGAAGATACCCACCAAGAAAATCAGACACGGGTACTGTGGCAGCGGCAGGTTTCCTTTCGGCAGTCGGAATTGTGCGATCGCGCCCAGCAACTCTGTCGTCAAGAATTTGAATTTTTGCAGCGCCTCCAACATCCCCAAGTTCCGCGATTTTACGATTTTTGGGCTCAGACGGTTGATGCGCAACTTTGGCTCACCGTGGTTCGGGAAG
Organism: Spirulina sp. SIO3F2; assembly: GCA_010672165.1. Taxonomy (GTDB): domain Bacteria; phylum Cyanobacteriota; class Cyanobacteriia; order Cyanobacteriales; family Spirulinaceae; genus SIO3F2. The sequence continues at coordinate 4,406 of JAAHHN010000319.1, read as the reverse complement.
ATATTGTTGGCCCCACTCTACGACAATGGCTCCAGCAACGCAGTGAGCAAACACCTTGGCTCAGTGAACGAGAGGTTACGAAATTCCTGTTGCAGGTGCTCAATGGTGTGGGCTATATCCATACCCAAGGCGTGATCCATCGCCATCTCTCCCCCGATCATTTGCAACTCCGTGCCGCTGAGGGGCGTTGGGTCTTGGTCAATTTTGGCGGTATGAGCCATGCCTTGCAGCTCCTGCAAGCCGAAGCGGTGGGAGATGTCACCACCCAGCAAACCCAAGATGAGGATGGGGAACAGCCCCAATATGCGCCCCTTGAGCAAGTTCAGAAGGGGATTCTATACACCTACAGTGATATTTACGCAATCGCCGCCACCGCCATGTACGCGCTGACCGGTCAAGAACCTAGCGCCTACCGTGACCCCCAAACGGGGGCTTGGGATTGGTCAGCAACACCGCTGGCTTGTGCCGAGTTACAAGCCATATTGGCGCGGATGCTTGCCCGTAAACCTGGCGATCGCCCCCAAAATGTGCAAAGCATTATCCACCTGCTGCGACGCATCCCCCGCGAAGCGCTGAGTGCCGATGAAAACACCACAGCGGCAGCACTTGAGTCTGAAACTCTGAACACTGCCCCCTCCAATATCCCGTCAGACGACACCTCGACGCCCTTGCCCCTGCGCCAGTGGGCAGTCCGAGCTGTGCTCGGTCTCTTGTTTGTGGTGGGGGCGGGCGCGATTGGTTGGGGCGTGGGCCAAACCGTTCTTCATCGGCAATCTTCGAATCCGTCTCCGTTTCCAGAACTGGAACTCTCACCTGAGGTGGCTTTAGCAGAAGATGCCGAAGCCAAAGCATTGGATTTTCCCCTAGTAGACGATGGTGAACCTGACCCTGACCCAAGCTGGAGTGAGGAGGAGCAAGCTCGACGGCTCTCGTTGCGTGACCAACGTCGTCAGCTCGGTATCGATTATGAATTTTTCCGTGCCCTAGTGCAATATGCCTATGGGCAAGCCTACCCAGCGCCCTCAGGGGTTTTCTTGGTTGTCGATGGGGCACTCGAACGCCAGCAATGGGATGCATTAGCGCAACGTTTACTCAACCAACTGGCGGGTTTATCTGATGATGCCCGCCGTCGTTTGGGACGCTATGAGCAGCCCATCAAGTTGGGTGCGACTGAGATCCAGCAACGCCAAGTAACCCCAGTGCTATTTGAGGCCTTGGTCGCTGCACATTTTGAGACCTATTTTCCTGATCAGTCCCCAGATAGCCCGCCTCTAAAACAGCTCTGGCGAGCGATCGCGTTTGATCAGCTCAACCATCTCCGTCAATCCCAGCCAATTGAAGAGCTTTCTTTGACGCCGGGCAGTACCGAGATCACCCAAGCCGAGCAACTCGCAGCCGGACAGGGCAAAATCTACACGTTGAGTTTGGAATCGGATCAACTGCTCACCACCAACTTGGTGGGTGAATCAACCACGATCCTCACAGTACAAACGCCTAGTGGTGAGCTATTGCTAGAACTCGGACGCGATCGCTTCTGGTCTGGTCGCACCATTGAAAGTGGCGATCATCGCTTGGTCATCCTAAATACAGCAACTGAGCCTGCTGATTTCCAACTCTATTTAACGATGGAATAGGCTTGGGAGAATAAGGATGATTTAGGCTTATTTGCAACTATCACTGCTTGAAATATGTAGTCCGCCATCGCTGTAGCCGCAAATAACCACATAGGTTAACCCATTGCCCCAACAGCATCACTAACCAAGTTGCCTGTAAGGTGGCAATAAAAGCATTCTGGCTAATGGGAAACAGCAATGGGTGCAGCTCGGATTTTGTCGCCAAGATAAATAAACCATAGGCGGTAGCGACGAAGCCAGAAAAGAGAATTGTTGATTGCCGCCAATAATATTGTCTGGGATGCTTGGATTGCCAGCCATAATAGGCTGCGGCCAACAAAAGAGAGGCATAGGCAAGGTAGGGATGGCGATCGTGTGATCCGGTTAGGATCACATTAAAGCCCAGCCAAGACAGACCGTGGAAGAAACAGCACAAATACATCAGAGCGATCGCGTCACTGGTCTGTTGAATTTTGCTGATATGGAAGCGATCGTGTACCGCCTTAAATACGGATTGAAACAGAAAAATCAAGCTCAAGGCATAGGCAATGATGCCAATGGTGTAGGGTTTAACCTCGGCATCACCCAATTTAAACAGCGGAAAATGAGAGGTAGATTGCAGATCTCGATCTAGTAAAACCCATAGGTTTGCACCATCCCCAGAAATAATATTGCCATGCCCACTCCCTTCAGACCAAACCCCAATAAAACTACTATGTAAATAGGTGGATTCTAATGTCAAAAAACCACGATCTAAAATACTAAATATCATCAAAAAAGTAAGGCAAAGAAACAAGAACTGAAGCAGCCCATTTCGGTTACGTCGTACCTTAAGTTTGCAAGCGGTGATAATAAGGACGAGTAGTAAAAATGGAAACGAAAACAGGGCAATCTGTTTATTGAGGATATAAAGGGTGGTTGTAACCGGAATTAAAAGGCAATATAGCCAATTGGCTGCTAATGTGCTTGGCCCTAAGCGACCGAGCGCCAGCCAATAGCGCAGCAGCAACGCGATCGTTGCGAGCAAAAAGCAGAGTGAAATATGATCAATTTGTCCCCAAACTGCAGCCCCGGCCCAAGTGGAAGGGAGCAGTACCAGCCCTAGCGCAGTGGCGATCGGGTGGCGGAATCGGCTTAAGCGGAAGATCGCAATGAGCAGCAGGAAATTCAGAGATTCCAAACCTGCTAAAAAGTAGCGAAACCATTGATCCGCTACTAGCGGCTCATCAATGCCCAACTGAGTTTGCAGCAGTTGAAAAACACCTGCTGTGACGCCGATGCCCACTGTCGGATAATTGGGTCGTAGGGGGCAGTTAAGATAAATGTCACGGCCGTAGGTTTGGAGACAGACTGCCCAGTCTCGAAACACCCCCACATCAATGACGGCATAGTTCTCGAAGCTCGTCACCCAGACAAACGGCAACAGCAGACCCAAAATGAGGAGTCCCCCAGAAAGCAATCCATTGAATGGTCGTTTCATCGTGTAAATCCTATGACAAGAACCTCAGCGTGTCTGGCTCCAGCCCAAACCTCTGCTGTAGTAGCTTCACATGAATTGGCCCAAAAACTCAGAGAACCTATCCCTAGCATGCAAGACAAAATAATCGAAACTTGAGCGGAGAGCTTTATTAAGCCCCTTTTTAGGGGCTAGTGGCATCCACCATAACCACCTCATTAGCTCCTGAATCTTAACGATCGCGCGAAAGATTGGATGATGGTTCGCTCTGGTTCTTGATCGTAGTAGGCAGCGATATGTATCACGTTACCGTCAGAAAATCCGCTGATGTAGACGCCCTTTTGCTCCTGGCCTTCAACGCTTTCGATAAGGTCGTATCGAATCTGGGTGAAGCTCCTTGAGCGTTCTACAAACAGGTTCTCGGCATTTTTTGAGATATCCGTCATAAAGTCCGCAACCAAAGCTCGCTCATCTTGATCGTTAGACACGAAACAAGTTACATAGAAAGTTAGGCCAGGACGCCACATAATCAGCTCACCCTTTTCAATACGACGAAGCAGATGTTCTTGAATCTGCACTTCCCAGGACTGAGTTAATCGGTTCAGTCCTGGGAAAGCGGGTAACAAGAATCTGATATTCGGTTCATTGTCTTGAGCACCGATGGCCTGTAGCTCACCATTCTTGCTCCGTTCCACCTGGGTTCCCGGTGGGAACATCAGGAAGGGCAGAATGCTGAAATCAAAGTTGGCGATGGTATTCAAAGCCATCACTGATGTGTTGCGGGAGTCATCGAGGTATTCTTGTGTCTCATCACCAGCGTAAAATACCCAGCCAGAATCAGCTTGGTTGTGTGAGTCCAAGCGGGTCATGTAGCCCACCCGCTCTCCATCAACAGCAATACGATCCGTTACCAACGCCGCCCCTATATCTGGCAGAATGCGAATGATTTCCTCTGAAGTCTTGCAATATTGTTTCTTCATCTTCACTGCTATGCAGCAACGCAGTCTGAAACGGTTAACGCTTGGGTCGAGTATAAGCTAAATCTGATGAGTAAAATTCGGCTTTCTCTGCTGGCAAGATTCGGTTCTCTCGATTGCTCAAATAAAACGATTGTGCAGCTTTAAACAAACTTCGGTTTCTACACCGAGAATTTCGGTTGTCTCGACTGACAAGAGTTTTTCACTTATTGCATTATTAAATTGTGGTCAAACGAAACAAAACCACAAAGCAAAACAACACTCAGGAGCTTCAGCATTATGACAATTATTCATTGGCAACCCCTCTCCGAAATTGATACCTTCCGTCGTCAAATGGATCGCTTATTTAATGAGGTCTAA
>JAAHHN010000318.1 GCA_010672165.1 Spirulina sp. SIO3F2 | reverse complement strand
TCACAAATGAAATCAAAGCTCAACAAACTTGAACCCAGGACATATGCTGACTTGGTAGATGCTATCGAGCAATCTTTAGGTTCGGTCACTACAGAAGATATCCAAAACTGGTTTTCTCACTGTTGTTACTGCTCCTCATCTATTTGAAAAGGGCTGTATTGGAATCAACTACTGTAAAAGTATCCCGAGGACTACCAGTAGGCCCTCATGCTATGCATTTGATAGCTGAGAGTACATTGATTCCGATTGACAATAGTCTTACGTCTACAGGAATAAAGTTTCTTCGTTTTGCAGATGACATCATCTTCTTCTGTGAATCTCCTTCTGATGCAAGAAAAACACTTGCTTTAGTAGCAGCCACTCTTGATAAGCAACAAAGATTGACACTTCAAAGGCACAAGACAAAATTCTACTCTCCAAAAGACTTCAGGAAATTGTGTCGTCATATGATTGAGGATAGACCTCTAAACCTAGATGAAGATAGAATTCTCAATATTATCAGAAAGTATTCTTATGGGAATCCATATACAACAATTTCCTATAACGAGATCTCTGATGAGGATTGGAGAGAACTATCTGGAGATGTAATCAGTAGCATTGTCAAAGAATATATTGGAAAAGATTTATCCCTGACCCAATCCATTAAGAAGATTTTGCCAAGGATAAAGTCTAGCTTGGTGTCCAAGAACTCGGAGTTATTAAGCAGCAGTGAAATAGACTACATTCGCCTTCGATGGTTTTATCGTCGCTTGACACAGATAGGTCATCCTGGTGCTGTTAATGTTTCTCTTGAAAATATCGAAAGTTTAACTCCTTGTCTTGCAAGTATATGTACTTACCTAGCTTCAGTTCAGGCCGTAGAGCAAGGAGAATGGAAAATGATTGGGAAAAAACTTCTGGAATTACTAGAATCTGATGAGGTTGAGGGGAATGAATATTTTCGGCTTTCTATTCTCAGCCTATTCACTAAAAATGAATATATCAACCATTTTTCAAAGCTGGCCAAACAATATTCTCGTAGTGAGCCTTTTGCTCGACGTGAAATACTACTTGCGGCCAAGCAGAACTCAGCTTTTGACTGGCTGAGAGAGCATAAAGAAGGTTATCAAACTATGGATACATGGCAAAGAATCGCCTATATATACGGATGTTCAGGACTCCCCAAAGATGAAAAAAAGTACTTTCTGGGTAATTTGAAATCCAAAAGACCTTTTGAGTCTGTATTAATTGGATGGGCCAAAAACTCATAGAGCTTGTATCGCCATTTCTTTGACTATCTAAAGAGAGACATAGAGTGTAAATGTAGGGTGGGCATCACATAAAAATAACCAATTCAATACACAGCCAAGGAACAAAAAATGAACCCTATCACAACTCAAACCGCAAAAGAAAATCCCGACAAACTCATCGATTTCGTCAACATCACCCCCTGAACGGTTACAAAATCTCCATTTCTAATTATCAGTTCGAGGAGAGATTTTGTGCTCCATGAACAACAGCGGTAAACTGTTCGAGCGCCTTGTCCGTCCAAAAAACCTTCATGGCTGAAGACCAAACCGCGATCGCCTCTCCTTAACCGACCAAACCCACCTCAACTACTAAAGCAACATAGGATGTTGTTTTAAGCAAACTCTGTTCAAAGGGGCGAAATGGGGCGTTGCTGAAACGGAGGAGGAAAACTTATCATTGCAAAAGATGAACGTCAGGCACAAAGCTACGCCCTGAATCTCTTTCCTCTCGCAATTATGCAACGCCAAATGAATTACAACAACTCATCCAACTCCGCATCATCCAACACCGTGTTGACCGGTTTAGGGTTTTTCAGAATTGGCGTGTCCACAAGCTCAACTGTCGCTGCGATCGCCTCCGGTTCTACTTCTACTTCTGCCTGAGGCAGTTGTTCAGAGGGCGTTTTGTCCTCGGGCGGTAACTCGGCTGGAGCGGGTTGGGGTTGCTCTGGAGTTGGGTGAACAACATCCTCACTCACTGTCTTTTCAGGCGCAGCCCCTTTATCAAACGTCAGCCCCCGCTCTGCGGCATCCACCAAAATCATATCCCCCTCCTCAAACCGACTTTCCAGAATCTGAGTGGCGATCGGGTTCTCCAATTCCCGTTGGATTGCCCGCTTCAACGGCCGCGCCCCGTACACTGGGTCATAACCCGCCTCAACAATGTAATCCTGGGCAACATCAGTCAGTTCAATGCCGATCTTCTGCTCAGCCAACAGACGATGAATACGTTGGAGCTGAATGCCCACAATCTGCCGTAAATCCTCGCGCTGCAACGGTTGGAAAATAATCCGCTCATCAATCCGGTTCAAAAATTCCGGCCGGAAATACCCGAGCAGCATCTCTTCGAGATTTTTACTAGAGAGCTGAGGTGCATCCGCTTTCCGCTCAGGCGTTGCTTGGGGAATAAACTCTTCCATAATTTCCTGAAGAACTGCCTTTGCCTCCGCTGGCGTCACATCCCCTTTAAATTCTGTACCGACCGTTTCCAGCGATGCTTTTTGAGCATTGAGAAGCTGGCCAATCTTCTGGCGCAGACGACGTTCCAGGTCTTGCTTGACAGTGGGTTGAGAAGAAGATTTTTGGGATTGAGTCGATCGCGCCAAATCGCCCAAAATCATCTGACTACCAATGTTGCTGGTCATCACAATGATCGTATTGCGAAAATCCACAACCCGACCTTGGGAATCCGTGATACGCCCATCATCCAGGATTTGCAGCAGAATATTGAACACATCCCGATGCGCCTTTTCCACCTCGTCCAGCAGCACCACAGAATAGGGGCGACGACGAATTGCCTCAGTAAGCTGACCGCCCTCCTCATAGCCCACATAGCCCGGAGGCGCACCCACCAAACGCACGGCCATATGCTTCTCCATATATTCCGACATGTCTAGGCGCACCATCGCCTCTTCACTGTCAAAGAGGAGTTGTGCCAAAGCCCGTGCCAGCTCAGTTTTACCCACGCCCGTCGGCCCCATAAATAGGAACGAACCGATCGGCCGTCCGGGGTCTTTCATGCCTGCTCGCGCCCGACGGATTGCGGCGGCGACAGCGGCAACGGCTTCATCTTGGCCGATCACCCGCTCATGGAGTTGCCCTTCCAATTGCAGTAGCTTTTGCTTTTCAGAGGCCATCAGCCGATTAACCGGAATCCCCGTCCAGCGAGCCACCACGTTAGCAATATCGGCTTCTGTAACCTGTTCTCGCAGAAGCGCTTGACCTTGGGTTTGTTGCTCTAGAAATTCAGCTTCACGGGTTTCCCGTTCTTGCTGGAGCTTCTCGCGCTCAAACTTAAGCTGATAGGCCCGGTCTTGATCCATATCCCGCAGGGCCCGCTCCACCTGCATCCGGAGCTTATCCTCTTTGGCTTTAAGGCCATTGATTTCGTCGAGGATTTGTTTTTCTGCTTCCCATTGCTGGGTTAGCTCTGTCTGTTTCGCTTCTAGGGTGCTAATTTCTGCATGGATGCGATCGCGCCGTTCCTTAGCTGCTGCATCCCCTTCCAAGGAGAGTTTCTCCATCTGAAGCTGCATGGTGCGCCGCTCAATCGTCTCCAATTCAATCGGCTTGGAGGTGATTTCCATCTTCAAACGGGAAGCTGCTTCATCGACAAGATCGATCGCTTTGTCGGGTAAGAAGCGATCGCTAATGTATCGATCGGACATGGTGGCAGCAGCAACCAGAGCCGAGTCAATAATCTTGACGCCATGGTGAACTTCATAGCGCTCCTTCAATCCCCGCAAAATTGAGATCGTATCCTCAACACTGGGTTGCCGCACATAAACCTGCTGAAACCGTCGTGCTAGGGCAGGGTCTTTTTCAATATTGTTGCGATATTCATCCAGTGTGGTTGTGCCAATGCAGCGCAGTTCCCCCCGCGCCAACATGGGCTTCAGCAGATTACTAGCATCCATCGTGCCCTGGGCGGAACCCGCACCGACAACAGTATGGAGTTCGTCGATAAATAAAATGACGCCACCATCGGCATGGGTGACTTCCCGCAGCACCGCCCGCAGGCGATCTTCAAATTCACCGCGATATTTAGCCCCGGCGATCAGGCTGCCCATATCAAGGGAAATCAACTGACGGTTTTTCAGGGATTCGGGCACATCGCCGTTGACAATGCGTTGGGCCAGACCTTCCGCGATCGCGGTCTTGCCAACACCCGGTTCGCCAATCAGCACTGGATTATTTTTGGAACGGCGAGAAAGCACTTGCACCACGCCGCGAATTTCTTCATCCCGTCCAATTACCGGGTCGAGTTTACCAGCGCGGGCATCTTCGGTGAGATCAATGCCAAATTTGGCTAAAGATTCGTATTGTTCTTCAGGGTTTTGCTCCGTCACTTTTTTGGCCCCTCGCACAGCTTTGATCGCCGCTTCAATATCCTGAGGATCGAGGTTAAAGCCGCGAAAGAGCTTGCGGCCAATGCGGGCATCTTCGGCAAAACCGAGGAGCATATGCTCGACGGAAATATATTTATCGCCCCAGCTCTCCCGAACTGCTTCGGCGCGATCGAGCATTACATCGAGGGCGCGACCGAGATAAAGCTGCTCGACATAGGGGAAACGGGGTTGACGCTTGGCGAAGGCGTCGAGTTGTTGGGTGAAACGGGGAACTTCTGCCCCCGCTTTATCCAGAATGCGATGGATTAGGCTTTCTTCCTTTTCAAGTAAGGCAACGATAACATGCTCCACTTCCAGTTGTTGGTTGCCATTGCGGCGGGCGACTTCTTGGGACTGGACGATCGCGTCCCAGGCTTGTTCAGTAAATTTACTTGCGTCGGTGGGCTGCATGGGGTCGTGAACTGGAGGTTAATTGAGCAATTTTATCAGGTGCAGGAAGTCTAGACGCTGGATTGAGGCTTTGGGTGGGGCGAGCGCCAACCGAACCGATAGGGGTCTCATCTCTCCCAAACTTTTGAACTATAATCATGGGGCGTCACCCACCCCTCCCAATCCCTATGGTTGCAACCGTCACTAAACCTCAAACCATCACTCTAGAAGAGTTCCTGGCATTACCTGAAACGAAACCGGCCAGCGAATATAACCAGGGGACTATCTGTCAAAAACCCATGTCGAAAGGGAAACATAGCATCATCCAGGGTGAACTTGTGCCTGCAATTAATCAACAAGCCAAGCCCCAGAAAATCGCTTACGCCCTACCGGAGTTACGGTGTACGTTTGCTGGTCGCTCGATCGTGCCGGATATCGCTGTGCTGCGTTGGGAGCATCTGCCCCAAGATGAAGATGGTTCAATCGGGGATGAGGTGAGTTGCACTCCTGACTCGATTATTGAAATTCTTTCACCCAGCCAATCTGCCACCTTGGTCATGGAAAAAATTGTGTTTTGTCTTGCTTAGGGGGCAGAGCTGGGCTGGCTAATTGATCCGCAGGCAAAGTCCATCATCACTCTCAATGCAGGGTTGCCGACTATTCATCTGGCGGCTGACCCAACGCCGTTAAAGGTGTTTAAAGATTTAGCAGACTGGCAAATCACCACGTCAGAGGTTTTTGGTTGGTTGCAGCTTTAGGGCGATCGCGCTCAATCAAGGATTTATCGTTTGAATTACTGGGCGATCGCTGCCAGTTTAGGTGAGTCAGGAATTGGTTTAGGTTTAATCTACAATCTTAAGTAGGCTAGGCTTAAAACAAGCAGCTATATTGCTGTTTGTAAATCATCGTCAACCTCTTGATTAGCCTGGGATACGAAGCTCTTTGCGTTTCGCAACCTAGGTGAGATTTTCTACCCCGACCTACTTAGTCTCTACTGGAGAAATATATTGCATAGAATGAAATTGTTAAGTCAGTAGTTTGTCGCCAGATACATCTAAAGTTTTGGGTATTTATCCTCAGCTATAGTGTGAGGAGTTTTTCATATCCCTCTTTTGTCACTTTAGGGAGAGGGGATTCCAGAACCCTTGATATACAAGGATTTTATAAAAACGAAGTCATTTTGAGTTTTTGTTAGTTCGAAATCGCTCAAAACCTTGCTCTGATTTACTTCCACGATTTGGTGATTTTATTCTACGTCCAGAGTGACAAAAGAGGGATATAGCCTTTTCCACAAATATGAGGTACAGCTATATTGGTAGAAAGTGAATAGAGGTAAGCGATGAAGGCATATTCGCTAGATTTCCGTAAAAAGATAATAGATACGTGGCAAAGTACAGGCATGTCCCAAAGAAACATAGCCAAGCGTTTTGACGTTACGCTGAGTTTTGTG
>JAAHHN010000317.1 GCA_010672165.1 Spirulina sp. SIO3F2 | reverse complement strand
TTCACGTGAACTGAATTTAGAACGGTGCTTTTCCCATATGATTCCTGATAGTGTTGACCGATGCGGAAAAACAAGTACAGCAGTTCAAAAAACGGCTGACCATGCGCGTTACAAGTGAACTGGCTTATTTTTTTTTGAGTTAGGGGAAATTATGCCTGAAAACAACCAATTCATAAAGAGTGGCATTGCAAAATTGCCAGAAATTGATAATTTAGTCATTTTGTGCAAATTAACGCAATGTGCAACTTGAAAAACGTGAGTTGCGATTAAGCAAAATCCCAAAAGTTCTGTTCGGATCATGGTGAGCCGAGGTTCGGGTTAGAATGCATAATTCACGCTGAAGTAAAATCCGTCATCTTGAATATCTGACTGGCGATCGAGGGTATCCTCCACCGCATAGGCATAATCCAAACGCATCGTCAGACTGTCTTCTACCTGCATCAGCAGACCCATACCAAACCCAGCAAGGCGATGTTCTCCGGTGATCTGTCCCGTATTGTCGGCGTTGTTCCAGACCAAACCATAGTCAAAGAAGGGCGCGAGCTGCATCAGCGTAACCCCTTGCTCTCGACGGAAGAGTGTGATCCGATCTTCAATGGAAAAGCGGAAACCATTGTCGCCATTGCGAGCACCCTGACGATAACCACGTAGGGTCTGTTGACCACCGAGACTAAAGCCTTCGGAAGCGAGCAAGTTATCTCCTGTCAGTTGTAAGTCCGCTTGGATGATCAGGGTATGGATATTATCGAGCCGTTGCACCCGAGCCACTTGCCCCAGCCAGGACAGAAACTGTCCATCTGGTGTCCCCCCAGCATTGGTAGTTGCATCGAGTAGTTCTGTGCCCCAGCTAAATTGAGAGCGGAACGACCAAGCACCATTGGCATCCCGTTTGGTGTAGTCTTGCCCAAACCGGAAGACTGAGGTGCGGGTGATGCCATCTGTATCTGCACCTTCGCTAAAGGCCTGAGCAATATCATCAAAGACAAAGGTCTGACCATCCCGATGGTCAAAGCCAATCGAGAGGGCAAATTCTTCCGTGGCAGTTCGCACCAGCGGTTGTCGGAAGCTGAGGCGATAAAACTCCGACTCACCGCGAATTTCCAGGTCATCGAAGGGTTGGGTAATAATCTTGTTGCGGTTAATGGCCCCTCCCACCTCTAGCGTACCGTTCATGGGGTTGAGGGGAATGCTATAGCTTAAGTCCCAAATATCCAAGCCGCCCGCAAAGGTTTGGGTATAGGCAAAGCCCAGTACATCCCCTTGACCCGCAAGGTTACGATAGCCCAGGTTAACTCCGCCACGGGTAGAACCGACGCTACGGGGGGAATAGTTGTCAATGAAGGCAGTGCCAAAGAAGCGCTTCGCTTCATCCACATCGAGGATGAGGTTACTGCTGCCCACACTGTCGCCGCTTTGCAAGGACACATCAAAGTTATCCAGATTGGGATCGAGTTGGAGTAAACGGATTTGATCTTCGAGTTGATTGACATTGAGGGGTGCATCACCCGCTAGGGCCAGGCGGGAGGTGATATAAGATTCATTAAGGTGACTGAGACCATTGACTTCAATGCTTTCAAGAGTGCCTTCAATAACCTCAATTGTAAGGTTGCCCGAATCAAGTGGTTGGCTGGGCAAGACGGCGTTAGAGGTGAGGTAGCCGTCTACGATATAGAGTTGCGTGATTTGTTCGACAGCTTGATTGAGATCGCCCAAAGTGGTGTTGCCGAGCAGGGGAGTGAGAATAGGGTCAAAGTCGGCATCGGTGAAGATTGTGCTGCCGATGACATCAATGCTGTTGATTGTCAGGGGAGTTGTGTCACTGAGGCTGCTCGGATCGCTGCTCTCGGTATTGGGGGTGAGGTCAGAGCCATTCTCCGGTAGCGGTTGAGGCAGAGGATCGTCAGGGGTTTGCAAGAAGCGGTCTCGGTTAGGATGAGGGTCAACCTGGGCCAGGACATTTCCTACTGGAAGTTGGGTCCCAGTTATCGTGCGTTCCGAGGGAGCCAATTCATTGAAGGTGAGCGTCTGAGGGTTCTGTGCGTTCAACGCATACAACTGTCTTAAGGCTTCGAGGGTTTGGGTGACGTTGTCATTTTGATTGCCTTCAATGACGCCAATCACCAGTTTGCCTTGCTCTAGCGCTTGGGGCAGCAAAATGGCGCGAGAGGTAAAAAAATGGTGATCGGTGTAGAGCTGGTTGATCTGGGCAATGGCTGCTCTGAGTTCGCCAACGGTTGTTTGCCCAAGTAAGGGGTCGATGATTGGGGCAAAGTCTGCTTCGGTGAAGTGCTTGCTTCGCTGAACTTGGATTTGGTTCAGGGTGAGGGGAGTATCCGCACTGAGATTCAGGAAGCTTTCGGTGGAGGTGGCGCTAAAGGCGGCGAGTTCAGCAAGCGGAATTTGGGGTTGAGCTAGGGCAGCAGGGGCAAGAGTGCTGCAAAGGATCAGGGTGGTGATTAGAGTTTTTGTCGTGTTCATGGTGGTGATGTTCAGACCTGATTGACTGACAAAAAAGTGACAGGAGAAGACTAAAGAGATTGCCAGAAAGGAGATAGAGGGATTTAGAAAAAGAGAGAGAGTCAGCTCTCTAGACTTAAACTCCCACACAAAACCCTAAAAATATTCTTGTCTCCAACCCGGCTTTGGACGCGGCGGCGATGCCGAAGGTGACAAAAGAACGATTATCAAAGGGTGGTGTCGCTATTTCTCCTCAGTCTGTAGCAGCCGAGTTTTCAGCAGATTAGCCAACTTAGTGTACTTGAAGCTGCGCCGCTGGGCTAAACGCCGTCATGTTAATAAATTTCGACGTTGGATTGCTCGTAAATACTGATAATCCATTGGGTCTAACCATTAGAGCTCTTGCACGAACCAGGATTTGAGAGCTGAAACCACCATGATTACGTTGTATTTTTCGATTTATGCAAGAGGTCTAATGTTTTTTTTGGAGAATCACACTTAGCAGAGGGCCACTATCTCCAAAGTAAAAACCCAGCCGTGAAGCTGGGTTTGTTTGTGTGAGGAATTGAAGGAGATAGAGAGAGCAGAAAAACTTAAGCGATGCTCAACCGGCCGCGATACACAGAGCGCAGAATACGGTCAACAGCATGACGCTCATCATCCTCGATATCTTCTGTGAGGATGGCAGCGAGTAAACCGTAGCGATCGGCTTCAGTCAATGTTTTGGTTTGGGCAGAATCAGCGAAGATTGCGGAGATGGAGCCAGGGAGGAGTTGAAGCTGAGGCATGGGTCGGATGGGTTTCTCTCTCTACAGTTCTAAGTATCTCGTTTTTGTCTGGTTTGCTCCGTGATGGGGTCACACCCTCTACTGTGAACTTGTCGGGTGGGTTGGGCTGATGGCTGTAACGGATGAGAAGCGATCGCCGACCCGACCCCCGAGTGAGCCATATCACCGGACTTTCTCCCGCTTGACTGGAATGGCGCGATCGGCAATGGCTTTAAACCGCACCCAATCTTTGTCCTCGTCAGACACCTGCTCAACATTGCGCACCGCTTCAGTTTTTGAGCATCGAGAGAGCGAACCAGAAGACTGTGAATTGTTTGAAATTGGCATGATCCGGAAACCTCACCCTTGAACTTGTACCAATACTATAGTACAATTCTACTAAATAGATCAAAAGTTCAAGATTCAGGCTCCTATGGATCAGCTCTTTAAAGCCATATTGTGTTTTAGTAACTTTATTCTACTGGCTGGGATTATCGGTGCGTCACTCAATCAATCCGATCGCGCCTTTGATCTCTCATTTTGGTTTTCACTCCGCTCACCACCTCACCCACCGCCCCATTCAGCACCCACAGCTTTGATCGATTCTCAATACGTCTGCGACGCTAATTTGCTCAATCCAAACTCTGGAGATTGAATCTATGCCCTCACCGCATGCTCACAACACCAATACCGTCATTCAAGGTGAATTTGTCGAACCGGCTCGCTCCCCTGCAAAGCCGCCTAACCCCTCCCCGTGGCAGCAGCGCCGTAATGGCAAAGGCTTGACATTTCATGCTGAACTGGCTCGACTCGAAGGTCATCTTGATGAACAGTTTACGAACTTGCATCAACATTTTTCCCAGAATCACAATGCTCAAAATCACAATCTTTCGGTTTGGTTAACTCAGATTGATGGGCGTATTTTGCAGCGATTAAACACTGTTGATCGCAAACTGAATGCGATTTTACTCGCGCAACGGGCACGATCTAAACAACTCCTAACTTTATGGTTAATGGGTCTATTAGCAGTTTTAGGGATTTATATCACTCTAATTCATCCGTTATTACGCCCGGCTCAACCCACAATGCCGATGTCTTCAGCACCACAACCAAAAGCTATGCCAACGCCCACTGTACCCAAACCGACTGTGCCCTTACCCCATGAGATTCCACAGAATTAATGCCTATTTATTCACGCCGATTTGACCGAACCCTCCAACACCACCTCGGTGTTTGTACAGCAGATTGGTGGGTGGGGATGTTGAGCTTAATGGTTTTGCTTTTAGGATCAGCAATGGTTTCACCTCCCATGCGCACGTTATGGTTAGCTTTACCCGGCAGTTTGGGAGGATTGACCTCGCTTTTGACGCCCCTCCCGCCACCACAACCTCAGCTTTTTGCGACGTTGGATGGGTTAGGTGTGGTTGCGATCGGTCATGCAGAGGGTAATTTAACCGTTGTGGGTGAACCAACTGGTAATTATTGGGGACATCGTGATCCCGGAAATTTTCGACGGAATCAAGGGTGGTGTAGTGATCAGGGTCGAGGGGGTGGCAATGTGGAACGAGCCAATCAGAAATGTTTGGAGCGGGTGCAGCAGCGTTTGAATTTGATTAAAAATGACCTGAAAGCAGCGGGTCTCGAACCCAGTGATTATCCTTTGGCTTTAATTAATGCGGTGGATCTTTACAATCAAGCCAGTCCTTGGGTTTCGCGTCAGTTTCCGCAGGCTTATCAGCAAGCACAAGCGAAAGGATATAAGGATGAACAAGCAATGGTTTGGGCACGGGTGGAAGCCTTTCGCCGACGAGGCAAGATTGATGCGTCGGGTTTAATTGGGATTTGTCGTCGAGAGGGACGGCAGGTGAGTGATTGGGATTGTGTGGCAGCGGATCAGCGGCGAAGGGTGCGGGCGATTGAGCGAGTCTGGGTGAAGGGCCATTCTTAAGCGGCGCTTGTAAATTAGGCAAGCTTCAAAACGTTGGTATTCAAAAGCACATCATGAAGATTTGCCCATCCTACACCTCTCCCTGGTCAGCCAAGAAAATACGATGCGGGAGCTTATGAGTCCGTTTTGTAGTGAGACAGGAACATCGCAACGCAGTCTTGCATAACCCCTTCGAGTGTCCGCTTCTCGCCCAGGAGGAATTCCGGCCAGAAGAAGAAGGTCTTTACCAATCCCAACAATTGGCTGGCAGCAAATTCAGGATCCGCAGACCGTAACGCGCCAGCCGCCATGGCATCTTTAATAAGCTGAGTGATGGGATAGTCATGCGCTGCCACTTCTGTAAAGAAGGCTCGCGATCGCGCCAGATCACGTAGTAGCTCAGAAATCACCATCCGGTTCAGCCCCATCGCCTCAGGCTCCGTAATCACAGCAACATATCGCTCCAACGCCTCAACAAGTTGCGTGTCCAATGGTTGATCAGGATCGTAGGCAACGGGCTCCATGGCGGTATTGCGCTCGATCATAATCTGAGCGATGGCTTTGAACAGCTCTTCCTTGCTCTCGAAGTGATTGTAGAGGGTACGGCTCGAAACCCCTGCACGCTTCGCGATGCGAGTGGTTTTTGCCCCGAGGAATCCTTGTTCCCGGAACTCCTCAATGGCGGCCTCAATAATGCTCTGGCGTTTCTGTTCAGTGAGCTTCATTGCAGTTTATTCGTTCGTCTTCGAGAGAAAGTAAAATTATCTATTTACATTTTTGGATTCATGACCTAGCATGAATAATGTAAACAGAAGAGTTTACTTTTACAAAGATACAGCCTTGCAGCTATCCAACAGCAGGCCGCATAACGCAAAAGCGGCGTTCCGAAATACCCGGAGCGCCACAGCCCCACTCGCTGTTTAGCCAGTCTGACCATAACACCTCATAAGCAAGTAATACCAAATCACAAAATTCCAGCTACAGATAAGGCATCCAAAATGCTCTTTCTGCCTGCAATAGAGGCAATAGTCGCTTGTTCGAGTTTCAGGAGTTGTTCGCGGATGAGTAGACGTAAGTCATTCAAAGTCGCAGGTCGTAACCAGCGTAATCGTTTTTTGAGAT
>JAAHHN010000316.1 GCA_010672165.1 Spirulina sp. SIO3F2 | reverse complement strand
TAGGATTTCACGCCTCTACCGGATATGACGTTTTTGCCGACCCAAGCTGCGATCGCTGAGCGGGAAGCGACAGTGGACTTTAAGGTTGTCTTTACCCAAGGCCAAGCGCTTCAGGTGAATCCCTGGCATGGGTATGCGGGCACGCCGGAGCTGGGTGAGCGGATTGAGGATGAGGAAACTTTGGCGGAGTTGCAAG
The DNA here is from genome assembly GCA_010672165.1 of Spirulina sp. SIO3F2. GTDB lineage: Bacteria > Cyanobacteriota > Cyanobacteriia > Cyanobacteriales > Spirulinaceae > SIO3F2. Next base: position 6,091 of record JAAHHN010000316.1, on the reverse strand, counting down.
ACCAATTGGCGGCGGCTTTGGGGGAAGTTTGGGATGAAGACAACGATACGTTGGGCAATGAGCTGGTCTTCAGGGTTGGTGTGACGGAAAAGGGCGCGATCGCGGACTATTATCCCCAGAACAATGCGGCGTTTACTTTAGTGGCGGAAACGCCGTTGCCGGAGTTGCTTAAGCCCACGGCGGGGCGCAAACCGGGTTCGGTGATTCCTGCTGATCCGTTAGGTCAGTTTCAGGTGGTCTTTAAACCGGATGGGGTTGTGGAAGTGAGTCCGTTTTAGATAGCCTCTCCCTAACCTGAATTCTTCATGAATATTGCCTTGTGTCATGGCTCCGCCGTGACATGCGTCGTGCGCGGCTCTGCCGCCTCCAGATCACAGCAGACCTCGGAGTGATGAGAGGCAGAGCCTCCCCACCCGCATTACCAGGCAGAGTCCGGTAACGAGCAACTAATAGATTTCAGCGTTAACCTGTTGTTGATGTTCGCTGCCAGGTCTCATGAGTCGAGATGCCTTAATTGTCGGGATTAATACCTATCGCCATGCCCCAAACCTCAAGGCTCCAGCAATCGACGCAGAGGCCATCGCCCAGCGCCTCCAACAGAATGGGGACTTTCAAACCATTCGACGTCTCCCCGAAGCAATCACACAAAACGGCGATCGCAAAGTTGCCACAGTCGGCCAAACCCTGGAGCTGTCCAGACATCAACTCAAAACAGCCCTGAAACGGTTATTCCAGCCGGAGAGCCACAACCAAGCTCCAGACACTGCCCTGTTCTACTTCTCTGGTCATGGCTTACAGGATGAGGATGGCTACGATCAAGGCTACCTAGCGACCAGTGACACCAATTCACGCGCCTCCCAATCCGGCATATCCTTGCGTTGGCTGCACTGGCTCCTTGCCAACAGCCCCGTACGACAGCAGATTGTTTGGCTAGACTGCTGCCATAGCGGGGCCTTAATCGTCAATGTTGAAGCAGCGAATCCAGGACACGCTGAGCAGAAAAACCGGTGTTTTATCGCCTCATCACGGGACTTTGAAACGTCCTGGGAAGATTTAAACAGTGATTACAGTGTATTAACCAAAGTCTTACTAGACGGTTTACAGCCCCAAGCCCAGCATTGGGTGAACAGTGCAGATTTAGTCGCCTATATCAAACGCGCCACAGCCAGCGAATTACAAAAGCCAGTTTGTCGCAACTTTGGCGAAGAAATCAATCTGATTCAACCCACTCAGGCGGCCGGCGTCCAACCCGCTCCTGAGGTTGATCCCCACCAACCCTGCCCCTACAAAGGCTTGGAATATTTTGACTTTAATAACGATGATCCCCAGAACTTCTTTGGCCGAGAACAACTCACGGGGCAACTCTTAGATCGCGTCAATAGCAGCAACTTCCTGGCCTTGGTCGGGGCTTCCGGCAATGGCAAGTCTTCTGTCCTCCGGGCCGGTCTGTTGCACCAACTCCAACTGGGGCAGCGCATTATGGAGAGCGACCAATGGGCGATCCGCATCACCCGACCTGACCAAGACCCCCTCCAAAACCTAGCCCTGGCCTTTGTGGATGCCACGGATCGCTTAGACCGAGCCGAACAGTTAGGGAAAGCCGAAGGACTGCTCAAAGAAGGGGCAGATGGATTGCGGCGTTTAGTCCAAGCCGATCCCGCCCCCCGAGTGATTCTGGTGATTGACCAGTTTGAGGAAGCCTTTACCCGTTGCACCGATGCCCCCGTACGAGAACAGTTCTTCGCCACCTTAATGGGAGCCGTCACCCCAACCAACAAGCTCTGCCTGATCCTGGCCATGCGAGCTGACTTTGTGGGGAAATGTTTGGAGCAGGACTACAACGGCTTGGCCAATGCCATTCAGGAGCAGATGGTTCCCGTGCTGCCCTTACAAGAAGATGAACTCAAGGCTGCGATTTGCCAACCTGCCGAGCAAGTGGGGTTAGCGATCGAGCCGAACTTAGTCACCGATATCCTGAACGATATCGCCGGGGCCCCTGGCAGTTTACCCCTGTTGCAATACACCCTCAAAGCACTTTGGCAGAAGCGCCAGGGGAACCAATTGACTTTGGCTAGTTACAAGCAGCTTGGGGGGATCTTCGGAGCGCTCAATGAACGGGCCACCACACTCTATAACGGTTTTAATAAAGCCGAACAGCAAACAGTACAACATATCTTCCAGCAACTAACGCAGTTGGGTGAGGGAACTGAAGATACGCGGCGACGGGTATTTCTGAATAATCTGGTGGCAGAACCCCTCTATCCCGCCGAGCAGGTGCAGTGGGTGGTGAATACTCTGGCTGCCCCTGAAAACCGTTTACTCGTAACCAATGAAGTGGTGGGCAAAGGGAATGCTGGCGATCGTGGATGTGGCCCATGAGGCGTTAATTCGTCATTGGCATTTGTTGCGGGGCTGGATTGAGACGAATCGAGATTTGTTGCGGCAGCAGCGCCGGATTGAAGCGGGTGCGGTGGCTTGGCAGGAGCAGGGTAAAGCGAAGGGCTATTTATTGCAGGGGTTTCCGCTTAAAGAGGCATTGCGATTTCAGAAGCAGCAGGCAGCGGCGTTTCCCTTGTCGGAGGTGGCGAAGGGTTTTGTACAGCAGAGTGTACGACAGCGACGGTGGAACTTGGTGAAGACAGCGAGTTGGCTCTTGATTCCCGCCGCGATCGTGGTGGGGTTAGTGGAATATAACGTGCGGGAAGCGAGAATTCGAGCTGATTTTGCGCGGTTGGATAGCGAGAGTAAGTATGAGGAGAAGCGATCGGTTGAAGAGCTGGTGGCGGGATGCTCAAAGACCTATCAATATAACTGGATTCCCCTATATTTTGCGGAACGGATTTTTGGGCATTGTGAAAGCTTATTTCAAGCGCCTTTGGGTCAAGCCGACCTTGGGGGAGCCGACATCAGGGGAGCCTACCTCCGGGAAGCCGACCTTGGGGGAGCCTATCTCCGGGAAGCCGACATCAGGGGAGCCTACCTCAGGAGAGCCAACCTCAGGAGAGCCAACCTCAGGAGAGCCGACCTCGCGGTAGCTGACCTCAAGGGAGCTGACCTCGCGGGAGCCTACCTCGCGGGAGCCGACATCAGGGGAGCCGACCTCGCGGGAGCCGACCTCAGGAGAGCCTACCTCCGGGAAGCCTACCTCCGGGCAGCCGACATCAGGGAAGCCGACCTCGGGGGAGCCTACCTCAGGAAAGCCGACCTCGGGAGAGCCGACATCAGGGGAGCCGACCTCAGGAGAGCCGACCTCGGGGGAGCTATTTTCCTCGCCACCGATTTACGCCAGACCCAGAACCTCGACCCCGCTCAGTTCACTACAGAGACCCCACCACATCTCTGCAATGTAGCTTTACCTGCCAACCTCCAGGACGCAGGCATTAAACCTGATCGTGATTGTAAGGAGATGCCCCAACTAATTGCTGATCGGTATGGTTGGGAGCTAGAAGCGGCACAAGAATATGTTGAACAGGGTCGTCAAATCCAGCACCCTGACTTACCCGACTGACCTCAACTCCGCCCCCACAATAAACCGCCCCAAACTCCTTATGGAACAGGGCAAAGGCATAATAGAGGCTATAGCTTTGAAGCATACTCTAACCTCAACTATTGGTAACGACTGTTTAGCCCTCTTATCGGAGCAAGCATGATTGAACCTGTTGTTGGAGCGATCGCCCGTCTCATCTTTGACCAACTCTGGAACGCTAGAGGTGTTATCGACTCAAACTCACCCAGACTAGAGCGAGTGTATAGCAATGCTACCTGCGAGGCATAAGCCAACCAATAGGGGCTGTAAGTCATTCATAGCAAGAGTTTAAAGTCTCACTGACGATAGCCTCTAAAAACCCTAAGCCAGACTAACCCCCAACCCTGGCCCATCATTCGGCCACAAACACCCCTGATTTAACTGCGCACCCACAAACGGATCATCAACCAGATTTAAATGACTGTCTAAATCCAAATAATCCGCATAGGGCGCAAGCTGACTCAACGCCGTATTTGCCAAAGCGCTATCAGAATAACAACCATACATAATCTGTAAACCCAACGCTTGCGCCGTGTGGATCATCCGCTGCGCTTCCATCAGTCCGCCCGCCTTCATCAACTTGATATTAACGCCATGCACCCAAGGCGCAACCCGCACCACATCCGCGCTGCTAAAACAACTCTCATCCGCAAACAACGGCAGCGGCGACTGGGCATAGAGCGTAGGGTAATCCGCTTCCGCCGCCACAGGTAAAGGCTGCTCCAAATGGCGAACGCCCCGCTCAGCCAGCCAATCAGCCATTGCGATCGCCTCCGCTAGCGTCCACCCCCCATTGGCATCCACCGTAAATTCTGCATCCGGAGCGACCGCCTGAACCGCCTCAAACATCGCGCGATCGGCATCTAACCCACTCGGAGACCCCAGCTTCAGCTTAAAAACCGTCGCCCCCATAAAATCCTGCCATTGCCGTACCCGCGCGATCGCGGCTTCAGGTGTGCTAATACCGATGGTGACAGAAGTTTTCACGATCGCGCTGCGGTCGAGCCCCCAGAGTTGCCAGAGAGGCAACCCCGCTTGCTTCCCCAGCCAGTCCTGTAGCGCCGTGTCGATCGCCGCTCGTAGCGCCGATGAAACGGAGTGCTGTTGGAGAATCTGGTAAATTGCCGCTCGCTGCAACGGATGGAACGGCTCCAATAAAGGGACGATCGCCTCAAGTTCTTGAATCAGCTTTGGGGTCGTCAGTCCTCCTTGCTTAGAAATCGAGAACGGTGTCGCTTCACCCCAACCTTCCACATTATCAGCGCGAATTTTAAGCCAGAGGTTCGTATTGTGAGTCGTCGTGCCCCGACTGATGGTCAGCGGGAAGCGTTTATGAACCATAAAGGGTTGGTATTCAATCTGCATGGCGATCGGGGCTTTGAACAGCATCAGTTCACAATCTGAACCAGGACAACCCTAGAGCGATTGCTCCTAGTACAAGGTGGCGGAAATAAGCCATCCATTCAAAATTCACAGAATGCCTGTTGTACAAGCACCTTGAACTTTGAACTCCGCCTCGCGGTACTAGCCAGTCTCATTATGCGATCGCCCCTACCAACTTTTCTCTCAGAAAAAAATTTGCGACGAGGGGTTGACATACCCAAAGAAAACGGTAACAATTGATACAGAAGCAAAGAACAAATCGTTCATCCCCTCGCGGGACGGAAGTAAAGGGCTCATCCCCTTGAAGGAACGCGCCTCACTGATTCATCACTACGAACTATCTGGAGGCGAAAACGATGAAACTCTCTTACCGTGGTCAAACCTACACAACTGCTAATGCTCCCGTTCAGGGCGAGACAGTTAACGTAGCTGGCACCTACCGTGGCGTCAAGACCATCTTTGCCCACCAGCAAGCGGAAGTATCCCACAACCGTCAGCTGACCTATCGTGGTGCTCACTACGCAGGCTAATTGCTCGCGGAGTCCACTTAGATAACCCCTTTGGGTTGTAATCTGCTACATAAAGTCAATCGTTCATCCCCCTCATGGGACGGAAGTAAAGGGCTCATCCCCTTGAAGGAACGCGCCTCACTGATTCATCACTACAAACTATCTAGAGGCGAAAACGATGAAACTCTCTTACCGTGGTCAAACCTACAATGCTGCTCACACTCCCGTTCAAGGTGAGACAGTCAATGTGTCCGGAACCTACCGTGGTGTAAAAACCGTGTTCAGCCATCAGCAGGCTCAAGCGCGTCGGAATGCGAACCTCACCTATCGGGGTGTGTCCTACGCTGGCTAGGTTATTCTTTTCTCTCAGTCAATGAGGGGTTAAGAACAACAATTGAATGCAAGTTTGAAACTGAAGGTTTGTTAGGGGTGCTGCTCAGGCGGCATCCTTTTTTGTGTTGTTGGAGAAGATTTTGCCGCTTGTGTATTGTCGCAATACTTATTCAGACTGGGGTTGCACCACCTTAAAAAATGCCGCTTTAGCCGCCGCTTGTTCAGCGGCCTTTTTGCTGGGCCCACTCCCCTGACCTAGCGCCGTCTGATGTAACCAAACTTCAGCGTGAAAGCGAGTTTGGGGGGTGGTGCTTTCGGGTTGTTCCTGCACCTGATAGGA
>JAAHHN010000315.1 GCA_010672165.1 Spirulina sp. SIO3F2 | reverse complement strand
TTGCAGGAGAAGGTTAAGCGCGAAGCCAAGTAACAATGAGAATTACTGACTTGCCTCACCAAAACATTCCATAAAAAGCTCAAAATCAAGACGAAACAGTCAACGCTTGCTTTGCCAAGAAGGCACGCCCAGTAAACCTAAAAGCGCCCCAGCCTTTCGCCCCTCTCGCCTAGCCGAGTACAAGAGCATCATGTTAGATAAGCCGACCATTCTGATCAGAGCTGATTCTCGCCCTAACTCGCTCACATAGAACTGAATTGACGCGCACTCGATGGTGCCCAGGGCAGTCTCAGTCACCTTGTATTTATATATCTGTCCATTCTGAATCAAGCTGAGCTGATTTCCATCCTTGTCATTCCAGATAAACCTATCCTGAAGCACGTCGCTTATTAATCGCCTACATCGAGCAAGAATCCGTCGTCTGTCCTTGATGACATAGCGTTCATGTGGAAATTGAATAATCCCTTCAGAGCCAACTGTCCACACCTTCATTCTTTTTGAGGCATCTTCATAAAATACGAATGGCGCTTTAGGATTTGTGAGCGAAAATCCAATGCAGAAGGCAGCAAACGATCCCAAGAAGCCAACAACGTTAAAAATATCAACCAGTGTTTCTTGGTGTAATAATTTTGCAATATTTGCAAGCCCTAAAAAGATAAAAATGAAGATTGCTCCAGATAAGAATCCCCAGATTACAGCTTGTAAACCACCCAAGAATTTTCCTGACTGCTTGACAGAAAACACTTTAATCCCAGCACTGTTTACAATATCAAACTCATCTAAGATTGTTGAATAATTTTGCTTTAGGTAATATATCGACTGATCGAGTTTCATTGTATTAGAGACAACCCTCCTAATATATTTTTTGGCACCAATCAGCAATTTTTTTTAATTATTTTAAAGCATGACAAAATGCAGTATTTTTCATGCTTCTTTAAGTATTCAACTTAACTCAATCCCCCCATTCTTCAAGCGCACGCTCAAGATGCTCATCAACGTCTTGAAGCGCTTCTTGGGTACGCCGATTCAGTTGATGACTTGCTTCCTCAGCTTGCTCATCTAGATTCTCAGGAGATGCCTGTAATATTTCAACTTGGGAGAGAATTTCTTGAAGTTTTTTTAGCTCCTCACCTGTCACTTCTCCACTGTCAATAGCATTCCTGAGTTCTTCAATACGTTGCTCATCTTCAAGCAGGTCTCGCACCTCTTCGAGTTGTTTTTGTATTTGAGTAAACGCAATAAGTGAAGAAATGAGTATGCTCTGTCTTGCGAAGCTAGCAGCAACTTGATATCGATTGATTTGATAGTCTCGCTCTAATCTAGATAAGACATATTCTTGTTCTTCTTCTCTTAATTTATTAGCTTGTTCTAAGGATATCTTTGCCTCTTCATATCGCTCCAGTCTCAATAGTGCATTGCCACGATTAAACCAAGTCCAAAAATTGTTTTCATTTATGTCAATAGCACGATCACAGGCTTGTAGTTGTTCATGCCCTGTTAAAAGCTCACAGTCTTCCTCAAGCTGTTGTAGTTCTTCTGACTCCTGAGCAATAGTGACTTGAGGTTTTAATACAATCAATGTACTAAATACACACAAAGTAATCCATTTAATAGGACTTACACCTCTTGAAATATCAGATATTTTTCTAATACCTATTCGATCAAAAGAATTCTCCATACTGACCCCTAACTAAATTTCGTTTTTTTATTGTGCAGCAAGACGTTTATCCTTCAAGTGTTTTTCCACACTCTCGATTCCCGCACTTCCATCGCTTCACCAGCCGACCCTGCTTATCCCTTGAATGCACCCGATGAGATCCCACGGTGTGGCAATGAGAACATTCTACAGAATCCCTTTTTAATGGCGCTATCTTTTGTAGATGGTCAGCATAGGGCAGGCTTAACATAATTTCCAGCCTCTGGGATGACAAGCAGTCTGTGATGCTTGCATGACAAAGCTTCTAGGTCTCGAAAGTTGCAATGTGTTTCCCTCCGCCCAATATGGAGAATCGTCCTCCCCACTTATGTTTCCTGATTCAGCACTTCTTCAAACGGGAAATTCGGAGCCGCCAAAACCAACAAAATTGTCGGCAAACCCACTGTCCAAGCCTGAAACTGCTCGTAATAGTCCTTAAACGAATCATCATGGGGCTGTGCCATGCCCAAGAAAATCAGATCAGTCTCCTGAGAAGATTCATGGAGAATATCCGGGAAGGCCCGACCTGCCGCCACGATTACATTGGGAATTGCACCAATTCGGAGCGTAGTAATGAGCTGCTTTAAATTCGTCTCAGCCGATCGCGCCGCCGCCGCATCCGCCACCACCAAATTGACAAAAATCTCAGCACCATGCCAATTCATATTGCTACGGAGCAAATAAGCTAACAGCAACATCAAGCTGCCATTCGCCTGCATGCCCCCCCACCACACATCAATCCGCTGTTGCTGACCAAAGCCCCGCTCTGGATTTTCCCGCAACACCACCAAACTCCGGTTGGCTTCATGGATCAAGCGCAGCATCTGACAATAGGCTTCCCGACGGGAAGCATCTTCACTATCGCCAAACAGGATCGTGTTGGGCACGAGCGACCCCAAACCATAGGTAGCAACTAACTGCTGCGCCCCCTCAAAAGGGTTATCTGCCGTTACGACCCGAACGAGGGCAGGTACAGAACGGCGATCAAGATAGTCTTGCAAGCGGGCTTCCACTTCTGCTTGCTGGGCTAGGTCGCGGGAACCAGAGGGCAGCACACTCGCCACCGTGATTAAGCCCCGATTGTGGGTAAAACTGTTCGCTAATTCCACAAGGGGCCAGCGTTTGCGGGGAATACCCGAAAGCACCAACACATGGGGTCGCCAGTTTTTAGGGTCATTGGTGGGTTGGCGCATTTGCAACAGACTCGCTCTTAGCAGCGCCATCCATAGCCCCCGGCGGGTATCCCCCCAGGTGGTAACCAACTCCCGCTTTTGCAACCAGGCATAGATACTAATCACGATCACGGCAGCAACAACCGTGGCGATCGCATTGATCAAAATCATCACTGCCAAACAGGCCACAGCCCCCAAAATGGACAGACTCCAATGAGCTCGAAACAAAGGACGAAATGACGGACTCTGTAAAAACACCTCAATGCCCGCTGAGATATTAAGCACCAGATAGGTGGTCAAGAAGAACATTGTGAGCACCGGAGCAATCAGGTTTAGCTCACCAATGCAAACCGCTGCGATCGCCACCCCTAGCGTCACCACCGTGCCCAGCCGAGGTTCATCATCTGGCCCACTGCCTTGGCCCAGAAAACTCAATCGTTTGGGGAAAATATCATCCCGAGCGATCGCTTGCAACACCCGAGGCGCTCCCAAAATGCTGCCGATGGCGCTACTTAAGGTTGCGCCCCAAACTCCAAATAAGATGGCTGGCCCCCATAGGGCCATGCGCTGCATCACCAATGGCTCAGCGATCAAGGTAGCGCTATCAGCGCGAAACGCGAGAAATACAGGCAGTACCATATAGATAACGTAGCCCGTGAGCACAGCGGCCATGGTTCCCCAAGGAATCGCTTGGGTGGGGTTGCGCAGATCGCCGGACATACTGACGCCCGCCATAATACCTGTCACGGCCGGGAAAAATACGGCAAAAACCCGCCAAAACGATTCCCCATCACTATTCCAGAGCACCAACGCCACGGGCTCAGCTTCAACACTTTGTCCAAAGCCAAAAGAAAGCAGGGAGAGGGCGATCGCGGCCATGATGAAATATTGCGTCCGAATCGCAATGTTTGCAGAAGTCAGGGCTAAGATGGCCACCGCGATCGTGGTGATTAAGGCAACAATAGTCTGATTCAGGTGAGGAAAGGTTTGGGCTAGACTTTCGGCAAATCCTAGTGTGTACAACGCAACGGACAAGGCCTGGGCAAAGTACAGAGGAATCCCCACGGCTCCCCCGGTTTCAATCCCCAGAGAGCGGCTGATCATATAGTAAGCACCGCCAACCCGCACAACACGATCAGTGGCGATCGCACTCACGGATAAGGCCGTAATAAAAGTAATGGCGGTGGAGAGGGTCACAATCACCAGCGTGCCCAGCAAACCCACATTCCCCACAACCCAACCGAACCGGAGGTACATAATCACTCCCAGGATGGTCAAAACTGAAGGGGTATAAACACCCCCAAACATCCCAAGGCTGCCGTGTCTATTGGGGGAATGGGTCATTGGGTTCGTGGAAAAAATAAGAATGTGCAGACCACCAAAAGCCGCACTCCATCTCAGGATACCCCACCCCATTAAGGTAAACTTAACAATTCCTTACATTGTTTTTGGGGGTGGGGGGTGACACCCCCTGTCTTTGTCGCTATAGTAATAAATGTAGATGCACCCTGATGATTGGGGGAGTCACTCAGGTGGCTCTCTTTTTTTTTGCTTAATTCCGCTGCTCAGCTTCAGTTAAAGGTTTTTACGCGATGGGTTGAGGGCAAGCCACCATTTCGTAGAATGAGGAATGTAAACCGATATACAATGTGAGCGATCGCGGAGAGTCAGTATGGCTGCGGGAAAAATAGCTGCGGGCAAGGCGTCTGTGAAACAGAAGGCCAATAAACCACTCATTCTTTCCAAACGGGAAGTTGAGATTATTGAGCTGGTGACTCAGGGTTTAACCAATCAGGAGATTGCCCAGCAGCTTGAGATCAGCAAACGCACGGTGGATAACCACATGACCCATATCTTGACAAAGACCCGCACCAACAACCGTGTGGCCTTAGTGCGATGGGCATTAAAGCAGGGCAAGGTTTGTATTGATGAGGTTAACTGTTGTCACTTGCCTGACAATACGCCACTGGATGCTGCCCCCTAGAAAATATCGCCAAAAACATCAAGGATTGAAGTTTTTCTTAGAGTGCATTTTGGTAATAATTATCTCCAGGCAGGCGAGACGCCTGCGCTACAGTTGTTCTAAATTCATATTTCGTAGTACAGGTATTTTATCTGCCAGCGATGAACAGCATACTTGGCGTATTTTTTTTTCTGAAAAACGCTTTAAAGTCAGCGCTAAGTTTTTTGCACCGTTAGCGATATTTTTGCTGGTGTTGGGGAGTTGCCGCGATCGAGCTACAGTCCTCACGCCGCCCCCCCAAAACCTGGGGCGAACACTCAACAGTCTCGCGGCTGAATATCAACCTGCCCTCTCCTACGATGGACGCTATCTTGTTTTTAGCTCCGATCGCCGCGCCCAGCGTCAGGTTTATCTATACGATATTCGCCGTCGCCAATTGCTGCCTTTACCCGGTCTGAATACGCCTGGTCGCTTTGTGGAGCAACCCGCGATCAGTGCGGATGGGCGCTACATTACCTACGTATCTGAACAATATGGCAAGCCCGATGTCTTTGTCTACGATCGCCAAAGCCTGCAAACCCAAGTGCTCACCCGTGACTTCAAAGGTGAAGTCCGCCACCCCACAATCAGCGGCAATGGCCGCATCATTGCCTTTGAGAGCAACCGCACCGGCCAATGGGACATCGAGATTATCGATCGCGGTGGCGCTGCACCACCTGCTCTTCCCCCAACCAACTCGGGCAGTTTTGAAGAGGAAGAGTCAAACTCTGAACCTTGAACCCTGAACTCTGAACCCTAAACTCCCCCTGATCTTAACCAAAACCAAGGATTTAGCGCGATCGCCAGATTTTCCTTTTAGGCTAAAAAGCAAATGTTTTTGCTTGCAACACACTCTTCGAGGAGATTGGTTCAACCGATGGTAAATCCCACTGTTACCCCAGAAAGCGATTCCACGCTGATCCGAGATTACACACTCATTATCGATAAGAGTGGTAGCATGTCCACCCAAGATCAACCCGGCGGCAAAAGCCGTTGGTTGGCGGTGCAAGAATCAACTCTGGCATTGGCTCAAGAATGTGAAAAGTTTGACCCCGATGGGATTACGTTATATCTGTTTTCGGGTCGTTTCAAGCGCTATGACAATGTCACGTCGGACAAAGTTTCGCAAGTCTTTGAAGAGCATGACCCGATGGGAAAAACTGACTTGGCTATGGTGCTCTACGATGCCCTGACCAATTATTTCGATCGCAAGGAGGCTGGCCAAGCCAAGCCCAATGGCGAAACGATCATTGTGATCACAGACGGGGAGCCCAACGATCGTCGCTCGGTAATGCGGCTGATTATTGAAGCCTCCCGTAAGATTGACCGCGATGAAGAGCTGGGCATTTCTCTCATTCAAGTGGGACGGGATAAGCTGGCGACCCAATTTTTAGTTGCCCTGGATGATCAGCTTGAAGCTGCTGGCGCAAAGTTTGACATCGTGGATACGGTCACGATTGAAGATATGAAGGGAATACCGTTGGCAGAGGTTTTACTCAACGCCTTGTTTGATTAGGGGATATGCATTACCTGGCTCCGCCAGGTAATGCATATCAAGAGGCTT
>JAAHHN010000314.1 GCA_010672165.1 Spirulina sp. SIO3F2 | reverse complement strand
TGAGCTTTTCAAGTAATGTGCCTTTGTTACCGGTGTCGTTGCCAGCGTTGGTACTGCAAGCAGCGTAGGAGAAGATATCATGGCTAACCGAACCCGTGGTGCAGTCGGTGTTGATATCAAAGCCCCCTCCCCCTCGATTATTGTTCCCGCCATTACCTCGGACTTGAGCTTGGGCATCGTTGCCAGCGACAGTGATGAGCGTGGCGGCAACAAGGGTAGAGGCGATCGCTTGTGAGAAAAGTCCTTTCATGGTGTGTTTAAAATCCCTCCCAAGGGACAAATGACGAGTTTTCTAGAGTTGGATAGAGCCTGTGACAGCCGATATGCTTTGTGCTCTTGAATACAAGATATCGCTCTGGAATAGGACTGTGGGTGAAGTTTCTGTGGAGATTGCTCGATGTTCTGTAAAGTTTCGGTGAATTGGCGGGGAATATTGGGTTATTTCAAGGTTAATGAATTGCTGTGATGCTTGTGAGGCAAGATTTTGAGGACTCACAGTCTGCTCCCAGAGGAGATTTTTGGTTTCAATATCCCCTCTTAGGAACAGGGACTGTTTGTTGCGGGCATTGCGGGCAAGCGCCTCTATTGTTCGAGCCCCTGTACTGCTTTGGTACGATTGCCCTGTTAGTCCAAACCCTTGGCCTAAAAGCAGCGGCGTATGACCCATACGGTTTGGCAAATTGCCAGATTAGAAATCTTATGTCAGGGGTCTTTACCAGAAATTTACCAAGCTTGGGATAAGCTAGAGCGCGAGATCCTGTTTAAGCCTCTTTCCGCTGTTATTGGTAATTGAATTGATGATGAATTTGCGATCGCCCCTGTGCTTTGCTCTCGCTAGTGCTAGTCTCATCAGTCCGCTTACGCTCTCATCTACCGCTATTGCCCAATCCGCTCACCCAGACAGTCTTTTAAACCTGCCGACTGCCAGCACCTCAGCTCTGGATCTCTCGGCTTCAGTTACGGCTGATGACCGTTCAACGTCGGACGCTTCAGCCCCAACGCCCACCGGCCGTATCCTGCCCAACGCTGAATTCCGGCCCCAGCCTCGCAGCAATCGGATGGCGCAGTTCACTGATGCCCATCAACTACAGGATGTGCAGCCCACGGATTGGGCTTACACAGCGCTCAATGATCTGATTACCCGCTACGACTGTCTCAAGGGCTACCCAGATGGGTCATTTCGAGGCGATCGCGCCCTTTCTCGCTATGAGTTTGCGGCGGGGCTAAATGCATGCCTGCAAACAATGGAACGCTTGTTAGCCGAAACAACCGCTGATCGGGTCACACGCACTGATCTCGATACTGTACAGCGGCTGATGCAAGACTTTGAAACCGAGCTAGCCCAGCTAGAGAACCAAGTGGAGGGGGTTGAGAGTCGCCTACAATTTCTGGAAGACAACCAATTCTCCACCACGACCAAACTCTTTGGCCAAGTGGTCGTGGGCTTGCAGGGTCGAGCCTCCGGCAACGCCGACTTTATTGATGCAAGCCAAAACTTTCTGGGTCGAGATGGCATCCAGGAGAGTAGCGACCCCAACAATGAAATTAGCTTGGGCTATAACGCCCAGCTCTCATTGCTCACTCAGTTTAGCCCGCGCAGCTTTTTGCTCACCAGCTTCCAAGCAGGCAATCTCAATACCAACGTTACAACCAACTTCTTTGGTCTCAACAACAACTTTACCCGCCTGGGCTATGAGAGTGATACTGGCAATGCCCTATCGTTAAGCGACCTAAGCTATCGGCATCTAGTTGCAAACAATTTAGCAGTGATCGTCGGTACGAATGGCGTAAACCCAGTGAACGTGTTCCGGGGGCCGTCTCGGATTGAGAGCGCAGGTTTTGGGCCATTATCCCGGTTTGCCCAGCGTAATCCGATTATCCAAATTGGTTCGACCAGTGCGGGCTTGGGGTTTGACTGGCAGGCAACTCCCCGCGTAAGTATCCAGGGGGTCTATTCTGCGGCCTTTGCAAACACTGCCACAGCGGGACTATTCCGAGATTCCTACACCTTGGGGTTGCAAGCCTTTATCACCCCCACCCGAGATATTGATGTCTCGCTCTATTATCTCAACTCCTATTCCGGATCGAGCGGTGGTCTACTGCAAACGGGGGTAGGGGATGAGCAGATGTCATTGACATCGGGGGCACGGCTGAACACTGATGCCTTTGGGGCAACGGCGAACTGGGCGATCGCAGACGAGATTACATTGGGGACTTGGGTGGGCTTCACCGATTCCGCACAGGTGAATTTCCAAGGGTCTGCCCAAACCACCAACTGGATGTTTTCGTTGCAGTTCCCGGACTTGTTTGCGGAAGGGAATTACGGTGCAATTTTCTTTGGTCAGCCCCCCCGGATTGTAGGCAGCAACCTGAAGGTGAATGGGTCGCTTAGCGGTAATATCCCTAGTTTATTACGAGGTACGCTCGGTACAGAGGCTGGAGGGCGGCGCGATCGCACCCTACACCTCGAAGGCTTTTATCGCTGGCGCTTGACCGATAATATTACGCTCACACCAGGGGTAATTGTATTGTTTAATCCGGGGCACAATGCCAACAACGATACAATTACAATTGGCGCAGTGCGGACAACATTTTCGTTCTAAAAATGAATCGTTACAATGTTGGCCAACACCTCGAACCCACCCCGGTCAGCGCTACGCTCGACCGCCCCTCCCAAGAGGGGATGTTGAGGTTGAACATCTCCTCCTGGGAGGAGTACCCGCAGGGGGAGGTGGGTTAGATTTACTGGACTTTTTAGGGATATAAAAATCGAATTTTGTCCTATTGACAAACCATGAGAAATTAATAAAAAGGGGATAAAGTACCCGATTCAAATAACAAAAAGAAAGTTTATAAGTGAGTCATGATCAAAGTCTAAAATCTAAATAGCGATAGCCTTTATTTCTTACTCTCCAGTCACCCCCTTAATTCTCAATCAATACAATATCTTCCCGAACCCTGGGACTAACCTCAATATATTGTTCATATTGTCCACTAAAACCCTGGACTTTAAGACGCTGGCCCAATGTCCAATCTGGGATGGTAATACCTGTGGTTTCGTTAACAAACACTTGCACCGGGCCAGAGCCATCATCAATCATGATGCCCACCCCATAGGGCGGATCTCGACGCAGCGGTTCCACGATCGCCCCTACCAAACGCACCAATTCTCCCTCTGTGGCTTCTCCCACCATCCCAGTTGAAACCAAGCGTGGCTCGTTTAATTTCATAGAATCTAGCGATCGCAGATCGTCTGTCCCTTGTGGCTTAAGCACCAATAACCCATGACCATCATCCTGAACTGTGCCAGTGACTTGGATGGCCTGATCTAAGCCAATCTGCCAATTGCCGGGGGTGCTGATATAAATCCCCGCAGTGGCATCCTGAATTGCAAAACCGCGATCGCCAGTTCCGGATGCAAATGCCCCACTGGGTACAGTCACCTGCCCTTGAACGGTTACAGGAGTTGAGGGGGGCTGATGGCGAATATCCGCGATCGCTTGAAGTGGAGCGGCTTGGATTGGGGATAAACCAATCGTCAAAGCCAGCCATAGTCCCATCATCCAACCGAAGCCTTGGCTGATTGCCCGCATTTAATCTCCCCCTTAAAAGTGCGCTACCGTCTTCTTAATGTACCGGGAGATGGTTCTCGCTCCATAGCTAATCTACTCTGGCTTTTGGCGATCGTTTCGGGACTGTCATCCGTTAGACTGCAAACTCGGGTTATGACTAGCTTACAGCCCCGTTTTCTGTTTTGAGGTCGGGCGCTCTATCCCTTGTTGTGTCAGGCTTCTGGTGTTAACTGACAACACGCCCTAAAATCAACAACAACAATTTCCAACGTCTACCTATGACTGCTGTTTCTGCAACTGCTGCTTCGACAATCACCTGGCCAGAAATCGGTTGTGGCACTTGGGCTTGGGGCAATCGCCTGCTGTGGGGCTATCAGCCCGAAATGGATGCAGAGTTACAGCAGGTGTTCAACTATTGCGTTAATTCCGGCGCGACGTTATTTGATACGGGTGACTCCTATGGCACAGGCAAGCTCCAAGGGCGCAGTGAACAACTGTTGGGGCAATTTTACCAAGCCTATGCGGGGCCAAATCAAGCGCAAATTTGTTTGGCGACGAAACTTGCCCCTTATCCTTGGCGCTTAACCCGAAGGGCAATGATCAACGCCGCAGAAGCTTCAGCAGAGCGCTTCGGTCGTCCCATTGATCTTGTCCAAATGCATTGGCCCACGGCTAACTATGCCCCGTGGCAAGAAGGCCCCCTGCTCGATGGCTTAGCTGAACTCTACTGTCAGGGTCGAGTCAAAGGGGTGGGACTCTCGAATTATGGCCCTAAACGCTTGCGCTGGGCCTATCAACGGTTTGCTGAGCGGGGTGTGCCCATCGCTTCATTGCAGGTGCAATATTCTCTGCTGTCTACAGCGCCGGTTACCCAGTTGGGTGTCAAGGAGGTTTGTGATGAACTCGGTATTCAACTTATTGCCTATAGTCCCCTAGCCCTAGGGCTGCTCACCGGTAAATATGCCCCAGACAACCTGCCACCGACCGGAATTCGGCGCTGGGGGGCAAAGGATATGCTGCCCCGGATTCAGCCGCTACTAGCTTGTTTAGGCGCGATCGCCCGTGAGCGCTACAAAACCATTGCCCAAGTTGCGCTCAATTGGTGCATTTGCAAAGGCGCAATCCCGATTCCCGGCGCGAAAAATTTGGCCCAAGCCCAGGACAATATCCGGGCTGCTGGCTGGCGCTTAAACAGCGGCGAGGTCGAGGAACTCGATCGCATCTCCGCAAGCTTAGGGAAGCAGATGGTGCAAAATCCGTTTCAAACCCGATGAGGGTTCAGGGTTCAGGGTTTAGGGTTCAGAGTTCAGAGATTTTTTCTGCTAGCTGCTGCTGAATTCCTGAGCGATCGACTTGAGCACAGAGTTGGGCTACGGTTTGTTGTGTGACGGGATCGCGCCAATGGGGGGCAATATCAGCGAGAGGAACCAAGACAAAGGCGCGATCGCGCATGCGGGGGTGCGGCACGGTGAGGCGGGGTAAGTTGATAATCTGTTCGGCATAGAAGAGCAAATCAAGATCGAGCGATCGTGGCCCCCAGCGTTCACGGCGAATGCGGCCAAATTGCTGCTCGGTCTGGAGCAAGATATCAAGAAGTCTCAATGGAGTGAGGGTGGTTTCAAACACAGCACAACCATTGAGATAGTCAGGCTGGGGCGGGCCGCCGACGGGGGCGGTTTGATACCAGGGGGAAACAGCTTGGAGGCTGAGGTGGGGATGTTGAGCAAGGGTAGCGATCGCTTGGGTGAGAGTTTGCGCCGAGTCACCGAGGTTACTACCGAGGGCAACTGCACAAGAGAGTTGGGTCATAAGACCTTAAGGCTTTGGTTAAGAAGGCTGAATCCAAAAGGAGCGATCGCTATCATAGAGGGATTTCAGTGCTGGCTGTAGTTGAATGCACAGATTTGTTCATCTCAGCTTGGCTAGCATAGGGTTGTCACTTAACAAACCTTTAATATTTTTTTAACAAACCTGGAGGTCGGTTCGTGAACGCAGCAGAACAAGCTAATAACCTTTCATTAACCAGTCAAATTGCAGCGGTTGCCAACCTATTCAAAAATACATTTCCAGATGCTAAACCAGATCTCACCCCTTGGCGCAATGACCCAGATACGCGGGAATGGCTCGATCCCCAATCGATTGATCTGGGATTTCATTTCCCCGGTTGGAGTCCACGCTTACAGGGACGGAGCATCTTGGTACAGATTCGCTTTCATCAGGATATTGAAGAGGAGCAAAACCGACTGATTGGCTTGGAGGTGGCAGCGTTTAACCATCGTGGGGAAGCTTGGCGACTGTCCACGATTGATCAATGGCAAATTGAAGGCCGTGATTTACCTGCGCAAGATATCGCTGAAAAGGTCAGGGAGTTTTGTCGCCAAGTCTTTCAAGTGTTTTGCCCCAGCACTTAAATTTTTTGCTATACTCATATACGGCTTTTTGGCCACTACCGCTAGCATAGCTCAATTGGTAGAGCACCTCACTTGTAATGAGACGGTTGCAGGTTCAAGTCCTGTTGCTAGCTTTTGGTATATCTTTCTGATAGCAAGACTTTGGAGTATTTTGCTGGGGGGAGTTCTAAGTCGAATCTACCAAACATCTACCAAATGGCATTATAACGAGATGTTGAAGGGTGAGAAAGCCAATAATCCTGAGCAAGGATATTGAATAATTCGTCATTCTAGTACTTCACAATTTATATCAAGTAACACTTTAGTGTCGCTGAAGGGCGATTTTTCGTGTCTTTAATCTCTTGGGGTAAATTCCCCGCCGCTCTGCGGCGTTAAAATCAGGGAATGAGCGAGTATATCCATAAGAGTCATAATGTAACGGTTTTGCTATATCACTTAGTATTTCCAGCCAAGTACAGA
>JAAHHN010000313.1 GCA_010672165.1 Spirulina sp. SIO3F2 | reverse complement strand
TGGTCTTGGTCTTACAGCTTTCATGGGATGAAGGGATTAAAACGGTAGGTCATCAAGGTCAGTCACCAGAGCAAGATGTTCAGCGATTTCGACAATGTGGGGATGAGTAAGGTTTTTGGATGGGAGGTGGTTCTTGGGTTTGGCGCTCTGTGCAGGAGCAAAAATTGTCCCTTTTTTGATAGGCTATTCCCTTGCTAACGCACCCTAAAAAAAGGCGATCGTACTTTTTTGGAGGTCATAAGGATTAAGGGAAAAATCGATAGATATCCTTGCGTTGTAAACAACGAACAAACTTCAACTCATCTCCAAAAACTGTGATACCAAGACGGTGATTTCCAACTCTAATTCGGTAAAAATTATCATAGCCCTTAAGCTTTTTAAGATTAGCGATAGCTGTTAGTGATGGGGCAGCTTTACACTCTAAAATGACCGCTTTGATTTTTGACTTCAGTTTGGCGTCCTTGAGTTTCTTCAAGTCACGCTTAAAACTGGCTTCAAATTGTGTCTTCATGACTATCCAAGATCGCAAAGATTTCAGATTCGTCCACCAACTCATCACTTTGCCCTTCCTGAATTGCGGCAGCAAGCCCTATATCTTCGATCGCTTCTAGAATGATATCGTTAACGAGTTCACGATTATTTTTGAGTAAATCAACCATGACTTCAGTCAGGGCAGCTTTGGTTTGTGGATCTTTGAGGTCGAGGTTCATGCTCAATGACTCCTTCCTTGCGCAACAGTACGTGTGATAAATTTGGTGGTAGTTGTATTGAATTTCGCGCGACTAACACCAACCTCTAGTTTATAACGTGTTGCCTAAACACATAACTTCGGCGCTGGAGAGGGATTTGATGGTGAAGACAGTGCTCTATGCAACGCTAGGAGTCCAAGAGTTGTCGCGTAGGGTGTGTTAGGCGAGTTGAGATGTTGGGGATTATCCGACAATATTATTATTTCCGCCGTAACGCACCGATACAGTTTTGAAGAGGGAATGGGAATTTGGTTTGAGGTTATCGGTGGGTTTGGTGCGTTACGCAGGAGCAAAAATTGTCTCTTTTCTGATAGGCTATTCCCCTGCTAACGCACCCTACAAAAGCTGAAGCTTTCATCCCCATTATCTGGACAGTTAAGCTAGTCTTTGGAGACTTGGCTCAGCACTTATACTCGGCTTTCTTGCTTTGTTTTCACGCTAAACGAATCGCATCACCCTAAGCGATCCACGATCGAGCTACGAGATCCGCGATCGGGCTAACATCCCCCAAGAGAGGTGTGATTAGGCTCAATACCATGCATTGTATTTATCACATAACTCTATGAGTTTTACATGATCTGTATGCATGAATCTAGGCTCTTCATCTTTAACATAGAAAACTTCTGTTTCATAAGCCTCTGCACAAATAGACATCATGACAGTAATACTTGCGCAGCAAGGACTAGGCTCTATTTCTTCTGAAGGTAATGCAACAATTGGATATTTTTCTTCTTGCTTGTCACTAATAACAACAGCACATGTTTCTGGGTGTCGTCCAATGAAAGGAAAAAATTTTTTACTTTTATATTCAGTAGTCAAAAATCCCCCATCAGATGTTGAGCGATTAATCGTTTTTATGGAATCCACACTAGCCGCTTCCTTTAGCGGTAAAAATTCATAAATCTCAAACCTAGAAAGATCAGTATCTATAAAAGGTACTACGCTTCTGCCATTTCGCCATTGATATAACTCATAGATCTCTTCTGGAATATAGAGATTCAAAGGAGCAGTGATTTCATCTATTTCTTGTCGGGATAATCCAGGCAGAAAAGAAGCTGCATAATCTGGTTGATATTCTTGTAACCAGTTCATGATTCTATTTAGAGCTTCAGTTAATTGGCTCATGAAAACTCTTGTCTCCACTGTTAAAAGTCTTGTCTGTTACCTTTCCTATCAATCCAATATGTCTTATCAGCAGTAGTTTTGAAGAGAGAATGGGAATTTGGCTTGAGGTTATCGGTAGATTTGGTGCGTTACGCGGGAGCAAAAAATGTCCCTTTTCTGATAGTCTATTCCCTGCTAACGCACCCTAAAAAAAGGCGGTCATACTAATGCATTCTTGAGATCAGTGATCACCACAAGATGAGCAATCTCACTCTGTCTACTCATTAATACTATTGATATTTCGTGGTTTTTCTGAAATCTCTGGAAAACCAATTGAGTAGGAATTTCCTTCATTTCTCACGATATATATACCGTCATAACTGTCACCAATAATAAAACTACCATCACTAAGTATAGCCAATCGCTGAGGTCTGATGTGATAGTCATACTGTGGTCGGGAAGTATATGGTGTTCGACTCATTCCTTTCGGATAAACAAAGTAAACGATCGGTTGAATCAAACTATCAGTAACTTTAACAATTCCATCTGTTCCCGCCAAAAATAAATCGCCATCTCTAGATGAAATCGCACCAACTGGTAATCTCATTTTCCAGTTTTCTGGTATTTTGATATCCTGTATTTTGCCGTCGAAAATAACATTATTGTGTAGCGATGCCATATAAATATCACCATGATTATTGATTTGATACACCGACCCAGTATACTCATGATTCGCTATCCATAAATCATTTTCGACGTAAATATCACTAATATGAAAAACATAATTTCCAACGAATCTATATGCCAGAAAACTAGATGCTGCTTCTAGATCCTCATTCTCCAATGAGAATTGCAAACGATATAGATCCGTAGTGTTACCATCATCCTCTACCAAGAAGTAAAAGAAATCACCATATTCTACAGGTGTTGCGCTACGTTGTGGGAAAAAGTATTCATCTTCTGTATCTGTCTCATCTTGATCAAATTTAGGGTATTGCCTTGTCTGAGATTCTGCTTGATAGATCACTGGCCATTGAGTTCCCTGCTGACGATAAATGCGATCGGGGGCAACAATTACCAGGTTGGATTGACCTAAACCTAGGCGCAACCAATCATGTTTAAGCTCAAAATCTAAATCATTAGTGACATTGTCTATACCAGGAGATGTTGTTACAAGCCTCCATCCCTTAGCTCTAAAACCTGAGTCTCGACATAACCAGGTTGCAACATTCTCCCTAACCACCACATCATCAGGTACATCACAACCCTCGATAATAATAGGTTCTAGGGGTGAGTTAGCATCTTTAAGATAATATAGCCTTTTGCAAAAATATGAGGATCGAACCTCCCCCTTCCAAAGGGGGATTGAGGGGGATTAACGTACCTCATGCTTGTGAAAACTGCTGTAGATACCATCATGCCATTGGCGTTTGAAAGAACGTCGATATCCTTTCATCACAACAATGAGACCTTCTCCATATGGATAGAGTCCCCATACATCATCACCCTCAGGTCGTCGTGGCAATGTCACTTCAACAGCATCACTATCTAGCCATTGCCAACCTAGATTTGCTTTCTTCCGTCGCTCTTGACGTAAGACTTCTTCACGCCGTTCATTCTCCTCATGTGCTTTAACTTTCGCCCAGTACTCTTTGTAGTAGTCAATCTGTTCTTCTAGCTCAAGGGGACGACCAGCTAAATCTCTGTGGAGGCTCTTGATAATAATTGCAGACATATCATCTGGATGAAAAATATCCATTTCATTGAACCAATTAGCAAGCCGTGAGTCTGCCCACAAGTCCCATTCATTGCGAATGCTTCGCCCTAAACTGTGATGTAGCCGAACTAAATCAGATTCATCACTCACTCTAATAAATTCAAGCTCTTGTCTACTTAATTCAGACTTGAGAGAGTCGATCGCGTCAGTTAAATCAGACGGAACATAAGAATCAGCTCCAAGTACTATGTTCGCTCCACCGCTCCATCTTATGATTAACTGCTCACATCTAGACAAAAAGGGAGGGATAAGAGCCAAAATCAAGATCGTTAGAACAAAAGACTTCCATGATTTCAACTGAATAAAACTTTTTATCTTATTATCTAATTTGTTCACAAGCTGTAAGGTGGACAATGCCCACCACCAATTTCCAACTACTCAAACCCGCTCCAAATACAAATAACTCCGATCCTCCACACAATCCAAAATCTCATGGAGCTTCCGTAACCCATAACTCGCCGCCAAAAACTCCCCCTTCGTCGGCGCATCCCCCAACCGCCCCAACATCACCGCACTCTCCTGCGTAATCCACTCCTTAAAAAACTCCCGTAACCGCTGCCGATTAGAAATCAAACCCTTCTCCAACGGCATCACCCGCAACGGATAATCATCCCCCTCCACCGAGAGCATCATCTCTTGGGAAGCCCCAATCTCAGCAAAATCCGACTCAGCCAATCGCTCAAAGAATGGCGTCGAAAACTCAATGATGCGAGGTTCAGTCGCAACATCACCATAGAACGTGATATCCAGCATCGTTACTTCTCCGATGAGTCCAAGCCATCTCTGCATCCTCCTTGAAGACAGAAAGTATGTGTAAGGAAACAGAACATTAACTTGTGATAAATATGTACTATACATTATGGTCGGAGGCTGCTTGTGCTGACCTTAAGATTTTGTTGCAGTTGTGGGGCAAGCCTCCTCGAACTGCCCCTAGACCTGCAAAAGCCCCTGAAAACATTGCAGGAGCTTTCTGAATTGAATCAGCGAGAACCTCATCCTGAATCCGGATTACACACAGCAAGATTGAGGGGAGAGCAGAGTCGTTGGCGTAGCCTCCCGCAGGGATACCCCACCAGCCGCTTAGGCTTCAGTCTCTGTGCCTGTACCAACTATTTCGTATGAGACCCAGGTTTCAGGCAGCCATTGTTTTCCTTTCAGCCTGCTTTCAGGTCAGTCTCCTTCAATACAATATTTAGAGTTTGATTCAGTGCAATATGCAGCTTCACGGCTGCAACGGGAGGCAAAACAATTCATGGCAGTGGAATACGACCTGGTAATTATTGGTGGCGGTTCAGGGGGCTTAGTGGTGGCGAGTGCAGCCGCCCAGATGAAAGCGAAAGTCGCCCTAGTGGAAAAAAATAAGCTCGGTGGCGACTGCCTCTGGCATGGCTGTGTGCCCAGTAAATCTTTGATTCATGCGGGTCGAGTTGCCTATGAAGCCCAGAATGGCAGTCGTTTCGGAGTCTATACTCAGCCACCTGAGATTAAGTTTTCTGAGGCGATCGGGCATGTGCAAAACGTAATCAAAGCGATCGAACCCCATGATTCGCCGGAACGATTTCGGGGTTTGGGCGTGGAGGTGATCTTTGGTTCTGGGCAGTTCACTGACCGTGAGACTTTTGAAGTGAATGGCCGCAAGCTCACCGCTCGGGCGTTTGTGGTCTCAACTGGGTCTCGTGCCCGAATTCCGAAAGTCGAAGGTCTTCAAGAAGCAGGTTTTCTTACGAACGAGGAGGTCTTCTCCCTCACAGAACGACCGGAATCTCTAGCGTTGATTGGAGCTGGCCCCATTGGCTGCGAACTGGGCCAAGCCTTCCATCGCTTGGGCTGTCCAGTGACGATCCTTTCTAGCCGCGATCGCATTATGCCCAAGGAAGATCCAGAGGCTGCCTTGGTGGTTGAGGAACAGTTTAAATCCGAAGGCATTACGATCCTCAATAACACCCGCCCCGATCGCGTTGAAGTGATTGACGGCAAGAAGCACCTCTGGGCTAAGGGGAAGGAAGTGGCGATCGTCGATGAAATTCTGGTTTCGGCGGGTCGAATTCCCAATGTGGAGAGTCTCAACCTCGAAGCAGCAGGCGTGACCTATAGCCCCAAAGGCATCCAAGTGGATCAAGCGCTGCGCACCACCAATCCCCGCATTTTTGCCTGTGGGGATGTGATCGGTGGTTATCAATTTACCCATGTGGCGGGCTACGAGGCGGTTTATGTGCTGACCAATGCCCTGTTTGCTCCGATCAAGCGTTTCTTCCCCAGCAAGGTAGACTACCGCGTAATTCCCTGGGCAACCTTCACCGACCCAGAAGTAGCACGCGTGGGTTTAACCGAAAAAGAAGCCCACGATCGCTACGGCGAAGATGTTTATGTGCTTAAGCAGCCGTTTGCAGGTGTCGATCGCGCCCAAGCCGAAGGTGCAACCGAGGGATTCTTGAAGCTAATTACCCGTGGCAATGGTGAGATCCTCGGAGCACATATGGTTGGCCCGGTTGCTGGGGAGCTAATCCACGAGATTGTGCTGGCAATGGTCAACAAATTGCCCGCCAGCAAGCTTACAAGTATCCATATTTACCCCACCCTCTCGGAGATAAATAGCAAAGCAGGTTTGCTCTTGAGCAAAACGAAGTACGCCAAGAATACGCGGCTGCAAAACTTCTTGCAGGGGTTCTTTAGTTTTTTGCGAGGGTAAGATAAGCCGTTATTTGTTTAGGGGCGGGGTTTCTTTCATTAGCATGAACTTAAGCGTAAAACCCACTGTATTAAAGAATTTCAGTGGCGACAAACACCCAACCCACCTCGGTCTGGCATAGCCAGACCGCCCCTCCTGGGAGCTATCCGTTGCGCAAAAGTCGTTAAAAGTGAAGCGGGAAGGGGGTTGTGGAGGTCAAATGTGAGAAGATAAGAGGAAAGCGCAAAGAGAGACCAATAAAGTGATGAAATCCTGGATGAGCTAAGA
>JAAHHN010000312.1 GCA_010672165.1 Spirulina sp. SIO3F2 | reverse complement strand
AGTAATCCTTTCAGTTCCTCTACACTCTCTTTTATCTCTAGTCGATAGACTCCTGTCATGGCATCTGTTTTGGATTCTGCTTTCCTATTCTACTATCTGTAGCTCTCTTTATTCGATTTGGTATTAGACAGACTCTGCTCATAGGGCGTAAAACTTTCATTCACCGTCGTGGTCACGGTATAGGTGCTCGGCTGCAAAAACTTCGCTGAGCCAAAGTCAATTAGCACAGGCTCTCCGTCGGGTTGAAGGATTACATTACCCGGATGCAAATCACAATGGATCACTTGGCGTTGATGGAGTTCCTGAAGTACTGACCCCAACTTTCGAAAAACCTGCACTGCTTCTGCTTCTGGAAGTCGCCCTTGCTTCTGAATGCATTGACTTAATGTTTCCCCCTCCACATAAGCCATTACCAAATAGGGCATCTCTGATTTGGTGTCGAGTTCAATCACCTGCACCACATTCGGATGCTTGATCTTCGAGAGCGCCTGCCCCTCCCGCTTAAATCGCTGTACAAACTTCTCATAATCCTGAGCCGCCCGATAAGTATAGTTCGGAGCTTTGATCACCACCTGCCGTTTAAGTTCCACATCCTCCGCCAGATAGGTGATGCCATACCCTCCACCCCCAATGCGGCGTAGAATTTGATACTTTCCAGACTGTAATAAATGACCCGACTCCCACATGACGCTTAAGGTGACGGTTGATTTGTTGGCGTTGGATCAGTCGATTCAGGCTTAAAACTATCCATAAACACAGGTATCAAAGCAATTCCCCCCACAATAGCCGCAACCGCCGCCCAAATCACGCCCCACTTCTCCCAATTCACTGTCTTTGCTGGAACAGGCTCTGCATCAGGCTTTAACCCAAGCTGGTTGAACCAATCTTGAACCGATCGCGGACGTTGATCTGCCTGTAACGCCATCCCTGACGCGATCGCCTTCGCCACCTGACTGGAAATCTCTGGATTTTTCACACGGGGCGGAATAAGCTCCACATTATTCGCCTTGCGCTCTAGGGCACTCACCGGAATCTCCCCCGTCAGCAATTCATACAACGTCGCCGCCAACCCATAAATATCCGTTGCCCGTCCCACCGTCTCCCCCAAATACAACTCCAACGGCGCAAACCCATCCTTGCGTTCCTGGGTTCGCGCTGTAGTCAGCTCCGTATCGCAAGCCATCGCCAAGCCAAAATCCGTCAACACCGCTTCTTGGCGTTGCATCCGCACCAAAATATTGCCCGGCCGAATATCCCGATGCACCAACCCCTGCTGATGCACCACCGCTAATGCCTCGCCGATTTGCTGGATATACTTGAGTGCTAGGGTTTGAGGCAAAATGCGATCGGCGCGATCGGCCAAACTCAAACCATCCACATATTCCATTGGCAAACACACCATCTCGCCCGCCTCAAACGGCATCCCCGCCTGCACAATGTAAGGCGTTCTGCCGCTGCATTGCGCCAACTTCACCGCCTCCTGCCAAAACTTCCGCTTTAGACGCTGGCGCTCCGGCTCAGTGGCAGTGGCTAACAACTCCGGGTTGAGGATCTTGATCGCCCAGCGACTTTGGTCATCCGTCCGTCGGGCCAAATACGTAATGCCAAACCGTCCCCGCCCCAGCTCCCGTACAATTTCGTATTGGTCGTGATCAACTCGTTGTCCTGGCGTAAGTCCCATCCGCTACAGCTCTGGTGGTGTACAGCCCCAATTTTAAACCCAGATTTTCCTGGTAGAGGTCTCCCCTAGAGCTAATCTCGATTGGGTTCAAGGTAATGGTTGAGCAGTAAGATAAGTAAATGCAAATGATCTATTGTTGGCGTAGTCTAATCGCCGCGCGATCGCTTCCGTACTTCGTATACTAAATGTATGCCGCCCCGACTCGACACCATTCACAGCGCTGTCAGAACTGCCCTAATTAAAGACGGCTGGATTATTACAGATGATCCGTACATTCTTAAATATCGCCGGACAACGCTATATGCAGATCTGGGAGTTGAGCGTACCTTTTTTGCCCAGCGGAGCCATCAAAAACTGGCGATCGAAATCAAGAGCTTTATCGGAGCCTCAAAAATCCAAGATCTTAAAGAAACCCTCGGTCAACTGGATCTCTACTCCTATCTATTAGAAGAAATTGAACCAACACGCCAACTCTATCTAGCAATCAGCACCACAGCCTACAAAAAAATCTTTAAGCAGGATATTGCTCAACTCATTCTCAAAAAGCGCCAACTTCCCTTAATTGTTGTTGATTTAGAAACAGAGGAGATCGTTCAATGGCTCAACTAAATGATTATCCCCAAATCATCAAACAGATTCTGACCCAACATATCGATCGCTGTAATCAGAATCCTGATCCTGAACGGGAAACATTCCTCGTGATTGACCCTGAACGTGGCCATTACATTTGGATGTCGCTGGGCTGGCAAAATGGCGAACGGTTTAGCGGCGCAACAGTTTATGTGCGTATTCGTGATGGCAAATTCTGGGTTGAAGAAGATTGGACAGAAGATGGAATTGCCAACGAACTCTTGACTGCGGGAGTTCCCAAAGAGCATATTGTGCTGGCGTTTCATGAACCTGAATTGCGAGCTGAAACAGGTTTTGCTTTGGCTTAGGTTTTGTGTGTTTTCCCTTGCCTAATCAAGTGTTAACATCAAACCAGTTCTTCAGAATCCAATCAGCCGATGCTCACCCTAGATGAACTCATTGCAGAGGCTGTGCAGTTCTTTGCGCAGTATGATTGGCATCAGGACTTTATCAACACCATAGAAATGTTCTGACCAAGATTTGCTTGAAATCTCAACCCCAAATTGCTCACCCTCCAAGACCTCGGCGAACACGCTCTTCTCCAACGCCTCCATCGCTTCTGTCCCCCCAACCTGATCGGCGACGATGGCGCAGTTCTGCCGCTCCAACCCGGTCATAAGTTAGTCGTCACCACCGACGTACTCGTCGAAAACGTACATTTTAGCGACCAAACCACCAGCGGTTTTGATGTGGGCTGGCGGGCTGCTGCCGCTAACCTCTCAGATTTAGCGGCGATGGGCGCAGAACCTGTAGGCCTAACCGTGGGTTTAAGTCTGCCCCCCACCACTCCTTGGGACTGGCTCGGCACTGTTTACCAAGGTCTCATCGCTTGCTCTCAACAATATCAAACTGCAATTGTGGGTGGCGATCTCACACGGGGGCCGATCGCCACCCTGGCTATCACCGCCCTCGGTCAAGTTCAGCTTAGCCAAGTGCTCCAGCGATCCGCTGCCCAGGTGGGCGATCGCCTCCTCGTTACTGGTGTTCATGGCGCATCCCGAGCCGGACTTGAATTGCTGTTGCACCCTGATCGCGCCCCCGCCAGCCCAGAGCATGGCACTGCCTGGATTGCCGCCCACCAACGACCCCAACCCCGTCTCGACCTACTGCCCTGGCTGCGACCTTGGCAGGCACAGCGAGCGATCGCGGCGATGGATAGCAGCGATGGTCTGGCCGATGCGGTAGTGCAAATCTGTCGCGCCAGTGGTGTAGGGGCGAAACTTTTGGCTGACGCAATACCAATACCACTGGGTTTAGCGGCCTGGGTTGGGCCAGAGCAAACGCTGAATTGGGCGCTCTATGGTGGTGAAGATTTTGAGCTGGTGCTGGCATTACCGTTGGCAGCAGCGATCGCACTCCAAGACCAAATTGCCACCGCAACGATTATTGGCGAAATTACCCCCGAACCCGAGGTGATCGTGGACAATGGAGGGGAAACGTTAGAACTGACCCAAGCCTCCGGCTTCCAACATTTCAACGCCTGATGACTGCAACACTCACTGATCTGCTGGCTCACTGCCCCCGCGATCGCACCTATAGCCGCCAACTCACCCAAGTTACGGGCGCTGTCACGGCTACAGTGCTTTTAGCTTGGTTGTGGGAACAGGCTCAGGGGGATTGGTGGGCCAATGATGGCAGCGCGATCGCCCACCAGACCGGCCTTTCATTGCCCGAGCAGGAGTTTGCCCGTCAACAATTGCGACGGCGGGGGCTACTCCGAGAGCAGTTACTGGGCGATCAGCTTCATTTTCAAGTACATACGGAATTACTGGCTCAGAAGTTACAGAGCCTTCAGCAGCTTGTACCCAAGGCCGGAGTTGAACAACCGAAGGTAGAGACAACGGGCGATCGCTTTTTTCTGGCCCGGCGAGCAACCCGCCCCGCAGCGGTCACACCGGACTATCAATTTATTGGCCCGTGGCAGTCCGCCGCTCAGCTTGAAGCCTTTCAGCGATCGCTCTGGCAATATTATCTTCAACAAGGGAACTCCAACCCTCGTGAGCAGGTGTTTTATGTAGTTGATGGCTTAACCAAGGGTCTGGTTTCACCCCTGTGGGATGACTTTATTCAAGGTCAGCCCTTGGGTTCGAGTCAGCAAGTACAGCGAGATTGGGAAATTGCGCCAGGTCAGCCCTATCCTGCCTTTGAAGAGGAGCGGATTCAATATTATTGCCACAAGGGCGAGCCAATCGAGGTGGCAACAGCGAGGGCTAGGGCTGATCTGCGCCAACCGACTTTAGCCCAAGATCTTTGGGAAGGTTTTTTGCGTAAATGCGATCGCCTGGCTGATGAAGCCCTGAAAGCACAGCAACAGGGGGTGCGATCGCCCTATTTACCAGCCACGTTTGCAGCCCAGTCAGCTCCGAACAAGCAAGCGGTGATGGCTAAGCTGAGTCAGTTACAAGGTTCTGTTCCTCAACTAGAAACGCCTCCTCCTGTTGAGACAGCTCCCCCCTCCATCCCCAGTCTAGAAACCCTCCAAGAAGCCTACGCCAACCCGATAGGACGAACCTTAATTCGTCAACAAATTGAGCAACATCCCGAATGGGGCTATGGGATTGAAAACGACGAGATTATTGATCTTGAGCCCTTTTAGCCTGAATTATTCAGCGCCAACCGCAACCATTCCACAAGCTGTCGGGGCGATCGCGCTACGCGAATATCTGCGTTTTGGTAATGAGTGAGTTTCTGAGTGGCCGTTGAGGTGTGGGGTAGCGTATTCACTGTGGGGAGAAGCGTCGCAGGCGAGGGCAGTCTTTGCCCTGCAACATAAGCAAAAATCGGCTTGTGGCGTTCAATGGACAAACACCCATTAGCGGTATCGTTCCCCAGTAAATGTTGCTCTAGCAGCACGATCGCGTGGGTATCTTCATTTTTGACAAACAGCGGCAGCCAATCGGCAAAGGTGCTCCCCAAGATATTGCCCATGCCCAAATGCACCACAGCTGACTGCCCCAAACCCGCCTGTGTTAATTCCCAAGCGATCGCTTCACTCAGATAGGGGCTAGTCCGCGCAATAATCCCCACACGGCCAGCTTGGTAGCATTGGGGCTTCAGTGTTCCCAACAAAAAGCGATCGGGCACAATCAAGCCAGAACTCCCGGCCCCAAGTACTACGGTTCCAGTGGCCCGAGCAGCGCGAATAATTTTGAGGGTATCAAGGGGCGGTACATCGTCCGGCACCAGTACTACTTGCCGGATGCCTGCGGCGATCGCTTCAAGGGCTGCATCTGCCACTTGATCCGGTGGCACAAACACAATACTAGTGTTGATCGTGCCGAGGGCCGCAGTCGCCTGCTCTACCAAATCAAATACGGGTAGTTCCTGCCAGGTTTGGCCCCCCTGCCCCACTTCCACTACCGCAGCGATGGATGTGCCATAGGCCTGCATCAAGCCCAGGCTCGCTTGGGTGAGGGGGGAAATCCCTTGGAGCAGAATGTGACTTTGATGGGTCAACGGGTCTGGCAGATACATGGCGCAAAAGAGTTATTCTAGGTCATTCGAGCCCATAAGATTGCTCTTCTGAATCAATTTGATGTCCCAGCCCCATCCTGACCCCACTCCTCGTATCGTTGCTTGTGTCTTGTTGACGATTAGTGATACGCGCACCCCTGAGACAGACAAAAGTGGTCAATATCTACAGCAAGCGCTGACTAATGCCAAGCACCAGATTATTCATTATCAGATTCTGCCTGATGAACCGGAGCAGATTCGCGCTCTGATGCAAACGTTGTGTGGACGGGATGATGTGGAGGTGGTGATTTGTAATGGGGGAACTGGGATTGCACCTCGGGATACTACCTATGATGCGATCGCGGGTTTGCTGGACAAAACATTGCCAGGCTTTGGGGAGCTGTTTCGGATGTTGAGTTTCCAAGAAATTGGGTCGCGGGCAATGGCGTCGCGGGCGATCGCTGGGGTTTGTGAGGGGACGGTGGTCTTTAGTTTGCCGGGATCATCGAATGCAGTCCGTTTGGCGATGGAGCAGTTGATTTTGCCGGAGTTACGGCATTTGGTGCGGCAAGTGCAGGGGTGAATGGGCTGAAAACCTGAGTTCGGGTTAAATCAAATTCATGGAGTTCTGGACAAGCTAGCAATCTTGTTGTTAAACCCGGTTGTCAGGGGGCCAGCCCCCCGACACCTCCCGCTGAGCTAATCCTGTAGGGGTTTCAAATCGCTCCCTTGATTTTGCTAGGGTTCAGCGGTTCAGCCCTCAAAAGTGCGTTCGCAAGATCCTTGCTGTGAGGGGGGTCTACAAAACCCCTACAAGGTTAGC
>JAAHHN010000311.1 GCA_010672165.1 Spirulina sp. SIO3F2 | reverse complement strand
ACACGAAGGACGGCGCTACTTAAAGGGCAAATGCTCAACCAGGAAGGCCTCTGGCAATTAATTGTTCAAGGCTCGGCTCCGTTCAATATCGAGGAACTCTTGCAACGGTTCCGCGATTGCACCAATCAAGAACAAGAAGATGATCAAACCCTCTTATCTTTGGAGGTTCTGTAGACCATGATGATGAAAACCGAGCTGAACATTCCCAGCGATCTCAAATTTTTAACGGTTGTTGAACGGTGGTTACTTGACTGTCTCCAAGCTGAACTCGGGGATTCTGTTGATTGGCCACGCCAGTCTAATCGTCTTCGCTTGGCCCTAGTAGAAGCCTATTCAAATGTGGTACGTCATGCCCACCATGAGCAATCCCAAATTCCAGTTCTGCTCAAACTTGAGTTGCACGATCGCGATATTGCCTTAGAGATTTGGGATCATGGCGAAGGCTATGATCTCGACACTTACCTCCCACCCAATCCGGAATCTCGACAAGAAGGGGGTTATGGTTGGCTCATCATGAATCGGCTCATGGATAAAGTGGAATATCAGCTTCAGGTCAACGGGCGTAATTGTCTGAAGCTAGAGACACATCTACCCAAAATTGCTGAGAGTTAACCGAACTGTTGGTTGACTGGAATTATTTCTGTCCTGGCTGACCCGGAGATCTACCCATCTGGATAAAATGGTGAGCGCCTTTGGGTAAATACATACAGCTAATTTTGCTGCTCGATGATCCTGCCGCCACATTGGATCACTGCCTTTGTCTAGACTCAAACCGCCAAAAATAAAAATAAAGTAAAAAATTTGACGGCAAGACGTTAACATTTAGCCAAGACTGTTAACAAATAGTCATAAACAAACGAATCAATGACGCTATAGGTCTCCTGATTTGAACCCGGAGACGCTCCTGCTTTGAGGTATTTTTCATGAAAATTCTTTTCGTTGCTGCTGAGGTTGCGCCCCTAGCAAAAGTTGGCGGCATGGGAGATGTAGTGGGAACGCTCCCCAAGCTCCTGCGTAAATTTGGTCATGATGTACGCATTTTCATGCCCTACTACGGTTTCTTGGGTCAGATGCTAGACATTCCCGAAAAACCAGAATGGTGGGGCAATGCCATGTTCCAAGAGTTTGCGGTCTATCGCAGCACTTTACCGAAATCGGATGTGCCCCTCTATCTCTTTGGTCATCCCACATTTGATGCCCATCGTATCTATTACGGTGAGGATGAAGATTGGCGGTTCACTTTCTTTGCCAATGGGGCCGCTGAGTTTGCGTGGAACTATTGGAAACCCGATATTGTTCATTGCAATGACTGGCATACTGGCATGATTCCGGTTTGGATGCGCGACACGCCAGACATTCAAACCGTATTCACCATCCACAACATTGCCTATCAAGGCCCCTGGCGTTGGAAACTCGATCAAATCACTTGGTGTCCTTGGTTTATGCAAGGCCATAACACTATGGCTGCGGCAGTTCAGTTTGCCGATCGCGTCACCACTGTTTCCCCCACCTATGCCCAACAAATCCAAACCCCGGCCTATGGGGAACAGATTGATGGGTTGATGTCTTTTGTCAGTGACAAGCTACGAGGGATTCTCAATGGGATTGATATGGATAGCTACAATCCTGAGACCGATCGCTATATTGTGGAAAACTTCACAGCCGAAACCTTAGACCAACGAGTTGAAAACAAAATTGCCCTCCAAGAGGAGCTAGGACTACAAATCAATCCTGATGCCTTCCTAATCGGGATGGTAAGCCGTCTGGTTGAGCAGAAAGGCATAGACTTGCTGTTGCAGGTGATGGATCGCTTCCTGGCCTATTCTGATGCTCAGTTTGTGTTGTTGGGAACAGGCGATCGCTACTATGAAACCCAAATGTGGCATATTGCCGCTCGTTATCCGGGTCGGGCTTCAGTGCAAATTCTCTATAATGATGGCCTCTCTCGGCGGATCTATGCAGGGAGTGATGTCTTCTTGATGCCCTCTCGCTTTGAGCCTTGTGGGATTGCCCAAATGCTGGCTATGCGCTACGGGGCATTGCCAATCGTACGTCGTACTGGCGGCTTGGTTGATACTGTGTCTCACCATGATCCCATGGGTGAAGCCGGCACTGGCTTCTGTTTCGATCGCTATGAGCCTTTAGATCTCTTTACCTGTATTACCCGGGCTTGGGAGAGTTATCGCTATAAAGATCACTGGCGCTCTTTGCAAAAGCGGGCGATGGCCCAAAACTTTAGCTGGGATAACTCCGCTTGGGATTATATTCGGATGTATAAAGAAATGCTGGGTCTTGATCCAGAAGCATTATTGCCCGAAGAGCACGCTGTGAAAGGTAAGGTTTCATCGATTGCCCCTTCTCCAGCGATCGCAGCTGTTACCCCTGTGTAACTAAACAGACCTGGTTTTATTGATTGGGAACTGTTATTCCTGCTTGGGCAGGGAATTCTCATAAATCTGATAAGGACATCTTCTTGAATCTCAGGAAGATGTCCTCTCTGTTATGGGGTGTTTGTGATTTTGTAAAGTGAGGAGAAAGGGTAAATTGCTTGGTGTTTGTTTTGGATGTTCTCGGAATCGAGAATCCTCCAGCTTTTCACCGCAATCTTTGCAGCCGCTGGATGCTCGGGGTCAACTAACCTACAATCTCTTGATGAGTTGGAACCTTACGATCGCAAAGCTGATTTCACTTCAGACCACTTTCAAAAAACACAACTCAAAACCGGTAAAGCTCCTGTATGGGGTCAATTGAAAGGAGAAAACGCGGCACAAGTAGCCGGTAAGCTGAATTGCTGGTTTAGCCGCCCGAAGAGATATTGACGACACGCCTTAATCCTCATCAACTACCTCACCATCCTCATTGAGCTTGTTGAGTTTGATGTGCTTGTAGCCGAGTTTAATCTCAAACTCATCACCCGGTTTTAACCCCATTTCCTCAGTGTAGGTTGAACCGATGACAATTTGGCCATTCTTATGAACACTAACTCGATAGGTTGGCTCACGTCCCCGGCCATCTTTAGCGCTATCCGGGTTAAGAATGACCCCTTGCGCCCCTAAGAGGGCATCATAAAATTCCGTTAGGTTAACCCGAACATCACCACTTTTGCTGGTGGTGTAATATCCACATTGACGAGCTTTTTCCCGTCGAGGTTGATCAGATAGCTCTTTGACTTTTTGCAGCAAAGCCTTACCTGTTAAGGGATTTCCAGACATAACAATATAGTCCTCCAGTGAAATTTATTGTCTAGAGACACAGAAGAATGACTGCTTGCATGAAGGTCAAGACATAGGGGCAGAGCAAAAAACTCTGGCTCAATCTCCTATGTTGTAAAGAAAACCGACAGAGGCAAGAAGCTGATTCAGTTTTTGATGTTAGTTAAAAACTATAACTCAGAACTGAAAAATATCATACTCTTTTTCTAAGAAGAGAAAATTTTTATTCACTTCTTAAGAAATCCTGTGGCTATGGCTTACTCCTGAGCATCAAGGTAGACTCCGAGGAACCTATCAGAGAAATTCCTCTCGCTAGGGTATCATCGCTGCCTCAAGATAGCGAGCCTAAGTCACAAGGATTACCGCTTTTAAGCAGTAGCGAGACTGCCCTATCGGCTGTTTAACTTAGCTGGGTATTTCAACTGAGCAGAGATAAAAGTTTCCCCAGAGTATCCAGTATTGAGCACAATAGCTCGTTACCTAAAACGGGATAATATTTCAAGCCGATGTCTGAGCCTATCAGCCACTCGATCACTTAGTCCGCCCACCCCAAAAACAAATGATGTTTCCCTGAATCAGTGATTATGCAACCAACACCTGATGACACTTGCCGCTCTCGGAGCCACGACTTAAGAACCGTACTCATAATGATTACGTCTCAGCGATATTCCATAACTGATGCCAACGAAAGACTACATTGAACTTCGTGCCCGTTTCAGCTCAACTCATAGCATCTCAGTTCCACTAAGATTCAACATAAAGTGAAAAAATATTAAATTTCGTGTCTATAGCGATTCTCATGAATGATGAGGGCTCTCGACCTCCCTCAATCCCTTAAAAAAAGGGGAAGGTTGCGTTCTCATTTTTTCGCAAAAGACGATCAACTCACACGATTCTAAGTGCAGCCAAAAAAAACTGAATCCTTTACTGGGAAAGGAATAGATGCTTCGACAGCATATCCTGATTTACTTCAAAATTCAGTTACAACTGAAGCGTTCAAGGAGGTGCTGTTTGTGCTTCTTACTAGGAATCTAAGCTAAGCTTCTCTACTCGCTAGTTAAGGAAAAATTTGGGTTGTCAAACGCGGCCATCTGTGTTGTATTGATGATAGTTGACTGGCTGATATTCTTATTGGCCATTCTCTAAAGGGGTCAGGGTTGCGTTATTGTGAACGGAGTGGCTCAGTCGCTCAAGTCGCTACACTGTATTACCAAACGCCAACCCATGCAAGTTACGTTTTCAATCACACGCTACAGCACCCAGCAGCACACTTATATCCAACAATATAAGCTTCAGATGCAGCCGGGCCAAACAGTCTTGGATGGCTTACTGGCAATTAAGGCCGAGCAGGATGGAACCCTTGCATTTCGTAAAAATTGTCGTAATACGATCTGTGGCAGTTGTGCAATGTCAATTAATGGTCGCTCAACCCTCGCGTGCAAGGAAAATATTCATCATGAAGTGAGTCGGTTCGGGCGCAATGAAATTACGATCGCGCCCTTGGGTAATTTGCCTGTGGTTCGGGATTTGATTGTGGACATGCAACCATTTTGGGATGACCTCGAAGCCGTTGACCCCTATGTCAGCACCCAAGGTCGCACTGTGCCAGAGCGGGAGTTTTTGCAAACCCCTGAGCAGCGATCGCAACTGGAGCAAATGGGCAATTGCATCCTCTGTGGAGCTTGTTATTCCGAATGTAATGCCAAGGCAGTTAACCCTGATTTTGTCGGCCCCCATGCCTTGGCTAAAGCCCAGCGGCTCGTTGGCGACAATCGAGATAGCCAGACTGCTGACCGTCTGAAGCAATATGGTGAAGATTTAAGTGGTGTTTGGGGTTGCACCCGCTGTTATCAATGTAATAACGTCTGTCCGATGGGTGTCGAACCGATGGAACAAATTAGCAAGCTTAAGCAGAGCATTCTGGACAAAGCGAAGCCCCAAGATAGTCACCAAGCAAGTCGTCCAGTGCGCCATCGTAAAGCCTTGGTGGAGTTAGTAAAATCTGGTGGCTGGATTGATGAGCGTCAGTTTGGGGTGCAGGTGGTCGGGAATTATTTCCGAGACTTAAAAGGATTACTCAGTCTCGCGCCGTTGGGATTGCGGATGTTGGCCCGTGGGAAGTTTCCCTTGAGTTTTGAACCATCGGAGGGCACGGAAGAAGTCCGAAATCTGATCACGGCGGTGCAGGAAAAAAAGGCGACATCAACGTCTGCTTGACGTGAATTGTTAGCTATCAGTTGGTTATGAATTCTACGTCCAGCAGAGTTAGCTGCATTGTCAACTGCGTTGTATTTTGATGTTGATTTTCTCCCCGGTCAGTTATGAGTTGCTCTTGGTCTATTCTCCCGCAAACGCAGAATCTAAATCGGCTGATTCGCCAAGTTTTTAACTCCACCACTGGAGAATCTGAGCAGAATTCTGGGCAAGCATCAGATGTGAAAGTTTTGTTTGAGCAGTTGGCTGAGGTGGCGAAGGCAGGACAGCAAGAAATTTTTCAGGCCTTGGTAGCGGCAGAACGCCAGAAACCTGATGAAGAAGTCACATTGCTGATTGCGGCTGTGATGGAAAATCAGCTAGAAGTGGTCAATGCATTCATTACAGCAGGATCAGATGTCAATACGCGAATTAAGCTAACGGATGGCCAGTTTGAGTTTACAGCTTTGTTTTATGCGGTTCGGAACGCCAGTTTGCCTATTGTTGAGACGTTGCTGAGAGCAGGAGCAAATCCGAAATGGAGTGATCCATTTCCATCGTTTGCACCGATTTTCCAAGCGATCGAGCAAAGCAATACAGCACTAGTCCAATTG
Organism: Spirulina sp. SIO3F2; assembly: GCA_010672165.1. Classification (GTDB taxonomy): domain Bacteria; phylum Cyanobacteriota; class Cyanobacteriia; order Cyanobacteriales; family Spirulinaceae; genus SIO3F2. Next base: position 614 of record JAAHHN010000311.1, on the reverse strand, counting down.
CTAATTCAGTATGGCGCCACTGTTGTTTTCCGCTCTAACCTCGAACCACTATTCAATGCCGCAGGATCGGATAACCCAGAGATTATTAGACTTCTGCTGGATGCAGGCTGTGATATTGATGCTCGACGCACTCGCGATTCAGCACTGAAGAGGGCGTGCCAATATGGCAACCTTAAGGTTATTAAACTCCTCCTTGAGTCTGGGGCAAGTCTGAGTTCATCAGGGGATGAGATCGGAACCGCCTTTCTATCCCCAGTGTATGTTGAGTCCATGACTGACTGTAGTGAGCAAAAAGCCAGGGCAATTGAGAAAGTCCCTGCCGCAATTCAGTTGCTCCTCGGTGCAGGGGTCGATCCGAACGTCAAAACGTGGAATGGGACGCCGCTGATTTTAGCGATCGCCCACGGCTACGTGGAAGTTGTTCAGAATTTGCTGGCGGCAGGTGCTGATCCGAATCTCCAGAGCCGATTTGATTATGAAGAAACCATTCCCCTACACCATGCTGCCAAGTTGGGGCAACGAGAAATGGTGCAAACACTGATTGAAGCCGGGGCAGATATTGCGGCGACGGATCACCAAGACAAAACGGCAACTGCGATCGCAGTTGCCGTTTA
>JAAHHN010000310.1 GCA_010672165.1 Spirulina sp. SIO3F2 | reverse complement strand
GGGTGAAGTCAGCGCTGGCAAGTTTATGGCAAGTCTCAGACCTGGGCACGTTGGCGCTGATGAATCAGTTCTATGGGCAGTTGGGCGATCCAGCCGTGACGATCAAAGCGGAGGCATTGCGGCAAGCGCAGTTGGCACTGCTGCGGGGGGACGCATCCCTCGCCAGTGGGGAAATGAATGGTATGCCCTTAATGCCAGAATTGGCACGATATGCAGATACAGATTTGACCCATCCCTTTTATTGGAGTGCCTTTACGTTGGTGGGCAGTCCGTGGTGAGTTTGGAATTAAATAACCAGTGATTTGAGTCAGCGATCGCACCTATCCTGATTACCGTTACCCAACCGTAGAATCAATTATGGATTGGCTGAATACAACTACAGTGGAGCTTAAAGTAATGTCACTTTAATGGGTGGCAACCTCATCTAACTTAAGCAATCCTCAAATGTTTATGATGATGCAATCTACTCTTCTGGTTTGGCAGGACTGTTGTGCTCTCCCTTATCCTGGCAACCCCGTCTTTTGCCCAGTCCATCACGGCTGCTCCCAATGGCACAGGCACAATCATCACAATCAACGGCAACACCTACCAAATTCAAGGGGGTACCCAAGCTGGAACCAACCTTTTTCCATTCGTTCCAGGACTTTGGCTTAAACAGCGGTGAGATTGCTGATTTTGTCAGTCAGCTCAGCATTAACAATATCTTTGGGCGGGTTGTCGGGGGCAATCCCTCAATTATTGACGGCTTGATCCAAGCCAATCCCCATTTATATCTGATGAATCCAACCGGAATGGTGTTTGGCGCAAATGTCCAATTAAATGTCGGCGGAGATTTTTTTGCCACCACAGCCGATCAGATTTGTTTTGAAGAGGGTTGCTTTAATTCCGTTGGCTTGAATGATTACAACACCTTGCTGGGCAGCCCAATGACATTGGGCTTTTTGCAGAGCCAGTCGGGAGGATTGATAAATGCGGGAACCCTGGAAGTCCTCAAGGGCAAATCCATTCACCTGAGTGGGGGCACGGTGGTGAATTTGGGACAGATCGCAGCTCCAGGCGGAATCGCAACGATCGCAGCCATTCCCGGCGAACGGCGGGTACGGTTGAGTGAACCGGGCAGTTTATTGGGCGTTGCATAATTGCAGAAGGAAAAGAGGAGCAAGACGAAGATGCAATGTCCAAAATGTGGCTCAAACCACGTGAATAAAAACGGCTATCGAGGGGAAAAACAGAATTATAAGTGTGTGACCTGCGGTCGCCAGTTCATCGAAAATCCCCAAAAGCAGAGAGGATACAGCGATGAAGTGAGGTCAGAATGTTTGAAGATGTACGTCAATGGCATGGGATTTCGGGGCATTGAGTGGGTTAAAGGCGTTCATCACACCACAATTATCCATTGGGTCAAACAGTCGGGAAAGGAACTGCCCGATGCGCTAGCGCCAGAATCTGTCCCGGAAGTTGGGGAGTTGGACGAGTTGCAAACGTTTGTAGGCTTAAAAAAACAAGATCTGGCTCTGGACAGCCGTAAACCATTTCCAGCCAGGTGTGCTGGCTTAGGTCGTGGGAGACTTCAATGCTAAAACGTTTGAGCGGCTTTGGGCTGAGGTTGCGCTCTGGTGTTGTTTCTTCTATGATCGGTCTCATGCCAATGGCGGTGATACTCAGTCCTAGCATTAGAACACCTCCACGATGGGTAAGTAGCGTGTTTTTTGAATTGTCAATTTATGGACAAAAGCAAGTTTTCCAATCAATCCCAGCCACAACTGACCCAACAGCTCATGCTGCCGATTATCGTATAGATACTTTTCAATTGTGGTAATTCGCTTCCAGTCCTGAAAGTAAGAACCACTGTAACCATATCCACTATTACCAGCGATGTCTTGAAGGGATAAGTTCTGCTCAGAGCACCATTGCTCTAAATTAAAATCTTTTGGTAGTCCTGATGTGCTGCCATCAATCATAAATAGCATTGTTCCAGAGCCTTCAGAATAAAGTTTCAAAGCTATTTTGTTGTGAAGCTGATGAGCAACATGTTCAGCTACATCTAGAGTCAAGCAAGCGTATTCAAAGCTCGGATTATAGTATTCATTATCAGAATCATTATAGTCATCAGGAAATAAATGATCTTCAGGGTCAAGTTGATCGTGGAGATGATAAAAGTCATCACCGTAGGTTAGAGCAGAAGCGTATACACAATAGACTATCTCACCTGGATTGACTTTGACCCCTCTTCTTGTATAGACATCGACGATATCAAAAATTTCTAAATTGATATTGTGACGGTTTGCATAGTGTTCAAATGCTTGCTGTGTAACAATCTCTTTCCATTCAATAGGATCATCTGGCTTAAGTATCACATAATCATCGATTACTTTTTGTCTCCAGTCTCTCAATATCCAATAAGCCTGTGCTCGAATTTCTAGAACTGAATCATCTAAAGCTGCAATCAAAGTTTTCAATCCGGCTTCATTCTGCAAGTCAATTTCCCACAGAGACTTGAGCTTTTGTTGTACGGATTCTTTATTACTCATGAGCCAAAGTGTTATCGCATCAGAGCATAGAAACCTGCTTGCATGAAATGGCGATCGCTGGTTAACGCCTCAGTGAGATTATTATTCTGCATAACCACAAAAGAAATACAGTCAGTTAATCCCCAGGTTTTATCAGGACGTGATTGGTAGAGTTCCAGAGCTTGATTGGGGAGAGGTTTATCCACAGCCACAACATGAATATTGGGTGTTGTGTAACACTGCTGAATAAATTGGGATGCACCCTGACGATTAAAAGCACTTAATGCATTTCCACTTCAATAAGTATTGCTTCAGTCAGCCAGATTTCAGCAGCTTGGACACGGGGGAAGAGGGCTTTAGCCTTGTCATGATAGTCATCACGGGGGTTAAGCAGCGCTTGGATAAAGGCAGTATCAAGAAAGAAACGCTCTCTGGCCATGGACTAAGCCTTGGGTATGCCGTAAAGGTAATGATCATGTTGGGCTGACCAGTCGGCTGGCGCTTCGACAGTGCCAGTGAGCGCTTCAAGGGTGTCCCAAGCATTGCTAGAGGCAGGCTGGTGAGTTTGACGTAAAGTGCGAATAAATTGCAGAACTTGTTGTTGCAATTCGTCAGGTAGGTCGTCAACCTCTTGAACGATTTGGGTGAAGATTGGTGTGGTCATGGGTTTGCGGAGCACAACGATTTCTATTGTAGGGGTTAGCGATTGCGACTACAGCGTCTCTAGGTCAATCCCAAGTTTTTGGAGTTTGACAGCGAACAGTGGAAGCAAGACCTGGACTAACCTATCAAATACTATTTCAAGACTCTGACTGACGCCGATCGCTCCAACGCCACAACGCGATCGCTCCCCCCACCACCACAAAGGAAAACACGGTCGTCAACGTGCCCAATGCATAGATCGCCGGCGAAGTAACATTAGTCGTCATACCGAAAATCTCCAAAGGCAGCGTGTTATGCTCCCCTGAAATCAGCGAAGTGCGATTAAATTCATCGTAGGAGAGGGTAAAACTCAACATCGCCACACCGATCAGATTGGGGGCAATTAGGGGCAGCACCACCTGCCAAAAAGTCTGAAAATCGCTCGCCCCTAAATCTCTCGCCGCCGCTTCGTAAACCGGGTTAAAGCGATTAAACACCCCTACCATGATTAAAAAAGCAAACGGCAGCGTCCAAGTTAAATGCCCACCCAACGCTGAGTTGTACCATTGCACCGACCAGCCCAGGCGCTCAAAAAATAAACCAATCCCCAAAGAAACCAAAATGCTCGGCACAATGAGGCTAGCGATCGCCAAATAAAACACTCCTTGGGCACCTCGAAACCGCTGCCGGAAGCCTAGCCCCGCCAACACACTCACCACCACCGATACCCCCATAATCACCAAACCGAGGGTGAGCGATCGCCAAAAGGGTGAAACAAATTCCCCCACCCGCTGGGGTTGAAAGACTGCTTGGAGCCAATGAAAACTCCAGCCTTGCATCGGGAAGGTCAATGAGCCTTCCGGGCCTTGCAAGGAGAGCAACATCATCGCCGCGATCGGCCCGTATAGAAAGAGCAAAAACAGTCCGAAGAAGGTTGCCAGGATATAAAAACTGAGCGATCGCTTTGGTGTCATTACAGCTCCTGGCGTAAATCCACTGTACGTAAAATGCCGAAGACCAACGTTAACGTTACAACTAGCAAAATGACCGCATTCGCTGCTGCCAGCGGGTATTGTAGACTGCCAATCTGATTCCGAATCGCGTAGCCCACTGCGGAAGCCTGACCACCACTCATCAGCCGAATTGTCGTAAATTCTCCCATCACCATTGTCACCACAAAAATCGAGCCGATCGCCACACCAGGGGCAGACAAGGGCAGAATAATCTCCCGGAGCACCTGCCACCCTGCGGCGCCAGCATCCTGGGCAGCCGTAATGAGTTGGCGATCGATACGCATCAGGCTATTAAAAATGGGCACGATCATAAACAGCACATAGAGATGCACCAATGCCAAAATCACGGCAAAATCTGAGAACAGTAAGATTTCCAGCGGTTCTTGAATAAGTCCCAAGCTAAGCAGCAGTTGATTCAGCAGACCCTCCCGCCCCAAAAACGGTATCCAAGCAATCATGCGAATAATGTTGGAGGTAAAAAAGGGGATTGTGCAGAGCACAAACCAAAAGACCTGCCAACGCAAGGAACGAATCTCGAAAGCCAAGAAATAGGCAATCGGGTAGGCGATCACCAAAGTCACTGCCCAGACAATGGCAGCAAACTTGAATGTATTGAGATAGGTCGCCAGATAGACCCGTGAGGTAAAAATGCTAGCGTAGTTAGCCCAACTCAGGGCGGGGCTCATGGCATAGCCATTGAACTCCCAAAAGCTCACCACCGCAATCATACCGATGGGCACAATCAGGAAGGTGAGCAAAATCAGGGTTTGGGGTGCAATGAGTAGATAGGGTTTGAGGCTGGGCCAGCGGAGACGCATGGGGGTATGGAGCGAGTTTGCTGGCTATTGTAGGAGATTGGTGATTGGGATAGAGGGTTATCAAGGCAAGCTGCGCAGTAGCTCAATGTGTTCAACAATACTAAATCACCCAAAAACTCCCCATCAGACGAGAAGTTTTTGGATGGTCTGAGCTATTCAGTTAGCTAGAGCGCACAATACGCTAACAGGTATGTGCGACCACAACTAGCCGCGTATCTACGGTCTGCTATTGCTACAAATACAAGATAACGGGAACGCTTAAGAAAATCCGGTCAATTTCTTGATTTTCTGACTCTCAAGAATATCAGGGCGTGCCGTTAGTTAATACCAGAAGTTTGACGAGACAAGGGACAGAGCAACAAACCCAAAACAGGAAAAGGGGCTATGGTCAAGAGTTTAAAATTTAACTGATAACAGCCCCTAGATGATCAATACAAATAATCATCGTCAACACCTGCCTCAAAAATGCGGCAGTTTGAGCCACTAGGAGCATCAGGGGTAATGTAGCTATCAAGCCGCTGTACACAGACCCGACCATCGCGATCGGCAACAAAAAACCACCAAGTCCCTACAGAAGCGCCCAGCACTAACGAGATCAACGTTAAATCTTTGATACGGCGTTGCCAGCTATGTTCCATGATGGTGAGCAGTCCTGAGCTAAGGTCGATGAGAAAATTTGAAGGGGTCACACCTGCTTTGAAGACTCAAACAGCTTGTTGGTTTTTTAAAGACGCCCTGACTACTTAAGTATATGAAAAACCCTGCCCCCAGGAAAGGGGCAGAGCCAAATTTGTCAGGGTGCATCTACTTATTATTTTGTTCTCAGCTAATCCCATTGTTTCCGGGAATTTTACTCAGATTTTTTTTTGAAAAGAGCTTGTATTCTGATTTTGGATTGAGATCACAATAAGTTGATGACATCAGTCATACAGTGATAGGCAATAGATCACTGAGTGCAGCCAAGCCAACCCCTTGCGATGAATTCAATAGAGCAAAAATGTCATCACGCAAATGTCCTATCTGCCCATCGAAATCTGCACTGTAATCCCAACAAATAAGCACGACACAATTGAATCAATAATCGGTATCGGAGGTTAGGCACGGTTTTAATTAGCTGTATTGGATCAATCAAAGTCTGAGCTTTTAAAGTCCACGTGTAAAGGAAGTCTTAATTATCACTGCACTGCAAAATGGGTATTTGAACATTACGATCAAGTCTCAACATTCTGATCGACTTCAGCGATTAAATCCATGCGCAAAACTATTTTGATCACAGGTGCGAGTAGTGGTATTGGCAAAGTCACCGCCCAATATTTCCAAAGCCAAGACTGGAATGTGGTGGCCACCATGCGTAGCCCCGATCAAGAAACCGACCTCACACTGCTTGAGAACGTTTTTGTCACCCGCTTGGACGTACAAGACTCGGCTAGCATCACCCAAGCGATCGCAGCAGGAATTGACCAGTTTGGCAGAATCGATGTGTTGCTCAACAACGCTGGCTATGGGTCTTATGGTGTGCTTGAAGCCTGAGAGGGTGACAAAGAGGGTCAAAAGCTTTGTGTAGCAAGGAATATAGACTAAGGAGGCAAAAAAAGATAGGTCAATATTAGTGCAAGTGACCTATCCAAACAAAATGATAGCTAAAGAGTACCA
>JAAHHN010000031.1 GCA_010672165.1 Spirulina sp. SIO3F2 | reverse complement strand
ATTGTGCAACAAAACTGTTCAGCAACTTTTGCAAATCAACCGTCGTTGGAGCACCTTTTACAATAAAGGTCGGCGAGCTATATCGCTTGCCCTCTCTACTTTCTGACCCCTTCTGTCACCCTGCCAGGTGATGATTAAAGGTTCGGCAACCGTTGCTGAAGCCGTTAAGCTAATGAAAGATAAGAGGTTGCGATCGCTGATTGTTGAACCTCGTTATAGCGGCGATCCCTACGGGACAATTACCGAAACCGATGTGGTTTATAAGGTGGCAGCCCACGGTCACGACCCAAAAGAAATGAAGGTTTACGAAATCATGACCAAACCTTGCATTGTGGTCAGTCCTGATTTGGGCGTTGAATATGTTGCCCGCTTATTTGCCAATGCCAAGATTCGCCGTGCTCCCGTTGTAGAAGGCAAGCTACTGGGTGTAATTTCTATATCAGATATTCTCAACAAAAGTGATTTCGTGGAAAAGCCGAAGTCGAATTTTGAGCTGTACTGCGATGAGTATCCCAACGCACCAGAAGCTCGGATGTATGACGATTAATGCTGTTGGAGACCGATAAATAAAATTTGAGTGCCATTGATTCTCTAAGGGTTTTGGGTTAGAAGACCGGAACCCTTTTTTTCTACTCTAAGATCGCAAATTACGTGGATCGAGAGCATCCCGCAATCCATCACCCAATAGATTAAACGAGAGCACTGTCAGCACAATCAGCAATGCTGGCGACCAAATTAGCCAGGGTTGCAAAACCAAGATCGAGGCATTTGTGGCAACGGAGAGGAGGTTCCCCCAAGAGGGGTCGGGTTGTTGAATCCCCAAACCAATCAGGCTCAGCACCGATTCCGCCACGATAAAACCGGGAACAGCCAACGTCGCCGAGATAATTACATAGGTTGCCGTCTGGGGCAGCACATGACGCACGATGATGTAGAGGGGATGAGCACCAATTGCCTGGGCAGCACTCACAAACTCCCGCTCCTTAAGCGAGAGCACCTGACCCCGAATCACCCGCGACAGCCCCGACCAACTCACAAACGAGGTGATCACAATAATCAACAGAAAGCGTTGGGCACTGGTCAAGCCCGGTGGCAGAATCGCAGCGAGAGCCACCAGCAAGTAGAGCGTCGGCACGGTCATCAACACCTCGACTAATCGCATAATCGTGGCATCAATCCAGCCCCCGAAATAGCCTGAGATTCCCCCCACAATCATGCCAATTGGGAAAGAAATCGCAATGCCCACCAAACCAATGCTGAGGCTAATCCGACCGCCAAAGAGCAAGCGACTCAATTGATCGCGCCCTTGTTCGTCTGTGCCTAATAGATGCAGGCGACCTGGGCCATTGGTGCCAAACAAATGGTGTTTAAGGGGAATCCCTGGAAAGAGGGTGACTTCTTCAAATTTGGGGGGGAGTGGCAGACGCAGGGCAAACAATTTGTAAGACGCACCTGGAGCAAAAAGTCGCAGTCCTGAGGGTTCACTGCGATCTTCGATTAGGGCGCGATCGCCTGTATCTAAATCTGTGGGGCCTTGGATAGTGGGATAAACATGGGGGCCGAGCCATTCCCCCGCATCGTTGCGCCAATAGACCTGGGTTGGCGGGAGCAAAGATGCCCCATCCTGTGCCTCATAGGGATCATAGGGCGCGAGAAAATCCGCAAACACAGCGCTCAGATAAAACACCAAAAGAACAATTGCCCCGACTCGTGCGAGAGGGTTCTTGCGTAATTTCCGCCACCAGTCCATAGTCCAAGTTGTCTATTTAATTGATTAATATCTACGCTGCTTGTTTCGCACCGTCCACATTACCCTTATCATGCTCCACTTTAAAGACATTGGCATATAAATTCGCCATCACCTGCTGCCCTTGCTGGGTCAGGGAGAGATAGTGCAGCGCATCTTCGATAAACGGATAAACCGCATTCCAGAAGAATTGAGCGTAGTTCCGACGGAGATCACCGGGGTTCTTGAAACCCATCCCTTCATTTGAACCGGTTTCCTCGAATTCATAAAACAGAGCATTAATCTTCTTGAGGTAGCGGGGATCACTCAACTGCCCAATTAGGTCAGATGAGCGGACGAGTCCGGCGTGATTAAGGGTATTTTTGCGATCGCTCTCGTCAGGAACAGGAAAGCGGGTTAACTCGATGCTGCTCTTGATTAATTCTGCGTCAATCAGGCGATGGCCACCGAACCGTTCTTCAATGAATAACTTGCCGCGATCGACATGGTAGGGCGTCAGAGACGCATCGGAGCACCCCATCGGCAAATGAACCATTTCACCGTTTTTCCCCGTAGCGTAGAGGCGTTCGCGGTCATTATCTTGGCGACAGACGCCTTTGACATAGCCAATATCATGGCAAACCAGGGCAATAATGAAATGCAGCCAATCTTCGCAAGATACACCGCCTTCGCGGATATGCTTACCCCGGAGAATCTCTTGACCCACCAGCGTCACTAAGATCGAGTGTTCGACATTATGGTAGAGAGCATCACCATTGGCAATATTCTCCATCGCCATGCTGCCAGCCCAAGCAATGATTTCTTCATAATCCTGCTTTAGACCGCCGTAGGTGCGGCGATAGCCGTTACGGAGTTGTTGGACAAATTCAGCAATTAAAATCTCAGTTGCGTTAAACATCTCCAATCACAGGACAGTAAACGTTAGGGGAATTAAATCCGAAATGACTCAACTTTAGCAAAGAATCTACGTCGAGGGGGCAGGGAGAGTTGTTTAAGAAACGTCAGTCCCTGTCCATTAGGGTAGAGGTCAAAATGCTCATACAATATAGCGTTCTGTCCTTTTACTTCATTGATGCCAGTTGGGCGATCGCGCTTCATTGAACACATTTGATGATGAATCGATGACGTTCCCTAAGCCTCACCCACCGTCAGCGATCGCCCTTGCAAACGAGCCGAGAGCTGATTGCCCAAAGATTTGAGTAGATCCAGTCGCCGGGTTTGGCCCAGCCATTGCCCCACGATCGCGCTCAACTGAGACCCATCCAACATTGGCTGAGGCGGTGTGAGGGGGTCTTGCTCCGCAAAATAGTCCACCAAGCTTAAACCTACAATTCGGGTTAGATAAGCAGCGCTCACCCCCTGAAGCGCCCCGCCTGCTAGATAAGTCACGGGGTTGCTTTTGTAGAGATGGCTCAAGGTTTGGGTCGAGAGTTCCATTGCGCCCAGTTTCACCAGCAGCTCACCCAATTCACGGGTAGCAGTTTGGGCTTGGTCGAGGGAAAAACGACAACGATAGATTGCACCCAGATCAATAATCATTTGGGTGTTGATCGCTACGGTTGCCAATAGATCAAGGGCGGCCACTGGATTGGCGATCGCCGTACCTGCTGAGAGCCATTGATACCGTTCAATAATAGGTAAGGCAGACTCCCGGCGCACCTGATTGAGAGTTTGGTACATCTGTTGGGTGAGATGGCGGAGCTTGCGCCATTGGGTGGCGCGATGGAGATTCGGGCAAGCCGCTTCAGTGGTGAGTTGTGCCAATCGAGCGCTCAGCGCCTGAACATCAGGCGGGGGTGTCGTTCGAGTTTCCGTCATTTGCCCATTCGCCTGATGTTGTCGCACTAGGATCGGTTGGGGATTCGCCGCGATCGCCACAATATTCTCAAGGGGCAGCAAACCCTGACTGCGTTGACGCAGGATGGCCAGTAGCGATTGATTCTCCTCAGCCGGGCGTTGATCTTGCTTGGTGAGTACCAGGGCAACGGTATGGGCAGTCTGACGTAGATGTTTCAACTGCTGCCATTGCGACTCTGTTAGATCGCTTGAGATTAGCCAAAGGATGAGATTGGTATCGAGGGGGACGTTTTCCGGTGAGGCAACTTGCCAGGTGAGCGGAGAAGTATCGAGATGGTTCAGTAAGCTAGTTTTGCCCACACCCGATGCACCCAGGACTGCGCCTTGAAGCGGCTGGGATACATTAAGTTCGCGCTGTTGCTCAAGCTGGGTTTTGAAGGTGTCCACTGCTTGGGGGGCTTCTTCCGTTACAACGGCCAGGGTCTGCTCAGCTTGCTCAAGGGCTTGGGCGATCGCCTCAGGTTCAATGGTTTCGAGTAGGGGGGCAGCGAGTGAATCTTTAGACTTTTTCCCTTTGAGCCACCAAACCCCTCCACCCAGGAGCATCAGAGTGAGCAAGATGTCTTGACTCCATTCAGCCGCCACACCGTATAGGCTGCCCCCCAGCCAGAGCAGCATCGATAAACTCAGTCCCCCGATTAAGATGGGTTTGTTAGAAATGGGTTTGCTGGTGACGTGTTGACCCTTGCTCATAAGCGCTGCTGAAGGCTTGTTTCTTTCTTCCATGCTACAGGGTTGGCTGCTGCTTCGTTGGGCGGATTTTGCCGATCCTTACCAATTGTCTCAGAGGTGTCCAGCGCAAATTTAATAAGGCTACAGTAGGGGTATTGATAAAAAACTCTTTATATAAGCGATCGTCTCGCCGCAACCCTCCTATGGTCTTCACACTCAAACAGCCCCGTACTTTCAACTTTTCACACGTTCGTCCCGAAATTCACCAGCTCCAACCTCAACTTGTCGATTGGCGACGGCATCTTCATCAGTATCCAGAACTTGGTTTTAGAGAACATCAAACGGCTGAATTTGTGGCAGCTAAGCTGAGGGCTTGGGGCATTGCTCACCAAATGCATGTCGCTCAGACGGGGATTGTTGCCACGATTGAGAGCCCAAACCCTGGCCCGGTGGTGGCGATTCGAGCGGATATTGATGCCTTGCCCATTCAAGAAAAAAATGAGGTGCCCTATCGTTCCCGTCACGACGGGGTGATGCATGCCTGTGGTCATGATGGTCATGTTGCGATCGCGCTGGGTTTAGCTGCCTATTTGTCCCAAAATCGAGATCAATGGCGGGGCACAGTCAAAATCATTTTCCAGCCAGCGGAGGAGGGGCCCGGTGGGGCCAAACCGATGATTGAAGCGGGTGCGCTCAAGAATCCAGATGTGGCGGGGATTTTTGGTTTGCATCTTTGGAACAACTTACCGCTGGGTACGGTGGGTGTCCGGGCTGGGGCGCTGATGGCGGCGGTGGAGTCTTTTTGGTGTACCTTGCTGGGCAAAGGCGGGCATGGAGCATTACCCCATCAGACTGTGGATGCAGTGGTTTTAGGCGCACAGATTGTGAATGCGCTCCAAACGGTTGTTGCTCGTAATGTCAATCCCCTGGATGCGGCAGTGGTGACGGTGGGGGAATTTCATGCTGGGAGTCGTCACAATGTGATTGCGGATACGGCGCGGTTGAGCGGAACAGTGCGCTATTTCAACCCTGCCTTGGAAGGCAAGCTCGCTACGCGGATTGAGGCGATTATTGCAGGCATTTGCCAGATGCATGGGGCAACCTATGACCTGGAATATGTGCCGCTCTATCCGTCGGTGGTGAATGATAAGCAGATGGCGGCGATCGTGCGTGATTGTGCGTTTGCAGTAGTAGAAACGCCTGCGGGAGTGGTGCCAGAATGCCAAACGATGGGCGCGGAGGATATGTCTTACTTCTTGCAGGCAGTGCCAGGATGTTATTTCTTCCTAGGGACGGCGAATCCGGAGTTGGGTTTGGATTATCCGCACCATCATCCTCGGTTTAATTTTGATGAGAGTGCTCTCTGTGTGGGGGTGGAATTGTTTGCTCGGTGTATTGAGCGGTTTGCTGCAACTTCGATGTAAAGCAACGACCATGCGCATCCTGACTAATATCTGCTCTGATGACTTGCCTGCTAGCAAACAGTTTTATGTTGAGTTGTTGGGCCTGAAGGTTAAATATGACAGTGACTGGTATGTACAGCTCTGTACACCAGATAAACCCGAGGTTGAGTATGGCATTATCCAGCGCGATCATGAGCTGATTCCAGAGCAATATCAGCAAGCACCGACGGGCATGTACATCACGTTTGTGGTGGTTGATGTGGATAAAACCTATCAAAAGGCACTGGCGATGGAGCTGCCGATTTTGCAGGAGCCACGCAATGAGTTTTATGGTCAGCGTCGTTTTCTGACGCAAGATCCGAATGGGTGTCTGATTGATATTTGTTCGCCTTGGCAGGAGAGCTAGTTTCTCTCGGTGTTGGTTTGAGCGATAATGATGCAAGGGTGTAGGACAATCCTGGCTTGGTTTTGGCAGGATGTGTTGCTGTTATTGAATATTCACTGATTGAGGATGTCAGAGCATGTGGAGAGATATCGATGAAAAGGAATGGCGTGTAATTTCACCTTCACTTCCGCCTAAACCCAAAAGAATCACCAAGAAAGAGTGGCGTAAAACAAGATTTACTGTCAGTTATAGGAAAGCAATCTTCGTCAAGGGTTGTGATCTAGAAGGATCAGACATCACCGCTGCCGACTTCTCATTGGCAACTTTAAATGAAGTTAATCTCACCCAAATCAATGGTGTGAAGAGTCAGTTAGCAGGAGCAAAGATTCGGAACTCAAATTTAACATGTGGGAAATTCCAAGCAGCGAACCTCAATGAGGCTGACCTTTCTGGCTCTGTACTTAGGGATGCAAATTTCCAAGAAGCTGATTTACGTAAAGCAAATTTACGTGCTGCTGACCTGCGAGGTGCAAATTTTATCGGAGCCGATCTAGCAGGTACAGTTTTCTCCAAGTCGATTATTGATGAAACAACTCAATTCGATGCAAACGCAAGGCTACTCTGGACAATTGTCAATCAAGGTACTGAGGGGATCGATTTAACAGCCGTAAGCTTTGAGCACCAATCCTTCTGTGATGCAGACTTTAGTGGCAAGGATTTATCCGGATTAAACTTTCAACACTGTGATCTACGGGGTGCGAACTTACGAAATGCAAACTTGAGCAGCAGTAATCTAACTTACACCAATTTTCAGCAGGCAGATCTCCGGGGCGCAGATTTACGGAATGCCATCCTAAAAAATGAGATCAAGAATTTCTGGGGGGCAAAGATGGGGAAAATCAAAATCACTCTTGAATCCAGAAAAGTTCCCAAAGTCACTCGGTTACTGTCCTATTTGCTCAGGCTTCAGTCTGGAGGAAAGTGCGTCAAAGAGTTCATTAAGTATGTGCGCACTAGAAAACAAGATATCCGATATTTCAATTTCTCATATCTTAATCTACGTGATCAAGACTTAAGCAATCTTGATTTAAGATCGGCATTCTTTAACTATGCCAATTTAAATACTGCCAATTTATCAAGAAGTAAATGTAATAACTCTAGTTTCCAGGGAGTGACATTTAAGAGTACATCTCTCAAAGAGACCAGCTTCAATAATGCAGATTTGAGGGGTGCAGATTTACGTAGCGCTCACTTCAAAATCAAGAATTGGTCAAATCTCAGGATTGATAATGGAACAAAGGCTGACGATACAAAGATGGTTCTATTAAGATCAGTTGCTAAATCTCGCAACCCAGAAGATTTTGGGGATCTCAGAGGTATTGATCTGAGTGGTGAGGAGTTGTGGGACTGTGACTTCAGTAATACTGATATGAAAGATGTAAATCTCAGCTCGACTCATATTCAGACCAGTAACTTTTCAGGAGCTGATATACAAGCTGCAAATCTCAGCTCGACTCATATTCAGGAAAATAACTTTTCAAGAGCTAATATGCAAGCTGCAAATTTCAGCTCAACTCATATCCAGGAAAATAACTTTTCAAGAGCTGATATGCAAGCTGCAAATCTCAGCTCAACTCATATTAGTTTCAATAACTTTTCAGGAGCAGTTCTAGACAAAGTGGATTTTTCTAATTCCAAGCTAGCGCCTAGATTTGATTCTCCTTTATTCGAGGACAACAGCATTAAAAGTGCAAATTTCAGAGATGCAAAATTATTAGTTACTTCCAAATTCAATGCTTCCAAAATCTCAAGAGTGGATTTCAGTGAATCGATATTCACCTTTGCTGACCTATCACGTGTGATATTAGACTCTACCAACTTCCATAAAGCGATCTTGGAAAGTGCAGTTTTAACAGAAGCAAAGTTAAGCAATGTCGATTTAAGTCAGGCAAATTTGCGAAAAGCGAACCTTAAATTTGTTCAATTCACTGAGAATAATTCATGCTGTAATGTGCAAGGAACAAACTTTAATGATGCTGATATGACAGGTGTAGTTATCAACTTGGAAAAATGGCAGATGGATGCAAAAACGAGCTTTGATGATGTAATTTGTGACTATTGCTATATTGAGTCTTCCTCTGGAAAAAGTCGTCGCCCCAGCGATTCAGACTGCAACTTTGAGCCGGGTGAGTTTGCAATGCGCCTACGCTTGGGCATCCTCAATGAAGCCTAAACTGAGAGAAACTAAACTGTTGCACTTAACATCGTAGTTATATCTATTTGTCTGTCTGGAGTGTTACTGAAAAGTAGCCAGTCATAAACCGATTAATTTTTTTGTATTGTACAGATAGGCAGCAGTATGGCTCAGCAACCGAGAGCAGCTCACAACGCGAAAGACATCACTCACACAGATTTTCGTCACCATAAATTCACTGGAAGTTATACAAGAACTTGTTTCCCCACCAGAGCTGATCTGACAGGAGCAGACATCACTGATGCGGACTTCTCATCAGCTGTGCTTGAAGCGGCTAATCTGACCCAAGTCAAGGGTCAGGGCAGTTTACTACAAGGGGTGAATTTTAAAAACGCCAACTTGACAGCGGGACAGTTTCGAGGGGCTAATATCAGCTATGTGAACTTGACTGGGGCAGTCTTGTATAACGCTGATTTTAGCTGTGCTAATTTGCGGAAAACAGATTTATCCGGAGCCGATTTACGGAGAGCAGATTTTACAGGGGCGGAGCTAACTGGCGTCAACTTCTCTGGAGCTGTCATTGATGAAACAACTCAGATTGATGAGAATGCCCGGTCAATTTGGCGCATTCTTAATCGAGGTGTTGAGGGAGTTGATATCAAGGCAATTGATTTCAGGCGTCAGTGCTGTCGTGAAGTGGACTTTCGTGGCGTAGACTTGTCAGGACTTAACTTCCATCGCTGTGATCTTCGGGAAGCTAATCTCCGCGGTGTGAATCTAAAAAATAGCGATCTTTCCTATGTAAAGCTCCACAACGCTGATTTAAGAGATGCAGATTTACAGGATGCGATCCTTAAAAATGACATTAAGAATCTCCGAGCAACTAAGCTAAAGAATATAAAAGTAAGGCTTGAGTACGGCTCTAAGTCTACACAGGGAATTAGTTCGACTTTACGCTTTTTGTTTAGACTACAATCTGGAGAGAATTGTATCTATAGTTTTCTAGGACATGTTAAGAATAAGAAAAGATTTCTAAATTACTTCAATTTTTCGTATCTTAAACTGCAGGCTCAAGATCTCCAAAATTTACAGCTCAAGGGAGCTTGCTTTGATTATGCTGATCTGTCTAATACTGATTTATCCGGTAGCGACTGTTCTAACTCAAGCTTCCGAGGCACAGTATTGCGAGGAGCAAAACTCAGAAATATTTGTTTCAAAAATGTCGATTTAAGAGGGGCAGATCTACGAGATGTGCAAATCGTAAACCTACTATTGGCAAGATATTAAAATAGATCACGAGACTAAGGCAAGCCCCAAAAAGATGATTGTCTTAAAAGCACTCTCAGAGCTCCGAGATCAGGAAGAGATCTGGAATCTGGAACAGATTGATTTGAGCTATGAGAATTTGTCAGGCTGCAACTTCAAAAATGCCAATCTTAGAAATGCAAATCCGAGCTATACGAAGATTTCTCACGGAGATTTTCGAGGATCAGATTTAGAAGGTATTGATTTCTCTTATGCTAATATATTCAATTTTTTTTCAAGAGCAAGCAATCTCAAGAAAGCGAACTTCACAAACTCAAACATCGAATTCAATGGCTTCATTGAGACAATCCTAGATAATTCGGAATTTTCTCAATCTCGTTGTAGATGTCTCACCGTGAAAGATAGTAGCATGAGAGCTGTGAGCTTTAAGGATGTTGAAACTGTTGGCTTGGAGATATCCGATACGGATATGAGTGCATCCAACTTCAATTCTGCCAAGCTAAATAGTGCATGGTTTAGGCGTGTCTCTTTGCATCAATCTACATTTATAAATTCAAATTTAGAGAATGCTGCTTTTGATGGTGTTAATCTAAGTCGAGCAAATTTTCAAAATGCCAATTTAAAATATGTCAATTTCACGATGAGAGAATTGCCCTGTAATATGCTTGGTACGAATTTCAGAGGTACAGATATGACAGGTGTGGTCATTAATTTACCCCTGCTTCGAATTAACGCAGAGACTAATTTTGATGACGTGGTCTGTGATTACTGTTACCTTGCAGATCGCAAAAAGGTGAACCGTCGTCCCCGAGACTCAAACTGCATCTTTGAACTGGGCGAGTTTGTGCTGCGATTACACTTGGGCATTCTTCATGAGGCCTAAACCAAGAGAAGTTGATAAAGCATTAGTTTGACTGTTTTCAGAAAAATCATTTATAGCCAGTCCCACCTCTTCATTCAGATAGAGCGGAAACAAAGATAAGCGGGACAGGCTAGGCTAGAAGTGTGGTGGTAATCCTGATAGCGGTGATGAGCACAGCGGCACAACCTGATCCCCTGGATAATGCTTTAGCAGATCTAGAGCAGCAGTTTGAGGCAGCGAAAAATCAGTCAGTTCAGGATACACCTGTGCGTGACGCTTCTACCCAACCCTCTCCAAACCTCACTGAGAATTCATTAGATGCAGAATTGGCAGCGATCACTGCCCAATTCCCAACCCAAATCCCACCTAACCCCAATCTCGATCGCGCCCTAGATGACCAAGCACTCCAAATGCGTCAGCAGCAGCATCGGGCTTGGGGAGCAGAGCAAAAGCAGAAGGTGATTGAGCAACGGGCACAGGTTTGGTTGGATGAGCTTGATCCTTATTCAGATGAGGGACTGTGGTTTACGGAGTTTGCGGAGGACTATCCGTCGGCTTTGGATGCTGCGATCGAATATTTACGATCGTTGGAGTGAGCTGGGTCGCATAACAAACCAATCTCGTGCTTGATTGGTTTGTTATGCGACCCCATACAATTGGAGATGACCCTAAAAAACAGGAGACATGGTCATGCTTTACGATGTTATCCTCCGCCGAGATAACGACAGCTACATCGCTCGTGCCAAAGACTGGCCTGAAGTTACTGTCATTGAAAAAAGCCGAGATGCTGCGATCAATCAGCTTAAATCTCAACTGTTAGACTATCTAAATAATCAGGTTGAAGTACTTCAAGTCGAAATTCCTCTGACAACCCAGACCTTGAATCCTTGGCTTGAGAAGTTTGGCTGGTTTCGGGATGATCCGACCTTTGATGATTTGCAAGCAGAAATTGCCACCTATCGGCGGGAACTTGACCAAGATATAGAACAGCAATTGGAGTGATGTGTTCATCGCAATGACTCTGTATATTCTAGATAGCGACCACTTGAGCCTGTATCAACGTGGCCATCCACCCCTTGGTCAACGCTTGCTTACTGTTTCACCCAACCAACTTGTAATCACTGTCATCAGTGCTGAAGAACTTATTCGGGGTCGTCTCGCACAAATTCGCAAAGCAAGCAACCCACTGGCGCGGGTCAGTGCATATCACTGGTTTGCTAAAACCCTCGACTTTTTAGGTGACTTTGGGATTTTAGATTACAACATTCAAGCAGAGCACCAATTTCAATCTTTGGTTAATCAGAAGATCCGGATCGGTAGTCAAGATCTTAAAATCGCTGCGATCGTCCTTAGCCAATCCGCAACATTGCTCACTCGGAATCGGCGGGATTTTGAGCGAATTCCGGGATTAACTTTTGAAGATTGGTCAGTGAGTGAACAAGGATAAAAATCCCTCTCCCAAATTAGCCGAGAGACTGAAGATCAAGGTTATAGAGCTGGAATGTTCTTTTTCCACCTACATCCGCTCTAAAACTGGAATCTCCAACAACCCTAACCCCAAGCGCAACGTCCGTGCTGTCAACTCATATAATGTCAGCCGTAACTGCGCACTGGCTCCTCCGATTTCAACTCCGAACATTCCTCAAGAGCTTATTGAACTTAACTTCTATCTCAACTCAAACGGATGGCGTCGAATCCGGCTCGCCCAAAACTATACAACTGATTACTCAAATTTTGCGTCCAACTGCTACTGCACAGCTTGTCCCTAATAGACAGAATCGCTCAGAGACAAACACAGCTTATTTTTGCTGAGTCTACTGAATTACTGCATCTGCTCAGTAAAAATGAGAGGAGAGGATGCCTCAAAATCCAAGAACTCGGACGTGTTTTTTCTGCTGCTCAGCCGCAATCACCTTTACAATATGTTACAGAGCTTAAAGTAAATGCTTCAAGCAGTATTGGTGGAAAATCGAAAAATGGAACAGGTAAGTTTACAAAAGGTGACTGCGATTGTGATGAATCCTGGTTGTCGTTCAACCGCGCTTCGGGTGGCGCTTTGTGTGGGGTCGGTGTTGTTTGTGATTAATCACGGTTCGGCATTAATTTCTGGGCAAATGAGCCGCGATCGCTGGATTTCAGCAATGTTGACCTATTGTGTGCCCTTTGGTGTGAGTTTACATGGGCAGCACCAGGGGAATCAGACACAGAAGAAACACCTGGAGTCATGATTTAGTAAGCGTGTTCACGCTGCGACCCAGAATGTAAATCTAGTGATAGAAAACAGAATACTCCCGATTAACTTCAAGCGGTTTGGAGTTTATCTCTCCTTAGGCTTTAGCTAATCGGAAGTATACAGCGGTGAATTAATTCACTGCTACCATGAAGCTATGTTCAAACACAAGCGGGATACAAACTCTCGTCCCGTACTGTATTCACTAAGCTTTACTCCTCATCAGTATCAACATTAACGCTAGGGCCAATGCTGGTGCCAAGCTTGCGGTAAGGCACCGAGGACATGTTGATGTTTGCAGTTGCGACCCTGGGGGAGGCAACACCACGGGCGCTGGGCAAGCTGCGAGCAGCGGTCAAGAATTCGGCAGGATCGCCAGCTTTGACTTGCTTCTCTTGGGGAATAAAACGACGAATAGCGTTTTGATAAACAGTCTGAGGGAAACCGAAGATCGAACGATAGTAAGCATCGTAGCGAGGAGACTGGATATTAAAGGGCGTCTCGCCTTGATCACGACCGTCGATAACGCGGCGGCGCTGATAAGGTACTGTATTTTCCCCAAATGCATCCAGGTAATCGTCGCTCTCGAGCAATGCATCGACAAAGCCTTGTAGTCCTTTAGAAGCGATAATAATCGACCAAGAAATTTTTTCAGCTTCGCTATACACATCTCGGCCGAGAACCCGCTGTACAGTCTGTTCAACACAGCGGTAGTTGCTATTGAGACCATAGAAAGCACGAGTGTAGGTATCAGAGAGCAACAAACCCCGAATAAACTGGCGAACAGAGATTTGACCGTTGCGCAATTGGCTTTCTAGTGACGGCTCACGATCGCTCTTAAATGCGTGGAAGAAAATCTGGCGATAGGCAGCCTCAATGAGGTTATCCAAATCGGTATCATCAGTCACGTTATCTAGTGAGTGACTCAAAAATTGCTGATCGCCCCCAACCTCATAGCCTTCTACTCGGGCATTTTGGCAAGTCGGCGCGTAGCTCAGTAGAGGTATAGCCACTTTAAAGCCTCCGTTTATCTTACGTTTTTTTACAAAGTTTAATCCCCATCATACGGGAGCCTGGCAGAACAGCAATCCTTTTGATGAGAAATCCTTACAAAATGTTGCGCTCACCGCCAAGTGGCTCTATATATTTGCAGGCATTACCTTAATAAATTGCCTGAATCCGGGACTATGAGGGGAAAATGTAACAGAAATGTTACTTTCGGCATTAATTTTTGTATCGGGTTCTCGTCTAAGGAACTCTGGCAGACGTCAAAGTTGGTTTGGTTAACTGTTCCATCTACTGGCGTGATCCTAACATTGCCCACAGATCGCGGGCAAAATGAGTAAGATTTAGAGGATTGATTTCAAGAGCAATCCAGCTCCTCTCATTTTTAAAGCCACTCACTCATAATAATTGACCCGCTCACCTGTATGGCTGCTGCTTTTCATCTCACTGTTGCCATTCCCACCTACAACGGTGCCAATCGCCTATTGAGAGTGCTCAGTTGCCTGAAATATCAAACTCAGGTTGCAGCGATCGCTTGGGAGGTGTTGATTGTCAACAACAACAGTACTGATGACACCGTCGAAGTTGTTGAACAAGCACGAGTTAATTGGCCGGATGCTATTCCCCTACGCCTCGTCAATGAATCTCAACAGGGGGCCGCTTTTGCCCGAATTCGAGCGATCAGTGAGGCCCAAGGCGAATTAGTCGGTTTCTTGGATGATGATACGTTGCCGAATGTCTATTGGGTGGCAGAGGCCTGGAAGTTTGCCCAAGCGTATCCCAAAATCGGTGCGTATGGGAGTCAAATTCATGGTGAGTTTGAAGTGCCGCCACCCGAGCGATTTGAGCAGATTGCTGGCTTTTTAGCGATTACCGAGCGGGGGCCAGATCCCCTCCTCTATACACCTGAGAGCAAAGTGCTGCCCCCCTCAGCAGGTTTGGTGGTGCGACGGCAAGCTTGGCTGGATGCTGTACCACCTCGACCTTTGCTGACGGGACGATCGCCAAAGTCAATCCTCAACAGCGAAGATCTCGAAGCGATTATTCAGCTCCAAAATGCAGGCTGGGAGATTTGGTACAACCCGACGATGGTGCTATTCCATCAAATTCCTGCCCATCGTGTTAGCCGTGAGGGTTTGCTGTTTATCGTACGTAGCACTGGCCTGGCGCGACACCGCATCCGTATGTTGCGCTTTACGCCCTGGCAACGGCCAGGTGTCTTCCTTGTGGGTTTGGTTCAGGACTGCTACAAAGCGGCACGCTTTTTTTGGGCGAACCGCGATCGCCTCGCCACAGATGTGGTCACCGCCTGCGAAATGGAATTTCTGCGCTGTAGCATCGTTAGCCCTTTCTATGTCTGGTGTGAGGTCTGGCGACGATGAGGGCAGCAAGCAAAGTGGCATTGATCTTGCCGGTGCGCGATCGCTGGCACTACACCCAAGCTATCCTTAATGCTCTACAGCAACAAATCAGCGCCGCTAATTTGGGTGGAATCTATCAGATCATTGTGGCGGATGATGGTTCTAGTGATGGCACGCCTGAATCTATTCAGGCTCAATTTCCCCAGGTGATTCTGATTCAGGGCACAGGCGACTGGTGGTGGACGGGCGCGATCGCAGCGGGGATGGATTATGCCCTCACTCAGACGGAAGCGAAAACCCTGGTTTGGCTTAATGACGACCTGGAACTTGCGCCGGATTTTATCCAACAGCTCCGAGCGATCTGTGCTGAGCCACAGTATCAACAGGCGATTGTGGGGGGGATTGTGCGCGATCGCACTCGCCCGGACTGGATCATGTTTAGCGGCTTGGCCAATGGCCAGCCGATCCGCCAAATCAGTCAATTCTTAACCCCCTACCTGCCTGCCGAAACACTCAATGGCAATATGGTGGTAATTCCTCGCCCGATCGCGGAACAACTAGGCTTACCGGATGTGCGTCGCTTTCCCCATTATGGTGGCGACTATGAATATACTGAACGCGCTAGGCGATCGGGGATTCCGCTGTATCTGAGCCAATCCCTTCAAGCCCAAGCAGACTACACTGCCGCTGACGTGGTTCGCTATATGCCAGTTTGGATGCAGTGGCGGTTAACATCATCTTGGGCGGCTCGGTGGCAGATATTGCAAAATCTTTGGAGCCTGAAGTTCCATCACAACGTTTGGCATATTGTGAACCGGATGTATATTGAGCAATCTCAAGTTCCTCGGTGGCGCTATTGGGTCTTTTATATTAAGAAGGTGATGCAATGTCTAAACAGCTTAAAATTTTCTCGGCCAAGACTCCACTCCCAGTTTCAGCGTTACTTTGAGCAGAACCAAATTCCGCCCCATCTTCGTCACCAGATTGAGCCGCACCTATGAAAGTCTTGCACCTCAGCTATTCTGACCTTGGTGGGGGTGCAGCTCGGGCTGCCTATCGTAACCATCAAGCGCTGCAAAGCATCGGCATCAATTCTCAAATGCTGGTGATTAACAAGCTCAGTACTGCGCCCACCGTCATTGGCCCCACAGAGCAGGCCCAAGAAATGCTGGCAAATACCGCTCGGCTGATTATCGATCGGCTGCCCCTGCGCCACTATCCCCAGAAAACCACCCATGTATTTTCGCCTGCGATTTTTCCAGCCCGGGAGC
Source organism: Spirulina sp. SIO3F2 (assembly GCA_010672165.1). Classification (GTDB taxonomy): domain Bacteria; phylum Cyanobacteriota; class Cyanobacteriia; order Cyanobacteriales; family Spirulinaceae; genus SIO3F2. Next base: position 25,549 of record JAAHHN010000031.1, on the reverse strand, counting down.
TTAAACGAATCCAGGCGCTCAACCCCGACGTGATTAATCTGCATTGGATCAACAAGGGCTTTTTGCGCCCGGAAAGTCTACCCAAACTCGGCAAACCTCTTGTCTGGACGATGCATGATATTTGGGCGGTGACAGGAGGCTGTCACTATCCAGAAGGGTGCGATCGCTATACGAGCCAATGTGGGCGTTGTCCACAGCTCGGCTCAAATCAGAGTCAGGATCTTTCCCGCAAATTGTGGCGGCGCAAGGCCAAGGCGTGGGGAAACCATTTGAATTTGCATATTGTTGGGGTGAGTCGTTGGATCGCAGACTGTGTCCAGCGCAGTAGTTTGCTTGGCAATTATCCGGTAGATGTGATTGGTGAAACGCTCAATCCAGAAGTATTCTGCCCCCGTCCTCAGGCGCTGGCCCGGCAACTATTGAACCTCAACCCAGAGCGTCGCTACATTCTCTTTGGTGCGCTCAATCCCACCCGCGATCGTCGCAAAGGGTTTCAGCATCTCCAACCCGCCTTACAAAAACTGCGAGGTCTCCCCAACACAGAAGTCCTTCTACTCGGCACTGCTCACTATTCCAGCACCATTGATTTAGGCTTTCCCATCACCTGCCTGGGCAAGCTCTCCGATGATCTTGCTTTGTCGCTCGCTTACAGCGCTGCTGATGTGGTGATTGTTCCCTCGGAAGAAGATGCCTGCCCCCTTGTCTCCCTCGAAGCCCTCGCCTGTGGCGTTCCTGTGGTTTCCTTTGACTGCACCGGCTTAAAGGATATTGTGCGTCATCAAATCAATGGGTATCGAGCCCGTCCCTTTGATTCCGACGATTTAGCCCACGGCATTCAATGGATTTTAGACTTAGACCATGACCAGACTCAACAACTTAAAACCGCTGCTCGCCAAACCATTGAAACCACGTTTGCACCCCAGCACCAAGCGGCAGCGTACAAAAAAATTTACGCTAACTTGCTCCGCCGTTAGTCGTTGACAATGATCACGCTCGACTCACTGCTTTATCTCTCGGATGGCAAAATGCCCTCGCCCATGGCCGACTCGATTCAGATTGCCAAAATGTCTCAGGCATTCGGTCGTCAGCTCAAGCGATTTGAATTAGTCACCAGTGGCGACTGGCGATCGCTACTCAAACGGGGGATCGATGAGCATTTTTTAACCTGGTATGGCATCACACAGCCTTTCCAACTAACCCGCTTACCAATCCTGGGGCGCAAACCGTTGGTCTTTGACCCTGCTGCCTATGCGCCTCGGGGTTATGTCAAAGCCGCTCTCATCTATTGCCGTTGGCGTCATTCTCAAGTTGTCTTTACCCGCACCCCATTTTTTGTGCCGTTATTACTCCAGCAAAGACAAAAAGTCGTCTTGGAATTTCATGAACCCCTGGATGCCCGAATGTTTAATCCATCCCTCTGGCACGATCCCAATCTCCTCGGTATTGTAACCCTTGCGGATGAGCTGGCTCAAGGCTACCAGTCCCAAGGACTCGCTGCTCAGAAGATCTGTCTTGCACCGAGCGCGGCTGAAATTAGTGATTTTGTCCCAGCTCAAGACACCCAACACGCTCGCCAAACCCTTCAGCTACCGCAAGATCGTCCCCTGCTTGCTTATGCAGGTCAGCTTTACGACTATAAAGGCATCCCCCTCATTCTGGAACTTGCAACCCGATTCCCTGATTATCATTTCTTGCTCGTTGGTGGAGCGGTTGAAGATGTAGCAGCCATACGGGCACGACTTCAAGCCCAAGGTCTCACCAACATCCAACTAACAGGTCATGTTTCCCAACAGCTTTTGCCCACCTATCTTTATGCGGCAGACATTCTCTTACTCCCTACAAGCCCCCAATGGAAACTTGCAAGCACGACATCTCCCTTAAAACTATTTGACTATATGGCGGCGCAACGACCGATCGTGGCATCTGACTTGCCCAACATCGCAACAATACTTCAGGATCATGTCAATGGACGGCTGGTTAAACCTGATGATGTTGGTGCATTCGAGAGCGCGATCGCGGAGTTACTAGCCAATCCAACACTAGCAAAAAATTTAGCCCAACAAGCCTATATCGACGTCCAATCACGTACCTGGGATACCCGAGCACAGCATATTCTAGAGTTTATCCAAGACCGTTTAAATAGCAATCAATAACCCCTGATGAATTCAGACAAAAGCTATCCAACGTCATGAATCGGGGGACAGTTATTTTCTTCCATTGCCTCTGAACCCCAAAGCCAAGATTTGACTATTTTATCAATGTCAAGCCCCATCGAGTAAGATAAACATCTGCTAAGGTGAGGGTCGGATATTTGGCGATATTTCTAGTACAGCGTCAAGGTTTAATTGTAGTTTGGTGTTGAGTGGAGCGTAGCTTGCTTCTCCAAGAGTAACCCAACACAACCATTGTCGCTGTTGGGTTTCGTACCTCAACCGCAACCTACGCACAAACCTGATTTTTAAAGTTGACAGAGCACTGGTTGCTCTCCTAAATCACCAGCTTGCCGAGAAAGGAATAATCAACCGTGTTATCCAAAACCCACCCCACCATTTCCGCCCTCTGCTACTCAATCATCGCCGATCGCTGTCCCGCTCCTGATTCCAGCAACCCCTTCCCCCACAACGAGGTTGTCCGCTTTGTGATCGCCCAAACTGGCCAAATGCCTGACTTTTTCCGGCTGCCGATCGCGCTGCTGACCCTGAGCTTTGACCTCTGGGGCATTGTCCAGGGGGGCGCACCGTTCCATTGTTTGCCCCACCAGCGGCGCGATCGCCAAATCCAGTCTTGGCGTAACTCCCCCCTCAGTCCCTGCCGCGATCTGATCCGCCTTTATGAAAGCCTAACAATCTTTTGTTGGTATGCTATGGCCGAGAATGCAGACTGCTTAGAACGCTAAATGTCGAAACAGCACAATGCCCACGTGATCACCGAGCCAACGCCTCAGATGCGCTGCGCGATCGCGGTCATCGGTTCTGGGCCAGGGGGCGCGATCACCGCTTGCCTACTAGCAGAAGCGGGGCGGGATGTATTGCTAATTGAAGACGGCGACTATCTACCGCTGGACTCCTGTGCGCCCTTTTCGATCGCGGAAATGACCCAAAAATATCGTAACGGTGGTCTGACACCAACGATGGGCAACCCCAAGGTGCAATATGCCGAAGGGCGCTGTGTGGGCGGCGGCAGTGAGGTCAACAGTGGGTTATATTATCGAACGCCGCCCCATGTCCTGGCCCAATGGCGGGATGAATTTGGGGTGGATGCCCTCACCGAAGCGGATTTACTGCCCTACTTTGAAGCCTGTGAACGGGACGTCAACGTTTGTTTAATGCCGGGTCAGCTCCCAGCCGCCTCGTTGAAATTGCATGAAGGGGCAACCCAGCTGGGTTGGGAATCCCACGAAGTCCCCCGCTGGTTTAAATACGACACTCCAGATTCCTCCACTGCTCCGCCCAAAGGTAAGCGGCAATCCATGACCGAGACCTTTATCCCCCGCTTTTTGCAAGCGGGTGGGAAACTGCTGCCCCGCACTCGGGTGACTCGGATTCGGCAAACGGGGCGGCAATGGCAGCTTAAGGCTCAGAACCAGAGAGAGCAGCGATTGCGCTCAATTCAAATCCAAGCTGAGACCGTATTTGTCGCGGGTGGTGCGGTGCAAACTCCCGCCCTGCTGCGACGCAGCGGCATCCGCCACAATATCGGGAATGCCCTCCAACTGCACCCCACGATTAAGGTGATTACCCAATTCCCTGAGCAGGTCAATGCCGCAGAAATGGGGGTTCCGGTGCATCAAGTCAAGGAGTTCTCGCCGCGCTACAGTTTTGGGTGTTCCATTAGTTCCCTCCCCTACCTGGCGTTGGGCATCAACGACCACCCCCGATACCTGCCAGAAGTGGAGCAGCACTGGCAGCAGATGGCGATTTACTACGCCATGGTGACAGGTGAGGGTCACGGCACAGTGCGCTGTTTACCCGGCTACCGCGATCCCCTGGTGCGCTATCACCTCACCGATGGAGATATGCGTACATTAACGGAGAGTTTGCACAAGCTCTGTGAGTTGCTCTTTGCAGCCGGAGCCACAACCCTCTATCCTTCGGTGATGCAGCGTCAACCGTTACGGAGTTTGACGGATCTGGCCCAATGGCCCGAGCAGATCTCTCGCCAACATAGCAACTTGATGACGATTCATCTCTTTTCTTCCTGCCCGATGGGCGAAAACCCTAAACGTTGTGCCACGGATTCTTTCGGTCAGGTGCGAGGATTTGATAACCTCTACATTGCCGACGCCAGCTTGCTTTGCACTGCGCCCGGTGTGAATCCTCAGGGGTCGATTATGGCGATCGCTCGACGGAATGCCTTGAAATTTTTAGGGAGGCTCTAGACCGTGCAATTTGAGACCAATTTAGTGCTAGTCACAGGCTCCCTAGGCTGGCTGGGCATTAGCCTGGTGCAGGCTTTGATTGAGGGGCTACCTGAACATGAGCAACTCCAGCAGCCCCAGCCCGATCTGCATATTCGCTGTTTGATCTTGCCGGGTCAAGATGCCACCCCCTTGGTGAACCTATCCGAACGGATTGAAGTGGTCACAGGCGATCTGCGCAGTCCAGCTGATTGTGAGCGGTTTTGCCAGGGGGCTGAAGGGGCGATCGTCTTCCACACCGCCGGGATCATTCACCCTAAACGGGTAGCAGAATTTTATGACGTGAATGTGAACGGCACAAAAAATCTGTTGCGGGCGGCTGCGATCGCCGAGGTGCGCCGTGCTGTCGTGGTTTCGTCCAATTCCCCTTGCGGTTGCAACCCCCATCCTGATCATTGCTTCGATGAGCAATCGCCCTACAACCCTTACATGGGCTATGGCCGCTCCAAAATGCTGATGGAGCAGGCAGTGCAGGAATTTCAGAAAACTGGGCAAATTGAGACGGTGCTGATTCGTGCTCCCTGGTTCTACGGCCCAAATCAACCGCCTCGCCAGACGCTGTTTTTCACAATGATTCGAGATGGCAAAGGCCCACTCGTAGGCAGCGGTCAAAATCGCCGCTCAATGGCTTATATCGGCAATCTCTGTCAGGGTTTACTCTTGGCTGCTTTGGTAAAACAAGCCAATGGTGAAATCTATTGGATCGCTGATGAACGCCCTTACCCCATGACTGAAATCTTGGACACGATTGAACGACTGCTGGAAACGGAATTTGGCCAAACCTGTGCCCACAAGCGGTTGCGTCTGCCAGGGTTGGTCAGCGAAATCGCGCTTTTAGTAGATGCGATCATTCAACGCCTTGGGTTCTATCATCAGAAAATCCATGTCCTCTCAGAGATGAACAAGTCGATCGCCTGCTCAACCGCTAAGGCCCAACGGGATTTGGGTTATGTGCCTGCGATCGCCCTCGAAGAAGGAATGCGACGGAGCTTAATTTGGATGGCTGATAACGGTCAACGTTTGGATTGAAGGTAGAGTGCCAAGCGATGTTCTCCCTCAATCAAAACTGTACTATAAAATACGTGGTTCTATTGCTGTTTACCGCGATCTATTGCCTCTTTTTATTTGATAATATCCAAGCCCAAAATTTTGGTTGGTACAACTACACCGAATGGTTCGTCAATTATAGCGGTGGCTTTATTCGTCGGGGGCTACCGGGACAAGCCTTGCTCATATTGGCCCAGAATGGCATTATTACACCTTTCCGCGCTGCGTTTGCCCTGGGTTATTTCGGTATTCTGCTGGTTACTGCCCTTTATCTTTGGCAACTGATCCGCAATATGCGCCGTCAGACAGTTTTGAGCCTGATCGCCTTACTTTTTCTGCCCGTACTACCATTATTCTTACTAACTATACCAGGTAAAAAAGAGATTTTTGGTTTCTTGTTAGTCGCCTTGAATTTGAAATTGGTGGGCGATCGCATTGTGCAGCTTAAAGCTCAGCAATTATCTGAATTAAATGACTCAGATTGGCAGACAGTAGAAAGAAAATATTCGCTTCAGATCCTCTTCATTTTCAATGCCCTGGCAATTCCTTTGATCTTGAGTCATGAAGCGATCTTTTTTTTGAGTCTACCGGTCAACATTGCAATCAGCTATGTGTTCCTATCTATGCGTAATGGGCGACAAGTGGCTGCCTTTAAAGCGCTTTTGCTCTATATCCCAACCTACTTGATTTTTTTGCTCTGTTTTATCGGCAAAGGAGATTCAGCAACAACAGCCGCAATTTGTGAATCGTGGAAAAGTTTAGAGTTGATGGATTGTGATGCTAGCTCTGGATCTTGGCTGTTTATTGGTCATTCCTGGGCATCTCATACCTTCCATTTCAATAAACATATTCTTGAACATCGCAGTTATTTATTCTACTTTATCGCAGGTATTATTAATCTTTTTTTTGTCATCTGTACTTCATTAAAAACTCTCCTCAGCCATCCTGGAATTTTAGGTGTTAGCGCTACTGTGAAACAGAAGTATCTCAATGGATTTCTGGCTCGATACCTGTGGCTACCATTGATTGTGTCTATTCCACTCTATCTTTTGGGTTGGGATTGGGGAAGATGGCTCTCGGCGGTCTTACTCAATTATGCATTCTGCGCCTTGAGTCCCCAGCTTGCCCAGCTTGAATGGGCTAGGGTCAATCGCAATCAGCAGAGCAGCGATCGCGCCCTGTCAAGCAATCGGCTTTCAGCTTTTTGTTCTCAATGGGAGAAAAGTGTCACTAGTCTCACCCTACTTCTCCAGCAATATCCTCGCATTTATACGTTATCCCTAGTCTATGTAGTACTATTTACATCGGTTCCATTTTATGAGATGAAGCTTGAACACCTGTATACAGGTCTAATTCATCACTTGATTGGCATTTTTGCTTAGAAAGAGAATGCTAAAGTCTCTAATAAAACGCAATATAACTCAGGATATTACTTAAAAGACATAGCTCAAAAAACTTATGGCAACACATCTTGTAACTGGCGGTTCTGGCTTCTTGGGTAATCTCATTGCTCGACGTTTAGCAGCACGGGGAGAAACTGTTAAAATCCTTGACATTTGGGAAGATCCCACCCGTCCTCCGGAAATTGAATATATTCACTGTGATATCCGTGATCGCGCCCGTGTCACCCAAGCCGTCCAAGGTGTTGATGTGGTGCATCACAATGTCGCTTTAGTTCCCCTCACTAAATCTGGAAAAAAATTCTGGGAAGTGAATGTGGAAGGGAGCAAAATTGCTGCCGAAGAATCTGTTAAAGCTGGGGTAAAGAGCTTTATTCATATGAGTTCGAGTGCCATCTTTGGTGTTCCAAAGTATTGCCCAATTAATGAATCAACCCCCACCCAGCCTGTCGAGATTTATGGTCGGGGTAAGCTTGCTGGTGAACTAGCTGTACGGGATATTTGCCAGCGGGGTGAATTGCCCTTGATCGTTATTCGTCCCCGTACCATTTTGGGGGAAGGCAGACTGGGCATTTTCCAAATTCTGTTTGAATGGATTCAAGAGGGTCGTAATGTCTATACCATCGGCAATGGTGATATTGACTTTCAATTCGTCCATGCGCTGGATTTGATGGATGCCTATATGTTGGCGCTCGATCGCGGCAAACCCGGGATTTATAATGTGGGAACCGATCGCTTCGGCACGCTCCGACAAGGTTTAGAGCATCTAGTGACCTATGCCAAGAGTTCTTCTAAAGTCAATAGCTTGCCCCCTTGGTTAACAATTGGTGGGCTGAGAATTTTGGACTTGCTGGGTTTAAGTCCCCTTGCACCCTGGCATTATCTGACGTATCACAAGGCATTTCACTTTGATGTCACGCCGCTTTTAGAACTCGGTTGGAAGCCCAAATATTCCAATGATGAAATGTTCCAAGAAAGCTACGATTGGTTTCAAGAGAATTATAGTCGTTTGGTCGCAGAAAAAGCAGGCTCCGCCCATCGTCGGCCGGTTAAGGAAAAACTCTTGGGGTTGGTCAAACTGTTGTCTTAAACCAACGTGATTCAGACACAACGAGCGTCTCTTGCTCCCTTTAATAAAGTAGAGATGATTTTCTGAGGAGAGTAGGGGCTGGATTTCTCTGCCCCGCGCCAGTTTATTACACACGGCATTCCATTATCAAGCTGCCCAATCGATTATTCCCGATCGCATTGAGTGATGCCTCTACCACCCATCCCCCGGCTGATAACTCTTCATTACCCGCCCTGCACTGTGAAACAGCGGATAATAGCGCTGCCCCACCTCCGAACCCCGAGGGGACAGGGGATCAATGCCAATGCCATTGCGCCCCCGCTCTTGGCCAGAGCTATGAAGATATTGATCCTGACCCAAATACAACGCCACATGAGAGACTCGGGTGGTCTCTTGGAAAAAGAGCAGATCCCCCGGTTGCAGCGCTCCTACTCCGACCGTACGGGTAAAACTCGCTTGTTGATAAGAATCTCGGGGTAGCCACACCCCCACCGACGCAAACGCCGCCTGGATCAGACCCGAGCAGTCGTAGTTGGGGGCAACAGTGCCACCCCAGAGATATTCATGGGGTTGCTTCATGGCGGTTTGGGCAAATGCGATAACCTGGGGAATGAGAGGGGCGATCGCTTCACGGGCCAAAGCCGGCGCTTGATAGGCTTGGGGTGCAGGCTCTAGATGCTCAGCCTGAGAGAGGGGCAACCAAGCTAAATAGTCATCTTCACAGAGCTGCACCTGCGCCGCTTTAGTTTGAGTCTCCACAATACGCAGTTGGCGGCCGATCGCCGCCTGGGTTGCCAACCCCGTACAATCAGCCGAATTGTAGAGATTAAGATTTTCCCCACAGATATAGTCCCCCGTGGGCGAGGGGGCAAAATGAACATCAGTTGGCATCATTTACACCATCCATGCTGTTTTTTCAAAACGACCCAACCCTTGAGCAAGTCGGCAATGACCTCTTGGCGGCAACCTGGCAGGAATTTCCGAGCTTGGCCCGCAACCAAATTGCTTGCACTTGGATCGTGTATGACGATCCGGTGATTGTCAACACAGGTGGTGCAATTAAGCCGGAGGCCTTCTGGCAATATCCGGTACGGGGCTTTAGCTATCGGGGTGTGGAATGTCTTTATCCCGCCAGTGTAGTCAAGCTCTTTTATTTAGTAGCAATTCACGAATGGTTGGATAAGGAAATGATCACCGGCTCAGCGGAACTCGATCGCGCCATCCGAGACATGATCATTGATTCGAGCAACGATGCCACCAGCCTGGTTGTGGATTGGCTCACGGGCACAACCAGCGGCCCCGCGCTCACCCCCGAAATCTTTCAAACCTGGTGTCAGCAGCGCAATATCGTCAACCGTTATTACGAAGCCCTTGGCTGGCCAGAACTCCAGGGTGTAAATATCAACCAAAAAACCTGGGGGGATGGCCCCTACGGTCGGGAGCGTCAGTTTGTGGGCGAAAACTTAGATAATCGCAATCGGCTCTCGACCCATGCGATCGCTCGTCTGCTCCACAGCATCATTGGAGGGGTCGCGGTCTCTAGCGATCGCTCCCAAGCCATGATGCAGCTATTGCGCCGCGATCTCACTCCTGTTGAACTCCCGCCAGATGAAGAGAACCAAGTGATGGGTTTTCTCGGAGCTGGCTTGCCTCATCACGCTAAACTTTGGTCAAAAGCAGGCTGGACAAGCCGGGTACGACATGATGCCGCCTATGTTGAAGTTCCAGATTATCCACCGTTTATTCTAGTGGTCTGTACCGAAGGCCGAGACAACAGCCAGAATCGTAAGCTGCTGCCATTTGTGATGCAAACCTTGCTGGCTAAGATGAAACTCAGCTGAGGAGTTCAGAGTGCAGAGTTCAAGGTTCAAGGTTGAACAATTCCAACTCTAGAGTTTGGCAATCCGACCCAAGACATCAGTTCACGAGTCCTATAAATACTGAGTCTCGAACGTGAGAACACAGCATTTGAAGCAAGAAACTTTGAACTTTGAACTCTGAACCCTGAACTTTATAATGCACTCAACATTACCCTCTGGCTTCCGCTAAAATAACCCTACGCATCCATTGCACTACGTTTACGCTTGAGATTATTGCCCATGAACCGCTCTTCTGTGACACCAGTCTTAGCTGTTATCTGGATTTCCCTGTTGGCTGGTTGTCAGTTCATCAACTCAATCAATCCGTTTGCGGCTGAAGAAACGCCCCCGCCTCAACCTGTCGCGGGTGCTCCGGCTAACCCCAATGCTCCTCCAGCAGATCCTAATGCAGCGGGTGCTCCGGCTGATCCCAATGCTCCTCCGGCAGGTCCTAATGCAGCTCCAGCCCAAGCGCCTGCGTCTGTGCCCAATGTGCCGCAATCTCAAACGCCCTTTCGAGATGCTGTGAATAAGGCAATGAGTACGGCTGAAGCAGTTCAAACTGCCAAAAGCGTAGAGGAGTGGCAAGCGGTTGTGACGGGTTGGCAAGAGGCGATCGCCCTAATGCAGCAAGTCCCTGCGGGGGATACCAATCATGCGACAGCCCAAGCAAAAGTCACTGAATATACAGGGTATTTAGACTACGCCAAGGCAAATGCTGGTCAGTAATCAATGATTTTGTACGCATCATAGGCTGAGTCTAGTCCCAGCTAAAGAGTATCAACCCATAAAATCTCTTAAGCGTATTATAGTGCCATGACACGCCTCGATAGGTTTATTGAACGACGGATAAAGAGTATTCAGTACTTGCTATTTTTGGGTTTCGTTCTTTAAATCGATCTGCATCCAGCTAAGGTTATTGGTTGGATGGTGTCTAGGCACTACGTTTCTTTCTACACGGGTTCTTTTTGTTGTCAAAGCGTCTCGCTAAACTTTTGACGGCAGTTTTTTTGATAGAATCGGTAAGTGTGTGATTTTTGCGCTATACTAATGAACAAGCGACGCGGGATAGAGCAGCCTGGTAGCTCGTCGGGCTCATAACCCGAAGGCCGGTGGTTCAAATCCGCCTCCCGCAACCAAGTTAAAACAAGAAAACCCATCAAGTTAGTTTGATGGGTTTTTTTGTTTTTGAGCCAATTATACGATGTGAGGCATATCACTTGATTGAGGTCGCCCCATCACAGATGAGGGGCATCCCCCCTCACCTCAATAGCCAATAAACTTCACAATCTTCCATCGCAAGGTATCACAGAGGAAGGCGGCAAATTCTTTGAAACTAGAGTTATGTTAACCGTGATGTTGTGGCTTTGACCGACGATGATGACTGCCTCTATATTGCCAATTCCTCAGCCCATCGCTCTAATGTTTACCAGGGCGATCGCCAACCAAGTGGTGACTGAAGCCGATCGCTACAATTTTATGGCCGCCTTACTTGATCTTGACCGCGATCTTAATTCTGCTGAGTGCCAGGCTGTCGATCAAATTTTAGGCACGATAGGGTCGGGTCGACTCTCCCTCCCCCGCAATAGCCACTAGGGGCTGTATTAGTTAGACTTTAAACTCTTGCTGTGACTGACTTACAGCCCCTTTTTTACTTTTTTTGAGTCGGATCCTCTATCCCTTGTCCCATCAGACTTCTGGGGTTAACTAATGACACATCCTAAATCAGCACATCGATTTCAGACCGTCCAGTCGTCTTCAGCCAATTTTGAGCCTCAATATAGTTATTGGGGGCAATGCGGATCGCTTGCTTCCAATATTCGGCGGCGCGATCAAAGAGGCCTTCCGCAACATCAGCCTCACCTGCTTCTTTAGCCCGTTCTCCTTGGTAGTGATAAATAACCGCCACATTATTGAGGGCTTGGGGCATCCGGGGATTGAGTTCAATAGCTTGGTGATAATGCTCGAGGGCTTCTTCATGCTCACCGTTGCTGGCATGGATCAGCGCCATGTTATAGAGAATATAACTGCGATCGGTAGTATTCTCTTCCAGTTTCAGGGCTTCGGCATAGTTCTCCATCGCCTCTGCATATTCGCCATCGGCCTGAGCAGACATGCCATCTCGATAGTAAGCAAAGGCTTCTTTGGCTTTGGGGTTGGTGGGCAGCAGCTTCAAGATAAGGTCTGCCATCACCGTAAAGCTTTTGTCAATAAAGTTGTCGTTGCGCTGAGTCCGAGGCATGGATTTTGAAATTCACGTTTTTAAAGAATCACTCTTCATTGTAGAGGGGGAGGCCGATGGGATGAGTGAAGCAGTTGAACTGTTGCACATCTTAATGATGAAGCAATTTCCTTATGCAAAGCATGACTAAAAAGCGTGTGAGCACGACTTAGCCAGCGTAGACGGTGTGCGTACGCATGAACACAATCTACCCTGTCAAAAAAACTTTTGCCCTAGTGATAGGTTACAGCCCACATCTGGGTATCCTTTTCTGTAGAAAGACGCTAAACATCAATTTCTATTAAGGAGAGCATCCCCCCATGCAAAAAGCATTACAAGTGAAGTTTTTGAACTTCCTCAACAGCCGCAAGCAGGCTGACGAAGGTTTCACCCTCATCGAACTCCTCGTCGTAATCATCATTATCGGTATTCTGGCTGCTATTGCGCTGCCTTCTCTTCTAGGTCAAGCCAACAAAGCAAAGCAGTCTGAAGCTCGCAACAATGTGGGAGCCTTGGTTCGGGGACAACAGTCCTTTGCTCTGGAAGCTAGCCGCTTCACAACCGACATCGTAACCTTAGGCTTAGGTATCCAAACTTCAACAACCAACTATAACTACATCATGAGAGGGAATGTTGGCACAGGTGATGCTGCAGCTGATCGCTATGATGCTGTTGCTGTGTACGGTGTACCCAAGAACGTAGCGCTCAAAGGTTATGTAGGTGTTGCGGCAACTGGTTTTTCAGATCCCAACAACCCTGCGGCTAGCGAAGTGACGACTGTAACAGTGGTCTGCGAATCGAATCAGCCGTGGTCTGATAATCCTGGTGATGCCAATGCTTTGCTTAATGCTACTGCTCCACCAACAGCGCTTGGGAATGCAGCAGCCTCCACAACTTGTACTGGTGTTGCTAACCTTATTCAAGCTGACGGCTGGAAAGCGCTTGGACAATAGGTTCGGCACTGTTTGAGCCGAATTTATATATATTTTTAGGAGAGTCTATGTATTATGACTCTCTTTTTTGTTTTCTATGAAATCAAACTGTGATGAATTTGTTATGGAGTTGAGCAATTGAGTCAATACACTGCAACATATATTTATCAAGCGCAAGAAGCTTATCAAAATAATAACTACGGCTTGGCAATTCAATGTTATGAGAAAGCGATTGAACTTGGTTCAGAAGAAGAATCCAACTATCTATATCTTGGGTTAATTCTTCTTTTAGACGGTCAAGAAGAAGCTGCAACATCAACTTGGTTATATCTGTTGCTATCAGAGGGGGATTCAACAGCAGAGTCTAATCAAAGAAAACTCTTGGAGATCTTGGAGAAAGAAGCATCTTATCAAGAAGGTAGCTCGAATTTTACTCAGGCAACAGTGCTGCGAAAACAAATTCAAGAGATCGATTTTAATATATCCAACTTTCTAAGTCTTCTCCAGTTGAACTGCCACTCAAAGCAATATCAGTTAGCTGATCTTAATCATCAAGAATTTATTGATGTTGTCCAAAAAGCCCCTACTCTACTGGATCAAGAGCAATTGGTGAATGTGCTGGAGATTTTAGTCGCGGAAGAACCCAAAGCAGATATTACTCTCGATCTACTCCGCTCCAGTATCTCAAGCCTTGGTGATTTTGAGTTAAGAAACAAGTTAGCCAAAGCAATTTTCGTCAGTTCAATGAATCTTGCTTATTTCGGAGGACATCCTGACTATGCAGCCTGTTTGTGCGAAATTGCCAGGGCGCTTGATCCGAGTGAAGTGGAGTTTACTGGTCGTTTAGCGGCTTTCTACCAAGATTCTAATCAGTATGAGAAAGGAATTCAAGCCGCAAAAGAGTATCTTAACTGTGTGGATAACCTTATCGACCGTATCCATGCCAATAAGATTCTGTTGAAAGGCTACTCAATTACGGGTGGACATTGGAGCAATGTGCTCGAATCGCTTAATGAGCATTATCAACTTTTAGCTCGTGTGCAGACAATACAGGACTTAGACTTGAATCCTGTTCAGAATTCCCGCTTGGTTAACGCCTGTTTCTTCAACCCATACTATAGGGATTCCCCAAAGGAAAACCGTGCATTACAAAATAGTATAGCCAAACTTTGTCAGAATCAATTTGAAATGCATCTCAGAGAGAAAATCAACCGTTACCAAGCGGGACATTTCGATCGACTTCGACATAGAACAAAAACGCGGAAGCTTCGTATCGGTTTTTTATCGTTTTGTCTGAGAAGACATTCTGTAGGATGGTTGGCTCGATCTCTATTTGAACACCAAAACTGGGAAAAATTTGATTTTTATGCCTATCTTGTCCAAGGGAATACATCGGCGGATAAACTTCAAGATTGGTATTGTTCCCGTGTCAAAAAGGCTGTTAGGTCAAATAAAGCTGTAGCCCTAGCCAAAGCAATATTTGAAGACGAAATTGATGTGCTAATTGAACTCGATAGCCTGACGACTGATACGATCAATGATGTCATCATGCTAAAACCTGCCCCAGTGCAAGCTACTTGGTTGGGCTGGGATGCCTCAGGGCTACCTACAATTGATTACTTTGTTGCCGATGCGTATGTCCTACCACAGGATGCACAAAGCTATTATCAGGAACGTATTGTGCGTTTGCCTAACAGTTATATTGCAATGGATGGGTTCGAGGTTGGTATTCCAAGCTTACGTCGCTCATTGCTTAATATCCCTCCTGATGCAGTCGTTTTTTACAGCGTGCAGAAAGGTTATAAGCGAAATCCCGATATCATGCGATTGCAATTACAGATTATCGCTCAAGTCTCAGACAGCTATTTCTGTATTAAGGGGGCTTCAGTTAACCAAGATTTACAACTGGCTGTTTTGCAGTTAGCTGATGAAGTGGGTGTAGACCACGATCGCCTCAAATTTATTGCAGATGATGCCCTCGAAATCACCCACCGGGCCAACATGCAAGTCCTCGCTGATATTGTGCTAGATACCTACCCCTACAATGGTGCAACCACCACGATGGAAACTCTTTGGCTCGGCATTCCCCTCGTTACCCGAGTCGGGGAACAGTTTTCTGCGCGTAACAGCTACACCATGCTCAAAAATGTTGGGGTTGAGGCCGGGATCGCCTATAGCGCCGAGGAATATGTGGAATGGGGCGTTCGCTTGGGAACTGATCACCAACTGCGGCAACAGGTAGCCCGGCAACTCCAGCAATCACGCCGCCATGCACCCCTGTGGAATGGACGGCAGTTTGCGCGAGATATGGAACAGGCTTATGAGCAAATGTGGGCAGACTATGTTGAGCGGTTGCAGGCAGAGCAAACAATAGAGTAAATCTGGACTTCCGTGTTTTTACGGAAATTCGCATTTAGCCTTCTCGATTTTTATCCGTATTTTTACTTAGATCAAGCCCAGCGCAAAAAATTTTAAGATACTTAATCATTTTTGAGAGATTTAGGGGTGCTCAATCGCAGCTTTCATGATTACACTATATGAGTGACAGTCAGCAAAGTAATGGCAGGGAGCTCTCCCCCCTGTCATTTTTTTGGCCGATTTGTGTTTGGCCCCTATCCATATCATCATGATGCTCGGTATATAATTGGTGCGTGACCCTGAGCAATCATGATGTCTATTGACGCTGATACTGTTCACCTTTGGACAGATCAATTCGTCCCTGGTGCGGAATCTGGTTATTTATCTGTGCTAAATCCAGCCGAACAAGCACGGATGCAACGGTTTATTAAAGTCCGCGATCGCCTCCGCTACATCTGGGCACGGGGCAAACTACGTTATTTACTTGCAGCATATGTGGGAGAAGCCGCTGCTGCCGTGCAGTTTCAATACGAAACGCGGGGTAAACCCTATCTTGCTGAGCATCCAGTGCAGTTTAATATTTCTCATAGTGGGGATTGGTTGGTCATCGCAGTCGTACGCGATCGCGCGATCGGTGTTGATATTGAACAAATCCAGGCCACCAAAAGCTGGCTTGCACTGGCAGAACGTTTTTTTCGTCAATCTGAGTCTCAAGCGCTCAAGGCCTTACCGCCCCATGAACAAACAACCGCGTTCTTCAAACTCTGGACACGCAAAGAAGCTTTCCTGAAAGCAACTGGCCAAGGCCTGCAAGGTTTACCTAATCTAGAATTGGCAGTTCATCAGTCCCATCAAAGTGTTACCAATGGTCAAGGACAATGGGAAATTCGTGACCTTGACCATATTCCGAACTACGCTGGTGCGGTGTCCTTACAAATACCTGGCCAGAGGAAGACTATTCCCCCCCCAACCCAAATCATCTTGCGGCAATTACCCACAGTGATTCAAAAGCAATGTCAGCCTTAGCCTTACGACAACAGCAACTTGACCCACTTTAGTTTGTCTGCGTAGGGAGGATATCGTAGCTTAAGATCAAAGAGAAAGGAGCGATTAAGGACACTCTTGTAATGGGAGAAAGTCTCAAAACTAGCTTTGCCGTGATAGACGCCGATGCCACTCTCACCCACACCGCCAAAGGGTAAGGTTGTCACCCCTCCATGCATTATGGTGTCGTTCAGACAAACGCCACCTGAGGAAGTGGATTCTAGCACTTGGGTTTGGGTGGCTTTATTTTGGGAGAAAAGATAGAGGGCTAGGGGTTTAGGACGGGCATTGATGGCGGCAATCGCCTCATCCAGATGACGATAGGTTAGAACAGGCAGAATCGGCCCAAAAATCTCGTCAGCCATTACTGGATCGTCCCAGGAGACATTATCCAGAACTGTAGGGGCAATATAACGCTCGGCTGCGATAGTTTGTCCTCCTAGAAGCACTTGCCCAGTCTTAATCAGTTGACTCAGGCGCTCAAAGTGACGATCGCTAATAATCCGGCAATAGTCTTCACTCTGAGCGGGGTCATCCCCATAGAACTCCCGCACATACTCCTGAATTTTTTCCAGTAGCTCAGTTTTGAGCGTCTCATGCACCAACAAATAATCAGGAGCAATACAGGTCTGCCCCGCATTCATAAACTTACCCCAAGCAATACGACGCGCCGTGTAGTCGAGATGGGTATCAGGTTCAACAATGCAGGGGCTTTTACCCCCTAGTTCCAGCGTTACGGGGGTGAGGTGCTCAGCCGCAGCCCGCATAATGATTTTGCCCACTGCAGTACCGCCTGTGAAGAAGATATGGTCAAAGCGATGCTGTAAAAGATCCTGAGTTGCAGTTTTATCCCCCTCAACCACCGTAATAAATTCAGGGTCAAAGGTCGCGGCAATCAGTTCTTGAATGACGGCTGAGGTGTGAGGCGCTAGTTCCGAGGGCTTGAGAATGGCACAATTCCCAGCTGCGATCGCACCAACCAAGGGCCCAATCATGAGCTGAAATGGATAGTTCCAAGGGCCAATAATCAACACAACGCCCAGCGGTTCAGGCATAATTTTGGCACTAGCCGGGAGTTGACTGAGTGGCGCATTGACTCGTTTGGGTCGCATCCATTGCTTAAGATGCTTAATCGCATCTGTAATCTCTTCCAGGTTGAAAATCAACTCTGCTGCAACTGCCTCAAATTTGGGTTTATGGAGATCGAGATACAACGCCTCCAGAATTTTGTCTTCATCGGTTTTAATTGCCGCCTGGAGTTTCTGAAGCTGAGCAATGCGAAAGTCATAGCTTTGGGTAGCGTGACTGTTAAAAAACTGACGTTGAGTAGCGATTAGGGATTGAGTACTGGAAACTTGAACTGGAGTTGTAGGGGACGGAGCAATAACCATAAAAGCTAAATCTTAAAAACAGTGGTCGGCCAGGGGTTTGCTTATGTAGTGTAGCCAGGTTTATGGAGAAGATAATTGGATTTTGTGTAGGGGCGAGGATAACCATCGGTGTGAACTCAAGCGGAAAACCCGTTGAATGAGAGAGTCTTAGCTACAGCAAACACCCACCCCGGCCAGTGCTACGCCTGACCCCCCCTCCCAAGAGGCTATCCTTTGCACAAAGGTCGGTACAATCCTCGCGGTAAAAGAGGCTGTGCAGACTCGTAGCGATCGCTACTCCCATTGATAAAAACAGGTCGGGGATCAAGCACAACTATATAGATTTCCTTAATTTTCACCGGGTTATCACAATTGCTTTCGATAATTGGACTATGTCGGTTTGTGACGCTTCCTTAACGAGTGATCGCTTTTGTTGAGGAATGTTGCATATCGTGATCAATGCTAGAGCGGGGAAGCTATGCACAAAATTGAAACCATCTACTGTCCCAATTGTGGACGTAATGCCCAACGCCTCTATCTTGTCCAACACGAGATTATCCAAACCCAGTGCCCCGCTTGTGATTACTTCCTCTCTAGCTGTGCCCGTACGGGTGCAGTTCTGGAAACCTATGTGGCAGGAATGGCGGTACGGCCAAGGTGATGGGGTCTGGAATAATTAAGTAACAAGTAGCGAGTAACAGTGGGGGGATTAGTGAAGCAGCTAGGATTGCTGCAAATGTTGGGTTCTAGTGCATCTCTTTTCCTTCTCCTCTTGCCTCTGCCATCCGTACCGCGATCGCTTCTACCTGTTCAAGTACCTTTTCCTGCCCCCAACCTTGATAAAGATGAGCTGCGATCGCTATCCCCCCTGCCCCAACGCCCTCTTTGACGTAGCCTTGCTCATACGCACGTAACGCCCCAAAGTGGGATGGGCCAAAATCGAGTTGGGCAGCCATCAGGGGAACCGAACCAATCCGTTCTGCCAGCTCTACAGTTTTGCCTGTGGGATCACTCATTACCCAACCTGTTGTTCCCACTACCACTTGCTCCGGTTGCCAAGCGATCTGCTCAGCTTGAGCCAAGGCTTGGGCGAGAGCATAGACAGCGAGCATCTGGGTTCCTCCCGCCAATATGACCCCTTGGTAACGACTGGCCGACAGGGTCATCCCTGCGGCCACAATTTGCATCGGATCACCCACAGCGGCGACGATTACCATTGGCTCAGCAGGATTGCTCAATGCTATCTGAGCTAACCCTTGCTCAACAATGGCTTGCTTTTGGCGATGGTTGCATTGGGAATGAGAGCTATTCACACAGCCTTGGGCGTCGATCCCCAAACCCAGCAAAATCCCCAGCGCGGTGGTTGTCCCACCGACGACGCATTCACCAATAACCAAATAATCAGTGGTGGGGTCGGCTGAGAGTTTTTTGCCCCAGGCTAAACCTTCGGCGAAAAGATGATACACAACGTTAAGGGGCAACGCTCGACCCGTGCTAACACAGGCTGCGGCTTGGCCCTGTAAATCGACCGTTGGAATTGGTGGCGGTGTGGGCAAGCCCGCGTTGAAAATTGTGACGGGAATAGTGAGGCTTTCAATAATTGCCTGGGTAATTAACACCGGGGATGCGCCTTGCTGGAGGGGAGGCAATGGGTATTGGGGTTGCGCCGTGGGGCCAGCATATAAGAATTCAGCATCAGCGATCGCGGTGGTACGGCGATCGGCTGGCGTTGCACCCGCTGCTGAAATGCCAGGGATTAAGCCGGTTGCCGTAAAGCCCAAGATGCAGGCAAAATGGGGACGTTTGCCACACTGGTCTTGAAGCCAGCGCTGACCAACTTCCGGTTGGGTGTAAAGTTTGACTAGCGTCAATGCTTGAGCCTCCTGTCTTTATGACATTGTCCCTAATGCTTGCAGTTTGATGAACATGCCTCCTTCCCGCCGACAGTATCTATGGAAGTCCATTCTTTGGGCAGGCCCAGGCTTGATCACAGCAGGTTTAGTGATTGGGGGCATTCAACAGGACACCTCCCCTTTAGCGATCGCTCTCGTGAGCCTGGGTTTGGTTTTAACGATTGTGGGTGTGAGCGTGTGGGGCGGACTGTTGCAGAGCTTATTTCAACACCGTTCAACCCAAGCTGGCACGGATGCAGTGATTGCGATTCTCTCGCTCTTGGTGATTCTGGGTCTGCTTAACAGCATGGCGCTGAAATATCCAGTGCGGTGGGATTTGACGGAAACGCGGCTGTTTACTCTAGCCCCCCAGACCCAAAAGTTGGTTAAAGGTCTAACTCAACCGATGAAGATCTGGATTTTTGAAGCCAATCAAAACCCTACTGATCGAGAATTGCTCAATAACTACCGTCGTTTGAGTGATGAATTTACCTACAGCTATGTTGATCCACAGATCGAGATTGGCTTGGCCGATCGCTTTGATGTGCAAGTCGTGGGAGAAGTTTATCTTGAATATGGGGGTAAACAGCAACTGATTCAAACGCTGCGCGAGGGAGAAGTGCTCTCCGAAGTTCAACTCACCAACGGCATTGAGAAAATTTTGCGTGATCGTCAGCCCCAGATTTATTTTCTGCAAGGTCATGGCGAGTTACCGCTGGAGCCCATTGAAGGGGGTCTCTATCAGGCGATCACTGGCCTTGAAGAGAAGGGCTATGGGGTCTTTCCCCTAGATTTAACTGAAGCAGGCGATGTCCCCAGTGATGCCAGCGTTGTGATTATTGCCAGCCCACAACAATCACTCCTACCAGGCGAGGTAGAGACGATCGCAGACTATCTTGATCGCGAGGGCAGTGTAATGGCCTTACTTGATCCGGAAACTTTTTCGGGACTCGAACCCTTGCTAGCAGATTGGGGCATTGCCCTAGATGGTCGTTTGGCGATCGACGCTTCGGGGGTGGGGGCAAATGCCGATCTCGGCCCCGCGACGCCCGTGGTGACAGACTATGGAACCCATCCGATTACCCTCGATTTCCAAAACCGAATTTCGTTTTACCCGCTGGCACAAGCGATTGTTGTGGATGAAGACATTAAGGATGAAACGATTACGGTTACCCCGCTCGTGCTGACACCTACCGCCAGTTGGGCAGAGAGTAATCTGTCTTCCGATACATTGGAATTTGACCCTGATGAAGACCTGGAAGGCCCCTTAACGATCGCAGTGGCAGCGACGCGATCGCTTGATGCTGATGAAGAATTAGATAAGTCAGATGCTGAAGAGCAAGTGCTGGAAACAGATGATGAGACAGCCAGTCCAGATGAGCTTGAATCGTCAGAGAGCGATGATGATGAGGTAAGTGAAACGGAGCATAATGCTGATGAAGCAGACGCCATTGAAGAGGATAACGATTCGGTCGCTGAATTTTCTGGCCCCGAAGCGCGCCTGATTGTTTTTGGCAATGCAACCTTTGCTAGCAATGGCTGGTTTGAGCAGCAGCTTAATGGTGATGTGTTTCTCAATTCCGTCAAATGGCTAGCGAATGAATCAGAAGATTTACTTTCGATTCGACCCAAAGCTCTAACGGATCGTCGTATTAATCTTGCCCCTGCCCAAGCGGCGTTGTTGACTTGGCTCGCGATCGTGGTCTTTCCTTTGATTGGTTTTCTTTCAGCAGGGTGGCTTTGGTGGCGTGGCCGCTGAGTTAGATGCGTAAACCATCGCAACAAAACCCGTGCGGATTTCGTCAAGGTTCGTCAGAATAACAACAACGTGCCTATCGGACTCTTCACCCTAAATCAAATCCATGTTGCCCAAATTTCTGCGTTTGCGATCGCGCACCAAACCCCGTTGGCTCTACGGACTCGTGAGTTTTATTGTCATGGCCGGCATTGTGCTCGGGCCGGTTGCCGCCAGCCAAGCTATTAGCATTTTTGACATTCTGCGTGGGGGGGCAGAAGTGCTCCAAGGCATCCAACTTGAAGGCATGTCGCCTCCGAAAGAAATGGAATTTGGAGCTGGGATTGACAATCAAATCAAACAACAATTGGCGAATAACGGGACACCTGTTGTCAATCCTAATCATGAAGCCTCCATCTATATCAACAACCTAGGCGAAAGACTCGTCGCTCAGCTTACAAATGAGGAGCGACGGGTTCACAAAGATAAAACTGGCCAAGGGATTCAATACACCTTCCAAGTCGTGAACGATCCTGGGATCAACGCCTTTGCAACGATGGGAGGCTTTGTCTACATCAATTCCGGTTTGATTGCCTTTGCAGAAACCGAATCCCAGCTCACCAGTGTGATTGGCCATGAGATGGGCCATATTATGGAGCGCCATGCGATTAAGCAGGTTAAAAACGAAGCCATCCGACGAGGAGTGTTAACTGCGGCTGGACTCGGTCGGGATCAACTGCTCAATATTGGTACAACTGTTGCGTTGACGCTACCCAACAGCCGTCGTGCAGAAACAGAAGCAGATGAGGTGGGCCTCGATGTGCTGCGTCGAGGGGGTTACTATCCCGAAGGAATGCCACAGTTTATGTCAAAGCTGGGTCAGCAAAGTCGGGGTGGCCAACCCGCGATCTTAAGTACCCACCCCAACCCCAATGCGCGTGCCCAGCACCTGCGTGATATCATCGCCGCCAATCCACCCACTGCCACGGAAATTGATGGTAATGATCCAGTGGCCTATTGCAACCAGATCAAGAGCTTCTTTAGAGATGCAATTACTTGCCCAACAAGTTAGTGAGTCGTAGCGATTCGATCAAGAAAAGGGGAGGGAATCATTCCTCCCTTTTTTGGTGGAGTGTGGGAATATTCCATTTCCTTCATCAATACATAAGAACTCTATTTTGCAGTCGAAATCTTATAATCTCGTGCACAAAAATAGTTCATAAGATCTATAAAAGTGTTTTGAACACGATATGATACCAAATCCGTTTTGTATGGAGTAAGAATGATGCTCGCCTTGTGATCGCTCAAAATCCATATCTGGTGGGCAATGCCCACCCTACGCAAGAGTTTAGCCTTTGCTATGCGGATTTGGTATGACATCAGATTCAGATATTCAACCGCTCTGAAACACCACCTTCATTAGAGTTTGTGTTTTCGAGTGTTTATAACTATTGCCAAACTGGGATGTCCCTCTTGCTACTTGCTACATTTTTTCTAATTCAATAAGGCTTTGAGAACAATGGTCAAGCAAATCGATTTTTATGCCAAAAAGAATGGAAACCATGTGCCTTCTTCCATAATGCAACTAAGTCGGAAAGAAGTAGATCTACATCTCACAGTTGTCGAAGGGGAGATTCCACCAGATATTTGTGGACATTGTTTTTATTATTGCTCCTGTTGGTTTTTATGACGATGTCTTAAGAGAAGAGTCGTTGATCGCTTCAAAAATAAAGACGGGAGATTCACTCTTGAATGGAGATGGCATGATATATCGACTTGATTTTCATGTCAATAATGAAGCCTTTTTGAAAACACGTTTAGTAAAAACACCTGATTATTACGCAGATATTGCAACTCAAATCGATCCCGACTTCAATAGGTACAAAAGCTTTCTTTATGAGTTTAGAAGTCAGGGAATTTCTCGCTTCTCAATAAGCTTGGGGTTACGATCTCAACTTAATACTGCTTTTTTGGCAATGAAGTTTGGAAATGATGATTCTGATCGTATGCTTGTTACGTATGATACCAGTCGTCCTTATGAAATTGATCTAGAAACATTGGATACGATTAATCCTGTCGGTAGAAATAGTGAGTGGAAAGGAGAGCTTGATTCTATCGATTTATTCAGCAAACAACCCTTTAGAAGTATTTTGAGTACAGCACATCTTGCATTTGACTATTCAGGGAAGGGTGAAATGTTCACAGTTAATTATGGACGATCCTTGGTTAATCTGATGAGCACAATTCCTTTGGTAGATTCGCTTATAAAAATACCTTTGTCTATTCGTTTTATTTTGACAGTCTCTTTGTTTATAACATTTGGCATTATCTACAGATTTAGTTCTTCGAGCATTTTTCAATCAATTCTACTGATAATGACATTGATCACTATTTATGGAATCAATATAAAATCTTTTTTATCGGCTGACAAAAAACTAGATGACTTTACTTATTTATTATCTTGGGATGGAGTGAACAAGTTAAGACGTTGGCAGCTACTAATTCAAGAAAAATCCAAAGTCATCAAGCCAGTTTCCATCCGCCAAACAATTCATCAAATAGGAGTAACAAAAGACTATGTAATCTTGATGGACACAGCTTTTGTGGCTGGTGTAACCCAATTAATCAATCAATTATCTGGATGGCTTAGAAGTATCTTGGGGAAGAATGCTTCGCCTGAATCAATTATCTATATTGTTCAACGGGCTGATCTAAAAGATGATTGCACTAATGTTATTGCAAAAAAAGTTTCAATTCCGTTGGAAGCGGCTCATTTCCTTGTGGATTATGAAAATCCAAACCAGACTATTACACTTCATGTTTCTCACCTGTGTGGTATGCAAGTTGCAGAGTGGATAAGGAGAAAAGAGGTTTCTGGATTCAGCAAAAATACGATTCCTGATTATTTGGCTGGAATGCAACATAATATAACTGATATTGGTCGATTGGGACGTTATGAAATTGATGCCAAAACAGGAATAATTACTGCGTCAAAGGTGATTACCGATAATAATTGCACATGGGCTGCGGATCTATACACATATCTGGAAAGATATGATGATGGTACACCCATTGGAAAAATAAGCAACCTCTACTGGGGCTCATTTGGTCTTTGGAGCGACCTAATGACTCGTTATATTTGTAAGTCTTATGAGGAATACAAATATCGACTCCTTGCATTAAATGATGTCATTGAGTTAGCAAAAAAAGGACAGCCATGTAGTCTATTCCATCTAGAAACAGAATCTATGTCAATTAAAGACCATTATCTCTTTCCACATGACCATATGATGCTATCTCCTCAATTTATTCCGAAAGGAGAGATGGACGATCCAACTGATGGTTATATTACTTGTGTTGTTTTTATTGGGAAAAGTAGTCAAATATGAATTTTTGATGCATCTAATATATCATCTGGTCCACTATGTAAGCTAGAACATCCTGACATGAAAATAGGTTTTACATTGCATACGACTTGGCTCAAGAAAATCCAAAAGTCAAAATCAAAGTATTGTATCGATGTCAAAGAAGATTACGACCATATAGTTAATAAAAATACTAAAGATATTCAAGACTTTTTTGACAACTATATCTATAAATATTTTTGAAGTTCAACTTAGCTCTCAATCAAAATAGTCCACCCCAGGTTAGCCCTTTTCAGATAAGCCCCCCGCAGGTCAGCCTCTTCCAGTTTAGCCCTCTCCAAGTTAGCCTCCATCAGGTCAGCCCCCACTAGGTCGCACTCTACACAGTCGCGTGTTGTTCGAAATTGCTCCAGATCGGCTTTCTCAAACACTAACCCAGTACTCATTCCAACTAACAAACCTAGACCAGCAAAGCACAACGCAGCAATAGTTCTTGTCATAATCTAAATTCTGAACCTGGTAGATGAGGGCATTTTTATATTGAGTGGTGTTCCTCAGCAGTGAGTTCACTGACCTGTACTTATCCTCATTAACACACAACCTTTTCACTGTCAGTCCCACACCCAACACAGACCGCCTTGTCTTGGTCAATTACATATTGATCAAAAAAGAGCCAAGCGGAAGCCGTCTATTAGCCGTCATCAGTGGATATTATACCAAATCCGGATAGTATAGGGAGTCTTGATATAGTTAGAGAAAAATGGGAAGAACAGTAACGTTAGAACCGCATCTGTCAAGCGAAGAAATAGAAAAGCAATATAAGCAGAGTAAAGACCCAGT
>JAAHHN010000309.1 GCA_010672165.1 Spirulina sp. SIO3F2 | reverse complement strand
CAGCGGGCGACATTGCACAACAGTGATCGCGTTCAGGAGCTGGATGTGCGCGTGGGGGATACGGTGATCATTCGCAAAGCTGGCGAGATTATTCCTGAGGTGGTACGCGTTTTACCGGAACTCCGGCCGCCCAATACGGAACTGTTTACAATGCCCACCGCTTGCCCAGAATGTGGCTCGGTCTTAGTCCGGCCAGAAAATGAGGCGGTGACACGCTGTGTCAACAGTTCTTGTCCGGCCATTCTCAAAGGTAGTTTGGTGCATTGGGCCTCACGGGATGCCTTGGATATTAATGGTTTGGGTGAGAAACTCGTTGAGCAGTTGGTGGCAGCGAAGCTAGTGGGGTCGATCGCAGCACTCTATCAGCTTACGGTTGAGCAAGTCGCTGGCCTAGAGCGCATGGGCCAAAAATCGGCGGCAAATCTGATTGAGGCGATCGCTGCCTCCAAACAACAGCCCTTTGAACGGGTGCTCTACGGGCTAGGCATCCGCTATGTGGGTAAGGTGAATGCGAAAACCCTGGTGGCGGCGCAACCGAGTATTGAATCCCTTCAAGGGGCCAGCGTCGCTGATCTAGAAGCGATTTTTGGGATTGGGATCGAAATTGCTCAATCCGTTTGGGACTGGCTGCGGGTAGAGGCGAACCAAGCGCTAATACAAGATTTGCAAGCAGCAGGCGTAACGTTTGAAATCGCTGCAACTGCTGATACTAAAGCCGCTGGGGAAACAACATCCATCCTCACTGGCAAAACCTTTGTGATCACAGGTACGCTACCCAGCTTGAGTCGTCAGGAAGCAGCAGACTTGATCGAAGCAGCAGGCGGGAAAGTGACCAACTCGGTGAGTAAAAAAACGGATTATTTAGTGGTGGGTGAGAATGCAGGTTCAAAACTCGCAAAGGCGATTAAGTTGGGCATTGCCCAACTCACCGAAGCACAACTGCAAGACTTAGTGGCAACCCCCAATTCAGGTATCGATATGCCCTGAAAGTTTATCTTGACAAAACTGATAAAACAGATATTTGTCTTTGAATGGATGCTCATGGAGGACATGGGTAATCCATTGCTGCTCAACCAACTGCTGGCCAATTTCGAGCGCTCCATCACGAGAAATCTTTAGATGGGCCATTAACCAATCGACGGCTTCACGCCCCACAAAACATTGGGGATAAGTCTTGAAGTGATAGTCTCGGTCTCGAACTTCAACACCCTCAAGCGATCGCATTGTCGCTACCAGTTGGCCAAAGTCCAAATCTGCAAATTCCGAACAAAAGCGATAAAACAGATACTTATCTTCAAACGAATGCTCATGGAGAACATGGGCAATACAGCGGCGTCGAACCAATCGCTGACCCACTTTGACCGCGTCCTCACGGGAAATATTCAGATAGGCGACTAGCCAATCGACCGCTTCATGCCCCACAAAACATTGGGGATAGGTCTTGAAGTGATAGTCTCGGTCTTGAACTTCGATACCCTCGGGCGATCGCATTGCAGTTACTAACTCCCTCAGATTCAGATTTGAAAGTGGTTTTGCTTGGGATACATTTGCTTGAGACATATGATATCAAGACTCTCCTTGAATTGTAAGCCTGGAAAATACAGTGTTGAGTTTATGACCAGATTATTGAATGGAAAATACTAACCTGATTAGAGTATAGATATCGCTTCCTTCTCTCATTGGATTGACATTGGCTCCTCTGAGCCTGAGATTACAAGAAAATTTGATGTCATAAGACTTTAGGAAGTCTATCAATAAGAGTATCCGTGAGATGTATTGACATGTATGATTTTAGTCTTAAATCCAGAAACCCCTCAACATTAATTGAATTTTGACTGTAAAAGGTGAAAAAAGATTGAATGCTAGATTAAAAAGAAATTAACTCTACTTGGATTTGAATTGTATAGGAGTTATCCCTGACTAGGAACAAAACCCTTTCCATGACTGAGCTACAGCTTTTTCTGCCTTTGGGATTAAGTGAGCTATCTATCCCCTCTTTAGGCTTCTAATATTGACACCTAGATGGTATATAAAGCAGAATTAGAGAGTTGATGTATTACTCTGGTGGTAGAAAAATATTGAACTTTTTGATCATAAAAATTTGACTGAAAACTGATATAGCGTCAAACAGTTCTCGTCTTTCTAGTCCAAATAATTTGGGCTAACTGTATCACCTATCTAGGATATATCAACATTTAAATGCTCAGTTCTTTCCAAACCAGAGTTACAGTCCATAGGGCGTGTCGTCAGTTAACATTAAGAAGTCTGGCGAAGAGATAGAGCACCCGACCCCAAAAATACAAAAAAAGGCTATCGTTTGAGTCATCATTGGCTTGTTCAATCAACCGAACCAACAGTCCGGATGATTTTATACAAAGGTATGACTGACTTGACGCTTAGCAAAAACAATAAAACAGATATTCATCTTTAAACGGATGGTTACGGAGAACATGGGTAATCCATTGGCGCTCAATGAGTTGCTGACCGACTTCGAGCGCTTCCTCCCGAGAAATACGAAGGTGGGCGACTAACCAATCGACGGCTTCACTCCCCACAAAACATTGAGGATAGGTTTTGAGTTGATGCCGACGGTCTTGAACATCAACTCCATCAGGCGATCGCATGGCATCGACCAGCTCTCTTAAGTTTAGGTCTGAAAATGACTTGGCTTGGGACATGTCTTTTGGGGGATAGTTAAGGTTTCTCTAGAAATTAAGGTTAATCGTCAAGCATTGGAGTTTGAACGTTTACTGCCTTGGCTCAAGCGGGACAGTGACTATTGACCCCGTCATGCTACACAAAAATCCTTAAGGTGGGGCTGCAAAAATAAAACGTAATTGAATATCCCAACTGCCCGTGGGCCAATGCTCGATCTCGATCGCCTGAATAAATTCCCGCAAATAAAAGCGACGTTCCGCTTCTGAGAGATCCAGCCAAAATTGCTTGAGCGAAACCGATTGGGCGATCGACTTGATATTGTCTGGTGGCAAGGGGGCGAGCCGCGCCTGGAGTTCTGCGATCGCGGTTTGGATTTTATAGCGTCGCAGTTGAGCCGTCTCCGGGTCGAGAATGCCTTGGGCTTCGAGGGTCGGTAACTGGTCAAGAATTGCTGTTTGCTGGGCAATTTGATGCGTGATCTGGGTTTTGATGCCCGTTAACTGGGGAGCGGCTAAC
This sequence comes from Spirulina sp. SIO3F2, assembly GCA_010672165.1. GTDB lineage: Bacteria > Cyanobacteriota > Cyanobacteriia > Cyanobacteriales > Spirulinaceae > SIO3F2. Next base: position 3,488 of record JAAHHN010000309.1, on the reverse strand, counting down.
CCCGCTACGGCTTGGGGGAGTTCAATACAGATGCGTTCGATCGCGCGATCAAACACCTGCGCATAATGTAAGCCTTTGCATTTCGGGCGTTGGGGGCAAGTCACCGGACGCACATAAAGATAGTGATAACGCTCTGATTTGTGCCGCCCAGAAACCTGAGCGATCGTGGTGCGAGACTGGCACTGGGCGCAGGTTACGAGCCCTGCTAAAGAACGTGGCGCACTGGCACTCCGGGGCGGCAAGCGACGGTTCCGGCGCAAAAGCCGATCAATTTGCGCCGCCTCGTCACGGCTGAGAATAGCAACATGGGTATCAGGCACAATATCCCCATTCTGGTAGGCGGTATCCCCTCGATACACCGGGTTACTTAGCCAGCGTCGGCCCGTCGTCGTAGAAATTTTTTTGCCATATTTCTGGGCCAGATAGCGCACTGCCCCCCGCACTGAGCCGTAGAGCAGAAATTGTTCAAAAAAGTCTTTGGCCACAGGGGCAGTACTGCGATCCAAACGGTAGCGATCGCGCCCTCGCTTATAGCCATAGGGAACCCGTCCGGGGGGCGGCGCGGCGTTGATTCGGTTGCGGGCATGGCCGAGGCGAATAGCACGGCTGCGCAGGGTTTGGAGCAGAGTCAAGAAGTCGGCAGCATCCGGACTCTGATGCTCAGCAGTGGTCAGAATTTCAATATTGTGGGTTTCGAGAAAATGGAGATGCTGCTCGATGGTGTCGAGGCGATCGCCCAAGTCCTCTAAACGGCGCAGCAGCAGATAGTCTGGGGGAGCTTGAGTACAGTCCTGGAGCAGTTGTGCTAGGGCAATGCGATCGCCCATCAGATCTTGATAGACGCGATCGACCTCACAGCCCCAATTTTCTGATTCGGTCGGGGCATCAATTAAAGGATCTCGATAGCAGTAGGCAACAATTTTCACCAGACTCGGCTTAGGGGCTGTCGTTCAATTAATTTTAAACGCTTGCTATGACTGACTTACTGCTCCTTTTTCTGTTGTTTGGATCGGGCACTCTATCCCTGGTCTCATCAGACTTCGGGTTTCAACTGACGACATGCCCTAAATTCAAGAGTTGCAACAGGATTTTACGACTTGCCCAAACCTAAAAACCCTGCAAGATTTCCTGAACCCATTCAAGCTGCTTTGATACATTGAGAGAACCTTACCTTTCGCCCGCTCGCCCATGACTGAAACCCCAGACCCTAATGCCCCCTTGCGGAGTGTCCACACCACCAACTTCGCCCCCATCCTTAACCAACTGGGCATTTCCCTGGCCGTCTCCACCTACCAGGCGGGTAAACTTATCGTTCTCCGAGCCGATGGGGAGGTAATCAATACCCACTTCCGGATCTTCCCCAAACCGATGGGTCTGGCTGCCGATCATGAGAAGCTGGCGATCGGCTCGACCCTGCAAGTGTGGGAATTGCGCAACGTGCCCGCTGTCGCCGCCAAAGTTGACCCTCCTGGCAAACATGACGCCTGCTATATGCCGCGCCGTAACTACATCACGGGCGATATCGATATTCATGAGATGGGCTACGCAGGTGAGGAACTGTGGTTTGTGAATACCCGCTTTTCTTGTCTCTGTACCCTCGAACCCACTTGCACCTTTGTGCCCCGCTGGCGGCCGCCCTTTATTACAGGCTATGACCTCAGCGATCGCTGTCACCTGAACGGGCTGGCGATCGTCGATGGACAACCTCGCTACATCACTGCCCTTGGCGAAACCGATACCCCCGCAGGCTGGCGTAAAAACAAGGCTAGTGGCGGTATTTTAATGGATATCCCCAGTAACGAATTTGTGACGCGAGGCCTTTCGATGCCCCATTCCCCCCGCTGGTATGACGGCAAGCTTTGGGTGCTTGAATCGGGTAAGGGGAGCCTCGCTACCGTCGATCTGGAAACCGGAACGGTGACGACGGTGGCAGTGCTACCAGGTTTCACGCGGGGTCTTAGTTTCTGGAACCGTCTGGCGTTTATTGGCCTCTCCCAAGTGCGGGAAACAGCGGTGTTTAGCGGCTTACCCGTTACTCAGCAAACCGAGCGCAATTGTGGGGTTTGGGTGGTGCATATTGATACGGGTGAGATTATCGCTTTCCTCAAGTTTGAGGACGCCGTGCAAGAAATCTTTGCGGTGGAAGTGCTGCCGGGGATTCGCTTCCCGGAGGTGATCGATTGGAATGAAGAGCTGCTGGGCACGTCCTATGTGTTGCCGGATGAAGCGATCAAAGAAGTTGTCGAAACCAAAGCCCCCATCGACAAGGATGAGCAAGCCGACTTTTTGTTTAAATCCGGCAACGATCGTTACGCCCAAGGCAATCTACAAGATGCCGAAGCCAACTATCGCCGCTGCCTCGAACTCAAACCTGACCTAATGCTGGCGCGGTACAACCTGGGCGTAATTCTACGGGAGCGGGATGAATGGGGGGAAGCGCGGGAGCAATTCGAACAGGTGCAGGTGCTGGAGCCAGAAAACCCCAAGGTGCTCAACAATCTGGCAATTGTGGCGCAGCATCAAGGAGAAACCGAAGCGGCAGTTCAATGGTATGAAAAAGCGATCGCCCTTGACCCGAACTTTGCCAGTGCCCATTTCAATTTTGGGATGCTGCTGCTGAATATTGGGGAGTATGAGCGGGGCTTCCGGGAATGTGAATGGCGCTGGCAAACGGAGGAGTTTGTGCCCTTTGACTGTCCCCATCCCCGTTGGGACGGGCGTGATATTCGTGACCAAACCATTTTGGTACATACAGAGCAGGGATCTGGTGACGCGATCCAATTTATCCGCTTTATTCCGCAACTGGCCGAGCGATGTAAGGGCGTTATTCTCGTTTGCATCCCGGAGTTAATGCCCTTGTTTAAGACCGTGCCGGGCATTACCAAGCTGTTGCCGCCGGGGAATCTTTCGCTCAACGACTTTCAGACGTTTGTGCCGCTGATGAGCTTGCCCTATTGCCTCAGTACTACGCTTAACAGTTTGCCCAATACGGTTCCCTATCTGGACACCACAACCCCAGAGACGATTTATCTACCCCGCGAAGGCTTCAAGGTGGGGATCGTCTGGGGCGGTAGTCCCACCCAAAAGAATGACCACAACCGCTCAGCCAAACTCAAAGATTTTCTACCCGTGCTCAGCACGCCCCAAGTGCAGTTCTATAGTTTGCAGGTGGGCGATCGCGCCGCTGAACTCCAAGATCTGCCGGTGAATCTGACCGTGAAGGATCTCCGCCCGTTAATTCAGGACTATGGGGATACAGCGAATCTAATTAAGCAGTTGGATCTGGTGATTACGGTGGACACGTCTGTTGCTCATTTGGCGGGGGCGATGGGGCGAAGATGAATTTATTCTGGTAAATGCCTCAGACACTCCTGATCCTAGGCTATGATGAACGTCGAAATAAATGGGAATGTCTTAGATGCAGTCATCAAATGTGTGCTCCAATTATCATAGACTCAAGCATAGCTTGCTGCTGTGTGCCTAATCTG
>JAAHHN010000308.1 GCA_010672165.1 Spirulina sp. SIO3F2 | reverse complement strand
GGCGCGATCGAAATTCTGATGGGAGGCAAGTCAGAGGGCGATCGCTACAAGCTCCGTAACAATGAAGTGTGTCATGTGCATCGTCATATCCACGGCGTTGTGGTGACGATCGATACCTTCTCCACCCACCCCACCCCAGACGGCTACCTCTCCCACACCTATGATTCTGTCTACCATGACCCCAAAACGGGTGAACAGAAAGGGGGCAAGAGCGTTTTTGAAGACGACTACACTCAAGTGGGTGATTATATGATCCTCAGCCGTCGAGCGATTGAAACGGAAGGGGTTGACGGTGTAAGCGAGTTCAAGTTCTCTAATATTCAGCTTTTGGGATAAGGCAATTACGGCGATTCTCTACCCTGTACTGGGCTGTGGGCTGCGTTGATTTCAGAATCTGCGCAACCCACAGCTCAGGTTCAGCAATTTGTTCTGTTTGATTTTCGTTGCTGCGGTGAGCGATCGCCTGATCTCGAAATGTCTGAAAGCTTTCCCAGCCTGTTTGTGATAGGTTTTCTGAATTAAGCCAACTCATAATCACCTCACGGTACTACGCGAAGACAACTAAATGCTGATTGTAAACCCAGCTCGATCATGGAAATCGGCTTCTGTCCCCGGATGGGTGAGTGCCCAATAACTGAGGGTGCGATCGCGTCCTTGCACCACTGCACAAACCCCTAACTCCAATGCCGAAGACGGTGGCAAAATCAGACTTAAATCTAGCTCAAATTGCACTTGTAACCAATTAAATTCTCGTTGGTCTCTAGAGCGTAACTGAGGTATTTGCTCCTCCTCCTGCATACCTTCTCGATACCCTGCAAACCGATACACATTCCAATCGCCTGAAGGCAACAAGTTTACTTCCCAATAATTATACCAAATCCGTTTTGTATGGAGTAAGAATGATGCTCGCCTTGTGATCGCTCAAAAGCCATATCTGGTGGGCAATGCCCACCCTACGTAAGAGTTTGGCCTTTGCTATGCGGATTTGGTATTAGAGGTATCTGGCTGGGCGAAAAACAACTCCAAACAGGTGGTTTGCCAAAGATTATGTTTGCGCGTTGGCCAATTGTGAGGCACAGCCAACTGCACATGGGAAAGATCACCTTGGAGTTCATAGACAAGTTGCAGCTTCTCCGCCTGCCGTGTCACCGTACCCGTCAATGTGATGTCCGGCGTTTCAGGGGGATTAAAGGGAATTAGTTGGAACAGTTGACTGGAACTCATGTTTGGCAACTCTGAATGCAATCCTGAATAAGGGGGGCTTGCTGTTCAATACTTTCTAAGAGCTTGAACTGTACCAGCGCCCGACGGAGATTATGTTCTGGATCTTGGACGGCAAAGTAAACATTCCCTGCCAAATAATCGGTGAAAAACCGTAAGCCTAGCTCCCACGGCAATAGACGAATGGCAGGATAGAGATAGTCATAATCAGCAGTGGTGAAAAAGATTTGAGCCGCCGAGAGATAGCCCTGCAACAGGCGAGAACAGCGCTCCACATCAAAACTGACCTGCTGCCAGTCAGGGGTTTCCTCACCATGGGGATTGCAAGCCGATCGCAGACAATCGCCAATATCGTAGTGAATGAGTCCGGGTTTGACCGTGTCCAGGTCAATCAGCGCGATCGCATGGCCAGTGTGAGTATCGAGCATAATGTTGTTCACTTTGGGGTCACCATGCATCACCCGTAAGGGTAACTTGCCCGCTGCTTTAGCCGTCTCTAGGATGCCTGCGAGTTCCTGACGACGGTCGGCCACCATCCGTTGGCAATAGTCAATTTCAGGGCTGGGAGCCGTTCCAGTTTGCAGGATGTCCGTTTGGGTAGCGATCGCATCATAAAGCTCCAAATACTCAGGTGTAATGTGGAAACCGGGCAAGGTATCGACCAACTGACTCGGGTCAAGATCGCTCAGCAATTGATGGAACGTACCCAAACCCCTTCCCACTTCCTGAGCCTGTTGCTCCGTTTCAATGACATCCACCGTCTGACCATCAATAAAGCTCAAGGCTCGCCAACAGTCCCCCGCCGCATCGATATGATGATTCTCACCATCGAGCACACAGAGCACCTGGGGGATTTGCCAATGGGGCAGTGGTTGTGTTTGCAGCTTCTGCTGTAGATGGTGGCAGAGCACCTGCAAATTCTGCATAATGCCCGCTGGATTGGGGAAAACTTGGGTATTGATGCGCTGCAAAATAAAGCGATCGCAGCCTGCATCCGTGCAACACACTCGAAACGTATGGTTAATATTGCCGCTACCCCAGGCACAGATCTCGGTGATATCGCTGTGGGGTTGGAATTGACGCGCGATCGTTTGGAGATGGGGAGTCATGGTAGGAAGGCTTGAATGCACCTATCGTAGGCTGGCCTTGGTGACACAGCAAGACGCAGCGTTATTTTTGGGCTTCCACTTCTAACCGCACCATCCGCACATGGGTCAACCCTTGCTCATCAACAGGGAACTTGGCCAGATAGCGATCGCAAAACTGCGCCACAAATTCCGCTTGCCTGGCTTCAGGGACTAAATTCACCCAAGGGAACCAAGTTGTGCGAATCCAACCTGCCAGACCATCTGCGCCAGGATGGGTCATATCCTTCGGCACTAGCTCTAAGCGCTGAATCTGGAAATTCAACGCCTGAAGCCAGGGTTGATAGTCCGCAGGACTGTGGAAGGTGTAGGGCAACGCTAGAGATAGTGGGAAATCGGCTTGCCATGTTGGCTCTTGTACCAATGCGGTAAACGTTGCCACAATATCGGCCGCATTGCCCTGACCGCCACAGGAGAGAATTAGCTTGCCGCCAGGTTTTAAGGCGCGGTGTGCACCTTGTAAAAAGGCCCAATGATCATCGACCCAATGCAACACAGCGTTGGAGAAGATGAGATCAAATTGAGTCTCAAAGGAGAGCGATCGCGCATCCTGGCAAGCAAACTTCAAATTGGGCTGGGTTGTTGGCGGGTAAATCGCTTGGGCATAGGCAATCATCTCTGCGGCCACATCCACCCCCACCACTAAACCCTGGGGAAGCTGTTGCGCGAGATGGGCCGTGATCTTGCCATCGCCACAGCCTACATCCAGGAGCTGTTCAGACCCCGTGAGGTTGAGACGCTCAATTAGGGTTTGGGCCCATTGCAATTGAGCCGCAGAATTACGGGCATAATCTTGGGGCTTCCAATTCATAGGCAGTAAGGTGATGTAATTGGCTTAGGCGTTGGGGGCTCAGGCGTTGGGGCCAAAGGAGTGCGATATGATCAGGAGGAACTTGAACTCGATAGTCGCTCTCGCCTTAACCTTAACGGTTTGAGACGACCGGCTCAATCTCTGCCCCGCTCATGGACTTAATCACCTTACAAAGTACGCTCGACAACCTCGCTTTTGGCATTCTCTTCCTCACCATGCTGGTGTATTGGAGCAGTGCCGCGTTTCCAGGACTCCCGTTTTTAAAAACTGCTGGCACAACAGGGATGGCTGTGGCCAACTTAGCGATCGCCACCCTCTTAGGGGCACGTTGGCTTGAAGCAGGCTACTTCCCCTTAAGCAATTTATATGAGTCCTTGTTCTTCCTGGCGTGGGGCGTTACGGCGATTCATCTGTTTGCAGAAATTACCACCGAGTCACGGTTAGCGGGGGTCTTCACCGCCCCCTTGGCAATGGGCATCACCGCCTTTGCCGCCCTCTCGCTGCCCCCAGAAATGCAAAATTCAGCCCCCCTAGTTCCCGCGCTGAAATCCAATTGGCTGATGATGCATGTGAGTGTGATGATGCTGAGTTATGCCACGCTGATGGTGGGCTCGGTTTTGGCGATCGCCTTTTTACTCCTCACCCGAGGTCAGGACGTGAGTTTGCAAGGCAGTTCCTATGGCATTGGGGGCGATCGTCAGGCGACCGAATCACTTAATCTCCAAGGCTTCAGCACCGTTACAGATGCTGAACCTACCCTAGAAATGGGGTCAGTCGCTACGCTAGCCCCGCCCACAACCATTGACTCTCCAACCCTTATCCCCCAAACCCTGACCCTCGCTGAAACACTCGATAATTTGAGCTATCGCATTATCGGTCTGGGCTTTCCCCTACTGACCATCGGGATCATTGCTGGTGGGGTCTGGGCCAACGAAGCGTGGGGTTCCTATTGGAGTTGGGACCCCAAAGAAACTTGGGCACTAATCACGTGGTTGGTGTTTGCCGCCTATCTTCATGCCCGCATCACCAAAGGGTGGCAGGGTCGTAAACCAGCACTCTTAGCCGCAGGTGGATTTGTGGTGGTTTGGGTCTGCTATTTGGGTGTCAATTTGCTGGGCAAGGGCCTCCATTCCTATGGTTGGTTCCTTTAAGTGAAGAAAAATCTCGATTTGTGTGGGCCAGACCGGGGGTTTAGCCCTACACTTTTAGGCGAACCTTGCCTATGCTCAAGGCATATACTCAAGGTGCCCATGACCTGGCATCGCTATAGTGACAAACAACCGATAATAAATCAGTGGAGTGAAGGAAACCGTGGATAACCGCTTTACGCCCCTTGAAGGGGATGAAGTTCTTTCCGTTGACGAGTCTGTACAAATTCTGATCGGCCATCGGACATTTCGAGCCAGTGAGCTGACCCAGGCGCTGAAGCAGCATCTCGTCGCTCAAGGGGTTCAAGGGATCACGGCCCAAAATGACTGGTTCGCATTGGATGGGGTTTCCTGTGAAGCACTCCGCTTTGGAGCCAATCGTTGGCTCAAGGGTCGGGTTCGCATCAGCTTAGAATTTTGCCCCGATGAAGGGGTAGCTGATATCAAACCGTTTTCAGGCAGTGCAACTGAGTCTATCGCGGCGGCAGCGAGCCAGCTTGCCACTGAGAATGCGGTGTCGGAAATAGACGGTTCAGACTTTGTGGATGATGGCTTGGGTGATGTGCTGACCGAAGCGGATTTGGCGATCGCCGAGCCTGCTCCTGAACCCACACCATCAGAGCCACCTGCGGCAGTGGATGAGGTCGATGAAGATAGTTTTTTTGACACTGATGATGATGAGTTGTCTAGGGAGGTTGAAGACGAAAGCGCAGTACTATCCGGTGAACTGGATGCGGGCGATGATTTAGGCGATGATCTACTCGCTACGCCAGACGATGATGAGATTGACGACATTTTTGAAGATGCCCCAGTTGATCTTTCCCAAGATGATGAGCTTGGTGAGCTTTCTGATCCCATTGCGGCGATGGTTGATGGGTTAGTGGATGACAATGATGACGAACCCGAAGCCGCAACGGATGATACTGATGATATTTTCGCGGATGCCCCAGTTGATCTTTCCGATGAAGCGGTAGCCGATGACCTGTTTGGCGACACCCCCGACATGCCGAGTGCTGATGACGTTGATCCCTTTGCGGAGACATCGGGTGGGGATGAAGTTGACCCCTTTGCGGAGACACCGAACACGGATGATCTCTCGGGCTTGCTAGATGACGCTGATGATGTCTTTGCCGATGCCCCCACTGAGATGCCTGCGGCGGAAGATGATGATCTTGGTGCAGATTTGTTTGCAGAAGAAACCCCCGAAGACACCACAACTGTCGCTGAGGAAGACGATATCTTTGCCCTCGATGATGATGAAGATATTTTTGGAGACAGCGATGAAGGTGAACTCGATCTTGGGGGTGGTGATGCGGCAGCAACGAATGAACTCGCAGTTGAAGATGCCGAAGACCTCTTTGGTGATGATGACGACGATGCCATTGATTGGGGGTTAGATGATGGGGATGAGCTTTCGTTAGATAGCGGGGATGGCGAGGCATCAGAGGATGGTGACGATGACTCGGTATTCGCGGATATCTGGAACGATATTGATGAAATGGCCTGAAGCAGCTTGGTCTGAGTTTCACGCCCGTCTACACCGTACCCTCAAACAGCGATCGCTCCTCCCCCCTAACCAACCCTGTTTGCTGGCAGTGTCTGGGGGGCAGGATTCCCTAAGTCTGCTCAAGCTCTTGCTGGATCTCCAACCGAAATGGGGTTGGCAGCTCACCATCGCCCATTGTGACCACGGCTGGCCTACAGATGAGGGTATTGCTGAACATGTGGCGGCGCTCGCCCAAGCTGCCCACGTTCCCTACTCTCTCGCTACTGCGTCACCAGGTTTAGCTGAAACCGAGGCGGCTGCCCGTCATTGGCGCTATAAGGCGCTAACTCGTTTGGCTCAAGACGATAACTTTCCAGTTATTGTTACGGCCCATACCCAGAGCGATCGCGCTGAGACGTTGCTTCATAACCTCATTCGAGGCGCAGGGGCAGATGGGTTGCAAGCGCTCACCTGGCAGCGCCCTTTGACACCAGAGATTCAATTAGTTCGACCTCTACTCGGTTTTACTCGGGCCGAAACCAAGGAGATTTGCGATCGCTATCAATTGCCCATTTGGGACGATGTACTGAACCAATCTCGGCGTTATGCTCGCAATCGTTTGCGATTGGAGATTATTCCTCAGCTCCAGGCAGACTTTAATCCTCAGGTAGAGCAGGCGCTTGCTAACACAGCGGAGTTGCTACAAGCGGATGTGGATTATCTGGAGCAGCAAGCTCAGGTGCTTTACGACCAGCATTATGACCCAGTGCAGCAGCGCGTGGCACTTCGGGTTTTGCAACCATTACACCGTGCTCTCCAACGCCGCTTGATCCGGCGACTGCTTCAGCAAGTGCTACCGGGGATGCCAACCA
>JAAHHN010000307.1 GCA_010672165.1 Spirulina sp. SIO3F2 | reverse complement strand
CTGACTCAAAGCTAGTAAGAGGCAGAGCATCTAGAACCGCATGATCGGGAAGAGCCAGGTAACAGTTGACCACCTGCCGAGCAACGCGATCGGCTTCTTGCTCATAGGGGTCATTGACCTGCCCGATGGTTAAGCGGGGTTGCAAGGGTAACGCTGCCGTTGCTGAAGGCTCCGAGGGGGTCAATCCTGCATTGCGCTGAAGCACTCCTGGTTGGAATAGGGGCGCATCATAGTTGATAGGGCTAGGATGGCGCTCTGATACACCACTGGTCAGTTCAGATTGTTTCTTTTTCTGAACAATGTGGGTTTGGCGGGGTTGGAGGGGCTGGTAGTTCGCCATGGATTTAAACCATTTGAGGGCTTCTCTACCCACTATGCAATTTCTAACTCGGGGGCGAAATAGATAAAAAGTGATAATTTGTTTTCACTTTGCAAGGCTATATTGTCCCTTTGCCGATATTCCAGCTTGAAACCTTAAAAGGGCGTTATCGAGTGCCTACAAACGAGAGCGATCGCCGACATTAGCCCAAATTATTCATCAGGCAGGCGGGGACGCCACTTTACTGCACCAAATCCCCAGAGACGTTGGGTGAGCGTCATGAATAATGCAGTTTAGAACTATTCTTTAGCACAGCACGAAAGGCTGGGACATCAGGTTAAATCCGGCAGTTGTGCCTTGGCCTCCCGCTGCAACCGCTGGGCTAGGCGAAAAAACTCCGTACCGGTATGCAAACAATGGTCATCGTAATTGTTGGTAAACCATTCCAACTCGTTAATGCCATCTTCGAGATGGTTGAGGAGGTAATATAAACTCGCCGCTGTGGCAGCAGCAGCAGTGGGGTTGGGCAAGGTACGAAAACGCTTTTGAGCCTGAGTGAGATGATCGCGGCAGCCCTCCACATACTCAACAAAGGTATCCATCAAGTCGCTATCAAACGGGTCAGCCGACAGCGCATTCACTTGTCGCTTGAGGGGCTTGCAGATTTGGTTGATGTGGCGATTTACGGGTTGATAGACTTGCTTGAGCCACTTTTGGAGTTGGATGGCGGGATCTGGGGTCTGGCCTTGGCGCTGGGCATATTGGGCTTGGGCTTGGCGATCGCGCTGCTGACGACGGTTTGCCTGAGCCTCACGCTGCTGATCCACGACTTGGCGGCGATGGCGATCGCTCAAAGCTTCATAGGCTGCATTAAGCTCAACGATCGCCTCATGGCTGGCATCTTGGGTCTGGCTATCGGGGTGAATTTCTTTAGCCAAGCGTCGATAGGCTTGTTTAATCTCCGCCTGAGTGGCTTGGGGCGAAACCTGCAAAATTCGGTAGGGGTCAGCTATAGTCACGATCGCGGCTCCAGTTCTCCAAAGTTAATCCAATAGCTGATTCAAGAACGCCTCATCCAAGTCATAGCCCAGCATTTGCAACATGGATTGAATCTTGCCCTGAGCCGCGATCTGATGTTGTTTAAGCCAAGCATCCACTGCAAACACCTTGCCCATAATAAAGAGTTCCAAAGCTTCCGGGTTGTATTGAATTCCCTCAGTGCGGCTGAACTGGTGGGGCACTAGCATGGCGGTGTAGCGGGCGATTTCCGTTGACCAATCCAGGTGATAAATCAACCAAGGATAGGCGACATCGAGGCGCACAAACCAGAGACGAATTTCTGGGATCTCAGACAGTTCGCGGGGGTCTTCCGGCTCTAGGGGGTAGTCAATCTCAAAGTGAATCAGGGGCGGGTTGGGCATCTCAGCCATCAACTCGTCCGCAATCATCGTCTTGACCGCTGTAAGGTCGAGGCGATCGATTTGAGATGCGGTAATCGTGAAGTTAACGGTCATGATGGGTTGGATGCAACGTCCTGCTCTTGCTCTACCACGATACCATCGACGATTTGGTAGCCCCAGCCTGGATTTTGCCGCGCCAACTGCTGGGCTAAATCCACCTCGCCCAGGCGACAGAGTTCTGTGAGTTGCTCATAGCCTGCGAGACGATCGCGCTGTTGTTGTGCTCTCCGCAACGCCTGACGCTGACTGGGTTTGGGTTCAGGACGCCCTGGCTGCAAGGGGTCAATCTGGGGCAGGCGCTGCATGGGAAAAATCCAGTAGAATGCTCCTCAAACTGTAGCCGAATCCCGATGTAATATGACTGCTGATCTCCGTCCTCCGTCTCCCAATCGCCCTAGGTTTATCGCCGCGATCGCAGAATATTTTAACTTTGCGGCGGTGCAAACCACGTTCCGCACGGAAGCGATCGCGGGCTGCACTACATTTTTTACGATGGCGTACATTCTGGTGGTGAATCCGGCGATTTTGTCGAATGCGATTTTCTTAGAAGAAGCGGGGGATCTGTTTGGGGAATTGGCGATTGCTACGGCCCTCGCGGCGGCGATCGCCACACTGGTGATGGCGTTAGGGGCGAAATACCCCTTTGCCCTTGCGCCGGGGATGGGGCTCAATGCCTACTTTGCGTTTTCGGTGGTGTTGGGCTTGGGGGTGGCTTGGCCGGTGGCTCTGGCGGCGGTATTTATTGAAGGGCTGCTGTTTATGGTTTTGAGCGTCACCAAGGTGCGATCGCAGTTGGTGGCGTTGATTCCTGAGGGTCTAAAGCAGGCAACGGCAGGGGGAATTGGGTTGTTTATCGCTTATATTGCCTTGGCGGGAAATCCAGAAACAGGGGGCGCGGGGCTAATTGTGGCCTCGGAGGCGACGATGACCACGCTGGGGGAGTTGGGTCATCCCCATACGCTGATGGCGATCGCGGGTATTCTTCTGACCTCAGCCCTGTTGGCGCGACGGCTGCCAGGGGCATTGCTGGTGGGCATTCTAGCCACCGCGATCTTGAGTTGGATTTTGGGGATTGCGCCCCCGCCTGAGGCGATCGTTGCCCTGCCCCCTTTACCTGTGCATCTCTGGGGTCAGGCAATTCAGGGTTTAGGGGCGATGGGTGCAATGAATTGGGGGGAATTGGTAGCGATCGTCTTGGCGTTTTTGTTTGTGGATCTTTTTGATACGGTAGGAACGCTAACGGGTCTGGGGATGAAGGCGGGCTATATCAATCCTCAAGGCCAGTTGCCGCGGGCCAATGCGGCATTTATGGCGGATGCGGTGGGCACAACGGCGGGGGCGCTGCTGGGCACATCGACGGTGACGAGCTATATCGAGTCAGCAGCAGGAATTACGGCGGGAGGACGCACGGGGTTTACGGCGCTGACGACGGCGGGTTTATTTGGGCTGGCGCTGTTTTTTACGCCGTTGTTAGCAGCAGTGCCGGGGTTTGCGACGGCTCCAGCATTGGTGTTGGTGGGGGTGTTGATGATGGGGGCGGTGCGTCAGATCCGTTGGGATGATCCGGCGGAGGCGATTCCGGCGTTTTTAACGCTGATTGTGATGCCGTTGAGTGCGTCGATCGCGGATGGGTTGGCGGTGGGGTTGATTACCTATCCGGTGCTGAAGACGTTTCAGGGCAAGTTCTCAGAGGTGAAGGGGGGTTTGTGGGCGATCGCGGTGTTGTTTGTGGTGAAGTTTGTGTGGTTTTAGCGATCGCGGTTTGCTTGGTAGCAGGGCATCACGAAATATACTGAAAGAGAATCACAAGCTCGGTTTTAATCTCCCCATGTCATCAGCGCCATCTCTGCTTAAAACGTTCCAGAAGGCTTATCAGAACACCGATCTGACTCCCCTTACTGATCCTCAAGATTTGGCAAAATTTGGCGTGGAGTATGGGCGGAATTCTCTGGAAGAGCTAGAACAGCTTATTGCAGATAACGCGTCCCAAGCGGCCAAGATTGTTTTTTCGGGGCATCGGGGTTGTGGCAAATCAACCTTGCTCGCCGCATTAGGGCGACAGTTGAGCGATCGCTATTTTGTTTCGGTCTTCTCGATCGCTGACACCATTGAGATGTCTGATGTGAACCATGTCAATATTCTGTTTGCGATCGCAGTCAATATGATGCTCGAAGCAGAGAAGCAGCAAATTGAAATTTCTCAAGCGATCAAGGATTCGTTTTATAAGTGGTTTGCCAAGCGTACTAAAATCGAGACAGAGAAGCTTAGTGCAGAACTCTCTGGTGGCTTCAACTTTTGGAGTTGGTTGGTGGGAAAACTGAGTGCTGAGTCATCAGTACGAAAAGAAATCAGACAAGAGTTTGAGAATAATATTTCAGATTTAGTTGCCAAACTCAATGAAATTGCAGCAGTTATTCAGAGTGGTAGCAATAAGAAGGTCATAGTTATTGTTGATGACCTTGACAAGCTGGAGCTTTCAGTTGTCAAATTGGTTTTTCAAAATCATATAAAAGCCTTATTTTTGCCAGGTTTCAATATTATCTATACGATTCCCATTACTTCTTTGTGGAATGCACCAATTCGTGCATTTTTAGAAACGGAGTCTGATGATCAGATTGTTGTTATGCCTGTCTCCAAGTTATCTCCGAAGGAAGAACGTCGGAATAGTCATCCAAACTACTACGAAGCAACGGTTGAGAACCTCTGTCAAGTTTTAAATCGGCGTATTCCATCTGAACTACTGCCAGCGGAAATAACACGGGCGATTGTTCTAGCGAGTGGTGGTGTCTTACGGGAACTTATCCGAATTTCTAATCGGTGTTGTCGGATTTGTTTACGCGAGATCCGTCGTCATCCTGACCGTAATGACATAAAAATCAGTGCAGAAATTCTAGAGCAGGCGATCAATAGTATACGGCTAGATTTTGAAGTTACCTTGGGCAAAATAGATTATGAAATTCTTGTCACAACTTACAAGAATTTCTCGCCCGATGACCCTAAAGCTCAAGCTTTTCTTGATCTACTTCAGGGGTTGCACATTCTAGAGTATCGCAACAGTGATATTTGGTATGACGTGCATCCGATTGTTATCGACCTATTACAGCGGAAGGGTTTAATCGATGGCAACAGTTGACCTGGCGCAGCTTGAAGCTCGGAACACAGATGCTTATGACGATTTAATGGTCTCGGTCTCAGCCAGCGAAGGGGTACTGAGTTTGTTTTTGGCAGTCTGTGATGATGCGGTGTTGCGGGAGCAGCTGATCCAGCGCTATGAGGCAGAGTTGGCAGCGGCGGGGATTGTGCCTTGCCGGGGGCAGTTGAAGCCATCGGAGCCGAGTTTGCGGCAGGCGGTGACGGCGGCGATCGCGCAGGAGCCACGGTTACAGCAGGGTGAGCGTGGGGTAATCACGGTGTTGGGGGCAGATGCGTTGTTGCCGTTGGTGTTGGGGCAGGCGGAACGCTCTCAGCAGGATAAGTTTTTGGGGTATTTGCAATGGACTCGGGAGGCGATGCAGGCGTTTAAGCAGCCGATCGTGTTGTGGGTGACGTCGCGGTTGTTGCGGGAGGTGGGGCGCAAGGCTCCAGATTTTTGGAGTTGGCGCAAGGATGTGTTTCGGTTTCAAGCACCGCCTCGTTCTGGGGTGTTGCAACCGCAAGGGATTGAGTTATTGCCGCAGTGTGAAGCACCCACTGAAGAGGATGATGATGAGTTGCCGATTGAGGAGTTATTGAAGTTGGTTGAGGAGCGGGAGCAGCAGGAGAATGCCCAGGATGATCCGATTTTGGCGACGCTTTATTATCGGTTGGGAAATGTTTATAAAAGGCAAGCTAGTAGTATAAGTAAAACCAAATACAAAGAATCCATAAAACAAGCAATTTTCTGGCTAAACAAAGCAGCTCATTTTTACCAAAAACGAAGAATTGTTGATATCATATTTGCGAAAACATTAAGTAAGCTAGCACGATTACACTTTTTGATCGGTCAATATTCAGAAGCTGAATCTTTTTTACTAAAGAGAATAAAAATAGGGATAATGCTTTTTGGTGAGCATCATCTTGAAGTCGCTAAATCCATTAATAATCTAGGTCTAATATATAAGACCCAGGGAAGGTATTTGGAAGCCGAGCAAGCTTATTTTGAGTCTCTAGAAATCAGGAAGGCAATTGTTGGAGAAGAACACCCTGATATAGCTGAATCTTTAAATAACCTAGCAAAGCTTTACTACACTCAAGAGGAATATTCAAAAGCTGAGCCTTTATTACTGGAGGCTATCAAGATCTGGAAAAATACACTGGAAGAAGAGCATGATATTATCGCGCTCTCAATAAATAATCTAGCAAAGAATTACTGTGCCCAAGGGAAATATTCACAATCTGAATCTCTTTTCAAAGAAGCATTAAGAATAAGGCAAACTTCCCTAGGAGAAATGCATCCTGATACTGCAACCATTTTAAATGGCATAGCCAATTTATATTATTTACAGGAAAAGTTTGATGATGCTGAATCTTTGTTCTTTAGAACCTTAACCATACGAGAACATGCTCTAGGTAATCTTCATCCTGATGTTGCAACAACGCTAAATGATTTAGCAAATCTATATCAATCGCAAAGGCAATATCATAAAGCTGAATCTTCTTATCTCCAATCTTTAGAGATCAGAGAGAAAGTGTTAGGAAAGAAACATCCAGAAACTCAAATAACTAAGATGGGTTTTCAACAATGTATTAAGAAAGTCTACCAAGCAGGCCTTGCCCACACCCTCAGCGATCATCCCCTCACCAAAAGCCTCCTCCAACAAATCCGTGATAATGAAATATAAGCCAACCCAACACACACCATGACCCCCACCCTCCTCAAACCCTCAACCCTCCTCCCCGACGGACTCCAAACCCAACAACTCAATAACCTCACA
>JAAHHN010000306.1 GCA_010672165.1 Spirulina sp. SIO3F2 | reverse complement strand
TCACAACTGCGGTGCTGGAGGTGCGGCCGGCTGCCTGTTCCACATCAGCTGCCACAATGCGACCGTGGGGGCCAGTGCCCTGGAGAATAGCGAGATCGACTTTGAGTTCTTTCGCGAGCTTCTTGGCGCGGGGTGAGGCAACGAGACGACCACTCCGTGCAGTAGTCGGCGCACTCGCCGCAGCAGAACTGGGGGCAGGAGCGGCTGCCGGAGCCGATTCAGTTGCAGCAGGGGCAGCAGCAGGTTGTGGCGAGGCTGCGCCTTTAGCTTTGGCTTCTTCAATTTCAGCTTCCGTTTCTGCCAGGAGGGCGATCGCGGAGCCGACAGGAGCTTCTTCCCCTTCATTGACAAGGATCGTGGCTAGAAAACCCCCATGAAAGGATTCCACGTCCATATCGGCCTTGTCAGACTCAACAACAACAACTGTTTCACCTTTTTCCACTTTATCGCCAGGTTGTTTGGCCCAGGAGACGATTTTCCCTTCGGTCATGGTGGAGCTCAGGGCGGGCATAAAAATATCACGAATCATGGCGCGTATCGATATAAAAACTTCTTGCGGGGGTTTAGCCTTAGCATTTTACCCTGTTTGGGGTGGGGTTTTATGGGTGAGCAGTTTTGGGGCTAAGGCGTTCAGCCGTAGGGTCAGCCGACTAAAATCGAAACACGTCTCACCCGAAACCTGATGGTTAACCGCCGCCGCTTTTTACTCTATGGCAGCACTGCCCTAATCGCTGCACTGCTACGCTCCGAGATGCAAGCTGCTTCCCCACCTCCCAATGTCTTGTGGCTGACAATTGATGACTTGAATGACTGGATTGGTGTTTTGGGGGGGCATCCCCAGACCCAAACCCCGAATATCGATCGCCTCGCCCGCCGCGGTACGCTCTTTACCCAGGCCTATTGTGCAGTGCCCGCCTGTAACCCGTCGCGGGTCGCTACCCTCACTGGGATCGCGCCTCAGAATTCAGGCGTCTATGCTAACCGTAGTGATTGGCGAGTAGCTCTTCCGGATACTCTCACCCTACCCCAGCTCTTTAAGGCCAACGGCTACTGGGTGGGAGGCGCAGGCAAAATCTATCACGATCGCTTTCCCGACTGCACCGACTGGGATGAATATTATCCCTACCATCGTTATCAAGACGGCAAGCCTCGTGCAGGCGCTTGGGGCGCAGACCCTGAACCGCCTCAACGCCCCTTCAATGGCGTTCCCAAAAGCCGGAACTTGGATTGGGGCAGTTTAGATATTGCCGATACTGCAATGCCCGATACCCAGATCGCCGCTTGGACAGTTGAGAAACTGCAAGCCCGTTACGAAACCCCTTTTTTCTTGGCTTGTGGTTTGTTTAAACCCCACCTGCCTTGGTATATTCCAGCCACGTATTTTGAGCCCTTTCCACTGGATAGTTTGATCCTGCCCGAAATCCGCAACGATGACCTCGACGATATCCCACCAGCAGGCCAGGATCTCGCTCGTCAATACCATCACCAACGCATCATGAATGCGGGCAGCTATGCTGAAGCAGTGCAGGCTTACTTAGCAGCGATCGCCTATGTAGATGCTCAGGTGGGACGGATTCTTGATGGGCTCGATCGCAGTCCCCATGCCCGCAATACAGTGGTGGTGCTCTGGTCAGATCACGGCTGGCATTTGGGGGAAAAACTCCATTGGACAAAGTTTGCGCTTTGGGAAGAAGCAACTCGTGTGCCATTGATCATTGCATTGCCGAATCAGCGAGGGCAAAGCTGCGATCGCGTTGTGAGCCTGCTGGATCTCTATCCCACCCTGGCAGAGTTGTGCCAACTGACCAATACCCCTGTGTTAAGCGGGACAAGCTTAGTTCCCTGGCTCCAAAATCCCCGCCGTCGCCGGGATGTTCCTGCTGTGATGCTTTGGGAGAACCATGTAAGTGTGCGCTGGGAACAATATCGCTATACCCGCTACCAAGATGGGAGTGAGGAGTTTTATGATCACAGGCGTGATCCCCAGGAATGGGAAAATCTAGCGGGAAATGGGGCGATCGCAACCCTCCAGCAGGATCTCGCCGCTTGGGTTCCCACACAATTTGCGGCGGCTGCACCGCTGGCTGAACAACAACTTGATGGTTGTACAGACTCGAACTACAGCCGTAATCCAGAAATCCTTAATCCGCAGTGAGTGTATGCTCTGAAAATAATCATCCCGAGTTAGGCGAAATGCCGATACTACAGCGGTTCTTGATCATGTATCTGCTGGGGTATTCTTAACCTAGATCCCAGACCCATCCAGAAACTCACGGATCTCACGATCGCTCAACTGGCAACTGGCAGCCTTAGGCTTTTCGTTTTTTTTACAATCACTCAAAGCCGCTTTAACCAGAGAATTTGTCCCCACTTGCTGCTGTTTGAGGGCAGTTAATTCCTGTTCTAGGCTTTCAATGCGATCGACCAGGGTTCGGATGACTGCGGCTTCGGAATCAGGCAGCTTACCATGCTCCAAAGGATTCACCCGGACACCGGAACGATACACCACACGACCCGGAACGCCAACCACAGTGCAGTCTGAGGGTACGTCTCGCAGCACAACCGAGCCTGCGCCAATCCGAACATTATTACCAATGAGCAAGTTGCCCAACACTTTTGCCCCTGCACCCACCACCACATTTTCACCGAGGGTGGGGTGGCGTTTGCCTGTTTCTTTGCCAGTGCCGCCGAGGGTGACGCCTTGATAGATTAAGCAATAGTCGCCCACGATCGCGGTCTCACCAATCACCACCCCCATACCGTGGTCAATAAACACACCTTGGCCAATTTGAGCGCCAGGATGAATCTCAATACCAGTGAGCGCTCGCGCCAACTGGGATAGCAAACGCGGCACCACAGGCAAGCCCAAGTTATGGAGCCAATGGGCGATGCGATGGAAGAGGAGCACTTGCAATCCTGGATAGCACAAAAGCACTTCTATCCAGTTACGAGCGGCTGGGTCGCGTTCAAAAATGATGCGGAAATCGGCAAGGAGAGTGAGTAGCACGGTGATGGAGTTGGACGACGCAAATTTTCGACTATCTTAACGCTTGTTGGGGGTAGGGAGATGAGAAGGATCTGAACTGGAACGGATGGGGAATTGGGAATTGACACATGACCTGAATATTTAGACGAGATGTGCTGTTCAAGTTTTTGCCATTTGCAATCATCCCGAAGTGTAGAGCAGGGGAGTATGATCAATTTGAGATCCAGCTCCGGATAACCCATGCCGTGGCCCCCACTGCCTGATCTACGTGCTTGGCTAAATAACCGCTATCTTGGCAACTCCTCCATCACCACCTACTATGCGCTGCTTGAAGCTTGTCTGATTGGAGGCGTGTCAGCCCTGGCAGCCTTGCTGCTTAAATCTGGCATTGGGTCATTGGGTTGGCTCCGCTTACAGGGTGTTCAGCATTTCGGCGTGGGCAGTTTGCTCCTCTTTAGCACCAGTTTGGGTTTAGTTGCGGGGTTGTTGATTGAGTATGGCTCAACGGCCGCCAAAGGCAGCGGGATTCCCCAGGTTAAAGCTGCCCTAGCTCAGTTTCCGGTCGCGGTTTCTTTGCGCGTGGCTCTCATCAAACTCGTTGGCACTACCCTGGCATTAGGCGCAGGCTTTACCCTGGGGCGACGCGGCCCAACCGTGCATATTGGTGCCGCTCTCGCAGCTCAATTGAGTCGTTGGGTTCCCACATCGCCCCAGCATCGCCGTCAAATGATCGCAGCCGGAGCCGCCGCAGGTTTAGCCGCAGGCTTCAATACCCCGATCGCAGGAGTACTTTTTGTGGTGGAAGAACTCTCACGGGACATGTCGGGTCTGACCTTAGAAACTGCGATTTTAGCCTCATTCACTGGGTCGGTGATCTCCCGATTGTTAGGTGGGTCAGCAGATTTAAATCTGCCCGCTACGTTATTGCTTACCCCCGAAAACCATCATCTCTTTCAGGCTGCTGATATTCCCTTCTATGTGTTGCTGGGCATTATTGCGGGGGGATTAGGTGTGCTTTTTAACCAAGGCTTGCTTTGGGGTCTCACCTGGAACCACAGCCGCATTTCTCTGGTGTGGCGCATGGGCCTGGCAGGCTTAATTACAGGGAGTTTAATTGCGATCGCGCCGCCCGTGTTTCGAGACAATGCTGGCTTGAAAGAATTTCTGATCACAGGTGAATTGGGCTGGCAGCAAACATTGCTGGTGTTCGTATTGCATTTTGGCTTGACCCTAGTTGCTTATGGTTCCGGTGCGCCCGGGGGGTTGTTCTCACCAGCCCTTGTCCTAGGCTCAGCGCTGGGTTATCTGATGGGGTTAGCCAAGCTTGCCCTGTTGGGTGTTGGTGTGCCGACACCCTATACGCTCGTGGGGATGGGCGCTTTTTTTACGGCGGTGGCACGAGTACCCGTCACCGCGATCGTGATTATTTTTGAGCTAACTGCTGATTTTCAACTGGTCTTACCGCTGATGATCAGCACTGCTCTAGCCTATTGTGTGGCTGAAGCCCTCAAACCCGGTTCTATTTACCAGCATCTGCTCAAGGCCAGCGGGATTGATCTTAGCGACGAAGGTGAAAATCATGATGTACTCGCCACACTCAAGGCGTCTCAAGTGATGCAACATCAGGTCGAAACCCTGCAACCGGAGATGACGCTCCAGATGGTCTGGCAGATCTGTCAGCGATCGCACCATCATGGTTTTCCTGTGGTGCAACGGGGTCAGCTTGTGGGCATGTTTACCGAACAGCATCTGGCGAAGCTCAGCAGTGAGCATCCCCAACGCTTGATTCGAGACTTTATGGAGCGCCAACCGATCGCTGTCCATCCTGGGGTCATCCTCAGTGATGTGCTGTATCTGATGGATCGTCATGAAATCTCCCATTTGCCGGTGACTGAAGGCCGCCGCTTAGTGGGGATTATCACCCGCAGTGATTTGATCCATGCCACTGCTGACCAACTCCGGGGCCAGAACCATGCCTACAACATTGACCCATCCTACGGAGTCTATCGCACGCGGGAACCAACGACAGGTGAGGGACGCATTTTACTGCCGCTACGAGATGCCGCGATGCTCACCCGACTGTTGCCTGTGGTGGAGGCGATCGCTCATACAAGCAACTATGAGGTGGAATGTCTGCATATTCTCACCTTGCCTCCCCATCTCTCCCCAGCCCAAACTGCTGTCAATCTTGACCCGGCTCGGGCACTTCTTAAACAATTTCGGCAGGCAACTCAGGCCTGGTCTGTCCCTATTCATACTCAAATTCGTGTGGCTCATGACATTGCCCAAACGATTTTAGAAACAATTCAAGCACGCCATATTGATTTACTGATCATGGATTGGCCGGGGCGTACCCAGACGACCCCCGTGCTATTTGGTGATATTGTCGATACGCTACTAAGGGAGGCAGCCTGTGATGTTGTGCTTTTTAAACCAGGTCAAGGCTTTGGTCAAACTGCTGAACCAACCCCTTGGCTGATTCCGTTTTCTGGTGGCCCTAATATCCAGGCGGCACTTAATCTGTTGCCTGCTTTAGCCCAACTCACTGCACCTGAGCAGGTGATTTTGCCACAAATTGGCGCAGGAGAAGGCCAAGCGGCTCGCGGTTCGGAACTTGCCCAAGCTGCCGAGCATTTGGCCAACCAGTTACCCTGCCCTATTTTGCCACTTTCCCTCCCACCGCAAAATATTGTGGGGGCGATTGTCCAGCTCACCCAAGCAAAGAATTGTGGTTTGGTGATTGTGGGAGCCAGCCGCGAGGGAATGGTGCAACATGCATTACATGGCAATATTCCTGAGGCGATCGCTTCGGGCGTTAGCAGCACAGTGATTTTATTTCAGGTTGCTGTGACTCATTAATTACACAACGATCCGCCATTCGGCTCAACCCGAAAATCTTCAGCATTGGCTATAACTGAAAGTAAGAGATTGGTGATGACCTCTTACAAAAATGGGCAGCGTAAATCGTAGTGTTGCATAAAAACAGCAGCGATACCCAGATAAATAGTTAGAAGGAAACGTTGCCTTATTCAAAACTTCAACGATTTGTACGAGTAAAAAGTAAGGCAACTATTTTCCCAGTTTGGCGTTTACCCCAATTGAGGTCATCATGTCCACATCAGATTTTATTGTTGAATGCCCCGAATGTCATCAACATCTTGTGGTGCAAGAGGCACCCCTCATCCGACATTGCGTGAAGTGCGATTCAGATCAGGAGTCTTCCCAAAAACATGACACTGATTTTTCGGGTTTGGGCATGGTGCTCAGTTGCATTGGGACAGTGATCTTTTTCGTTTGTATTTTGTAGTGATATTGGCTTGACTAAGCTAGCAGTTATGTAACTTAAGTCATACAGCCTATCTCTGGATATTGCTGCTCAGATGAGGCTTATATAGGTATCTACTCCAAAAGTATTTCAAAGTTTTTTGTAGCAAAAACTATGCCCCAATTCATGCTGAGGTCTTAATTCCTTTAGATGTGTATAGAGAGCGATCGCCTTGTCTAATGTGACCTGAAAAGAGAGATTCTTGGTTAAATGTTATGAGTAGGTTGTGGTAGGTAACGACCACACTTATTCATTGAGAGAATAACCGATGCTTGAAATCAAAGCAGCAGCAAACCTTATCGCTGCATCAGACGCCATCTTAATTGCTGCGGGGGCGGGCATGGGGGTCGATTCTGGCTTGCCTGATTTTAGGGGGATGGGGGGTTTATACAATGACTATCCGCCTTTTGCTAAGCTGGGCAAAAACTACATGGAAATGACA
>JAAHHN010000305.1 GCA_010672165.1 Spirulina sp. SIO3F2 | reverse complement strand
ACGTTCCGGGAACCGGATCATCAGAAATACCCCTGTATGAACCTGGCCTATGCGGCGGGTCGAGCAGCCGGAGCGATGCCAGCGGTGCTCAATGCAGCAAATGAAGCGGTGGTGGCGCTCTTCATTGAGGAGCAGATTCGCTTTATTGAGATTCCCCAGGTAATTGAGAAGGTGTGTGATCGCTTCACGGGGCAAAACACGGCTCAACCGACACTAGATGATATTCTGGCGGCGGATGCTTGGGCGCGGGAAGCAGCGCAGGAGGCGGTGAAACAGGTACAGAAGACTACAGTCGCTGTTTAGGCGTTGCTCTGAATAGCGCAGAACAATCGTCACTCCTTGATAGTCCGAGCCGACCGCGGACTACGCCGCATGACGCGGGTTGCTGCATCGCTTTGAGCAAAAGCCTTAAGTTCCATAAGTTGGGTACGATCGCGCACCAACAGCAACGTTAACGCTGTAACCCAACGTTTCTCATACCGAAACGCCAACCACGTTAAGCCAGGGGTCAACACCGCGAAAACCAGCAACATTGCGGCCAAGGGCGTAACACCAAACAAATGGTAGCGATCGGCTAGCACCACCAAATCATTATCGAGCATTCCACCGATGCCATTTCGATATTCTTGTAGAAAGCTTGGTGAAAACATCAATTGACTTGAAAAACTCATCACCTTAAAGAAGGTAAACCAGCCCAACATGGCAAACAGAGAGCGCTCTCCAGGATAGATGCAAAAATGTTTGCCCAGCGTGAAATAAAAACACAAACCGATCGTAATCACTTCCCCACCATGACCCATCGCTGAAATGATGATTTTGTGGAGGGGGGTGAAGGCTAAGGGGAAATAGACCAGTAGGGTGATTGCTAAAATTCGCTGCGTTTGCACATTTTGGCGATAGAGATACAACAGATAACCCAAGCCACCGATGATGAGCGTGAGCAGCAGGCTAAATTGATGATCCCAGGCGATGGTGATGCCACCGCCATGAATAAAGTTGGGAGCAGGCACTGCCGGATAACCAAAGAGCCAGTAGGCGATCGCATGACCCAGCTCATGAACCAGGATCACAAAGTAGCTCAAGACAAAGCGGGTCAACGGCAACAAAGCTAACCCCAAACCCCAGGCCAAGCCCCAGAGCAAACATTTTTGCCCTTCAGTATCAAGTACCTGTTCTTTAAAAGGTTCCGCAACGTAGTCAGGCGCGGTGGCGGGATCATTGGGGTCATATTCCACCGACCACAGGGGTTCGGTTTGGCCTCGCGCAAAGCCTTGAATGCGCAGCCATTCCACAAAGGGGAGTTGCAATTCTCGGATTAGTTGATCTGCTTGTTGTACGTATTTGGCTTGATCCGTGGCATCAGGCCCACTGAAGTTAATTTGTAAACAGGTGCCCATCAAAGCTGTACGCACCACCACATTCTGCAAGCGAAATTCCCGCACTAGCAAGGCAGAGATCTCGCCTTTTTCACCCCGTTGGGCAGATGCAACTAGGGCATTGGGGGCATCTGCACCAGGGTCAGGCTTTGGCTCTGTCGGATTTGCAGCGGGCGCAATCGCGGGTTCAGAAGCGGCCTCTACCTCATCTGCACCATCGGCGACAGGTTGCGGTGGGGCAATATAGTTCAGCTTGAGAGTTTGCTGCCACGCATCAGCACTCTCACCCATCTGCCGCCCGTGGAGCACCACTTGCCGCAAGCCCACAGGTTGAAGCGATCGCATCCCCTTGGCAATAAACTGGGTCAGACTGGCTTGGGGTGGGGCTTGTAAGCTTTCAAAAATAAGATTCAGATCGTCGCCGTGGCGTTGACCCATCACCCAAATGCCTTTGGATTCGAGCTTTTCGCCCAGGAGGGTGGCGATCGCCTGAGCATCTCCCTGTTTGGCGAGTTTCAGCAGATTGGACACAGAACTCATGAACAGCAACTGTTCCTATGCTAGAGCAAGATTTTAGGATTCAAACACCCAAAATCCGCACAGTGAAGCATTACTTTGAGTGCTGGTTAGGATGGAAAGATAACCAGACTCAATCAAGGTCATGAAAATCATTTCGGCTGTCCTCACAGTCAGCATGATGACGGTGGCGCTAGGCGTAGGGAGTTCAACCCCGGCTCAAAGCTGCGACTATCAACCAATTCCCACGCCAAGTGAGCAAGTCCGCACTTATAGTACTGACCTCGGCATCCAGATTGATATTCCCCGTAATTATCGCATTCGTCATGACTGGGGCTATAACCGATTGGGTGAGCGTCAATCGCGCTTGGAAGTGGTTGATCCGGCAACCTTTGATTATGACCAATGCTTAGTTGAGCGGGGTGAACTGCTCGGGGAGCGAACACCACCGCTGCTAACCGTGACAGAAGTAAGGCTGAATGAACCGCAAGGAGAATTTGCTGATGTGGTGGCAGCACGTTATGGCTGGATGATGAGTGATGTAACTATTCAACAACTCAATGGTGTTCCGGCACTTATCACGATTTACCCCAATGATTATCAACAAATGAATAAAGCGGTTTTTTGGCGTTCACCAGGGGGCGATCGCCTAATCATGCTCAATGGTTTAATTGATGATCCTCACCATGCAGCAGCGTTAGACCACGCTATTCAATCGTTTGAGATCGCTCTCTAAAGTTACATTTTGGATTTTGATACCCGATGTCCCAACTACTCCTTAACTTGCGTCACACCACACTCTTAGAGCAGATCGTCAATTTTGGCTTGCTGCTGGGTTTTGTACTAGCGATCGCCAAACGATTGCTCTACCGTTTGATTTATGCATTTGCCCCCGAGTCCAAATCCCAACGCTTTATGCTGAAGCCCCGGCCGGTGCGGGTAGCGATAGCGATCGCGGATATGCTGGCTTGGACGTTGGCGGTGATGGTGGCTTGTTTGGTTCTGGGGCTGCCTCAGGTGTCGCAGTTGTTGGTGTCGTTGGTGGGCATTGTTTGGAGCTTGTTGCCGCTGACGATCACGGTGGTGTTAGTGGCGTATTGCTTTAGCCGCACGGGGAATGAGTTGTTGCTCTCGGCGTTAGGGGCGTGGTATCTCAAGCATCGTAAGAAGGTGCTGGAGCGGCATCGTTATTTTGATCTCGGTGAAGGTCAAGAAGGTGAGATTGACTCGATTAATTTTCTGGATACCACTTTTCGGCTTAAGAAGGGCGGCCGCATAGTGATTCGCCCGAATGCGTTTTTGATGCATGAGGTTTTTGGCTTTGCGAGCGCGATCGGTCTGGAGGGGTTGATTGATCGGTTTCAGAATTGGCAAGCTCATCAGGTGAAGCGGAATCCTCAGTCACGCGATTCAGAACGGGAATCTTGAGCGCTAAAATTCAGGGGTATTCGTCTGCTCGTTCGTCAAGACTATGATCACTGAAGTCACCCTCGAAAATTTTAAGTCCCATCGTCATACTCATCTCAAGTTTGATGATTCGAGGCTGCACGCGATCGTGGGACAGAATAGTTCGGGTAAAACCTCAATATTAGAAGCAATTAATTATGCTTCTCAGCTATTTGAAAGCTTATCTTCACACAAGGTACTCATTGAGGATAGCCACTTTCAAAGCGTGGTAAATCGAAAAAATCCAAGAGCTAGCGTTAGCATTAAAGGAATTCGACCTCATCTCAAAAGAGTAAATGAGTGGGGAGTTCACTATGAGACTTATTTTGAGTATGGATCGCTGAATCCGAAAAAAAGTTTACTGTTTAACTGGCATCATAGTGGACAAACTCACTCTTTCAAGGGTTTAGATGAACAGGAGTTTCAGCAAAAGTCTTGTTTGATCCGTCAAGTTCTTGGAATTGCACCTAAGAAGAGCTTTGTGCCAAGTGAGCTTTCAAAACCTTCTTATAGTGAAGATATAACTCCAAAAATTGAAAGTAATGGTTTTGGACTTGCATCAGTTTTAGACTCTATTCGTGATGAAGATTACAATGCATACGAGAAAATCATAAGAATGCTGAAAGTTGTTGTTCCTGAAGTTAAAAACTTAAGCATTAAAAGAGCAAAGGTAGAAATGAACCGTCAGCGTTCGATTCAACTGGATGATGGCACGAAAATTCCATATCAGGAACAGCAAGAGTTAATGGGTCAGGAAGTCGTATTGGATATGAAGAGTGGCGATCGCATTCCCGGCCATGCTCTTAGCGAAGGCACAATTCTGACCCTTGGTTTACTCACAGTCCTAATGAGTCCCCAGCGCCCGAACCTAATTTTGCTCGACGATATCCAACAGGGCTTGCATCCCAAAGCTCAACTTGAGTTGATAACAGTTATTCAAGAAATTATTAAAACTAATCCAGAATTGCAAATCATTTTCACAACCCACTCGCCGTATATACTTGATGAATTGAAAACGTCTCAAGTTCACGTTCTTAATACAGATAAAAATGGCTATACGCTGAGCAAACGTTTGGATGAGCATCCAGATATCGAATGGGCAGGGCAATCCTTAACGACAGGGGAAATGTGGGATGCTGAGGGGGAAGAATGGATAACAGCAGATGAAATAACGGAAACAGAGCAAATGCAAATTACTGAAAGGAAAGAGAGTATTACCTTGTGATGGAAATAATTGTCATTGTCGAACATAAAGCAGATGCCCGAACTGCAACTGAGTTAGCAGAACGAATTTTATTAGAGTCTGGCTCTGACTGGTTAGCAGACTATCTAAAATACCAGATTCAGTGGAGTGGCTTAAAATCAGGAACTGATTGTTCCACCTGGGCGCAGCTCAAAAAGCTGAGCTTGATTTCCCCAAAACAGAAATCACCTCGATATCGACGCTCTAGGACATCTCAAACAACATCGACTCAACCTAAAAGCTCAAGTGGATTTGACAGCGCGTTGGCCAAGAAGACATTAACTTTTATTAGTATGATCTTAAAGCAAAAACAAGAGCGACAGATTCAAGCTGTATTATTAATTCGAGATTTAGATACTCATGGTCAGGAGAAAAGACGATTCAAATCTCTTCAAGACTCTCGGATAAATCATAAATCTATTGATTCTGATTTACAGGTTGTTATTGGCGCGGCGAAATCAAAACGAGAAGCCTGGGTGCTTAATGGTTTTATCCCGCAAACAACCGAGGAAGAAAAAAAGCTGTCTGAGATCAAAAAAAAACTCAAATTTGACCCTTGCTTAGAAGCTCATCGACTGCGAGGTGATAAAAAATATCCAGAACAACGCGATCGTGACGCCAAAGTGGTATTAGCCCAGTTAACTGAAGAGAAATTTGAACGGGAACAGCAATGCTGGACTCAAACAGAGTTAGAACTGTTGCGCGATCGCGGTCAGGCAACGGGACTCACCGATTACTTGCACGAAATTGAAACCAGTTTATTGCCGATGATCGCCCAATCTCCTTAAAGATAGAGTGACAACACATCCGCCGTTTGCTGGGCGGTTTTTTCCCAACTAAATTGCTGTGCTCGCTGCAAACCTGCTTCGTGCAAAGACTGCCATAGCTGGTTATCCATGACAACTTCTTGCATCGCCGCTGCAATTTCATTCACCTGGTAGGGATCAATCAAAATTGCCGCCTCTCCTGCCACTTCGGGTAGTGCCGAAAGATTAGAGGTAATTACTGGTGTTCCGCAAGCCATCGCCTCAAGCACCGGAATACCAAACCCCTCCCAAAGGCTGGGGAAAATTAGGGCGATCGCCTGATTAATCAACATTGGCAATTCAGCATAGGGCACATAGGTGAGAAATTCAACGCGATCGCCAACGCCCAATTCTTGTGCCTGCTGCTTTAAAACGGGTGTATGTTTGCCATTCGTTGGCCCTGCAATCTTCAGCGTCAAAGTCTGATCTTTGAGTTGAGCAAAGGCAGCAATTAGCCGAGGTAAATTCTTGTAGTAATCATGTCTTCCTATATACAAAAAATAATTCTTTCGAGGCAAGTTCAAATGTCGAAAATGACCGGGGTCATATGCCATCGGAATCACTGAAATATTTCGTACCGAAACCCCTAGTACATCCCTAATATCTCTGGCAGTTGCTGCGGAGTTACAAATCACATGGGTTGCAGCACCCACCACATGGGGAACGTAATATTTGAAATACAATCGCAAAACAGAAAGCACACGGGGAATATGTAAAGGAATAAAGTCATGAACCGTGATTATAATGGGAAACTTGACCCCGAGTGGTGCTTCTGGAATTGGCGAAAAAAAGAGATCGGCTTTGAGGCGAGAATAAATTTGGGGAATTTGGAATTGTGTCCAAAATAATCGCTTCAGCAAACCGACATAAGCAAAGTCACTACTTAAACTGGGTGGTACAGCATGGCAAGGATAAGTAGCAATGGTTTGGTTGCTTAACACTTGAATATCTGGTAGCTCTAAAGCCAGTAACAGATTTTTGGCATAAACGGATAAACCTGAAGGATTTTGCGGTAAAAAGGATAAATTTGTTAGCAGCATGAAATTTGAGTTACTCAATCCGTTTACAGATAAAGCGAAAATACATCTGCTGTTTGCTGGGCAGTTTTTCGCCAGCTAAATTGCTGGGCTCGCTGCAAGCCTGCTTCTCGTAGAGACTGCCATAATTGGTTATTCGTTGCAATCTCTTGCATTGCTGCTGTGATTTCATGGACTTGATAGGGATCAATCAAAATTGCGGCATCTCCTGCCACTTCTGGCAAGGAGGAAAGATTTGAGGTAATCACTGGGGTGCCACAGGCCATTGCTTCGAGCACAGGTAAACCAAACCCTTCCCAAAGACTTGGAAAAACCAACGCGATCGCTTGATTAATCAACGTTGGA
>JAAHHN010000304.1 GCA_010672165.1 Spirulina sp. SIO3F2 | reverse complement strand
TAGTCTTAATCTTAGGAAGAGAAAGAAACTCAACACTTCCTCAATGAGAAAGTCAGGTGCTTGGTTAATTTCTTCAATAAGTTGTTCCTTGGTACTCACAATTCAACATCTCTATATGGTTGATAGCAGGCTCTTCTGAATATATGGTTATAAGGAAAAGCTATTGAAGAAATCAAGATAAAAAACGCCTGCGCATATTATCAAAGTTCATAAAACCGTAGGCTTGACGCTTGATTGGCTTAAGACGGTTATTGATACCTTCCATAACCCCATTGCTCGTACGGCTTAAGAAGTAGTTGCAAATTGTATCAAGATGGTTTCGGATTGTTTTCACAGCATCATCATAAATCGTTTGTGCCTCATGTAGCCAATTTTTAAATTTGTCCTTGCCAACATCGTAGTCTTGAGTCTGTTCATATATCTCTCGAAAATCTTCTTTGAATTCATAAGCTCTGCGCAAACGGTTGGATTTTTTTAAAAGGATTTCCAACTGCTTCAACTCTTCATTACCTAAATCTTTTTTGTTTTTGAGGAGTAACCATTTTTCACCCTTGGTTTTGATTCTGGATTTGAGCTGTTTTCTGAGCTTATCCAAGTTATTATTCACTGCCTTCATGACATGAAAACGATCCGTCACAATCTTGGCGTTCGGAAATACTTCTTTGATGACACTTGGAAAGCCTCCCCACATATAGCCTTTTTTATATAGATGAGGAGCGAAGATCGAGCTAAAACGTTTTACCCGTCAAGCTTTGCTATACCTCATCTTTGCGGAAAGTGCTATATCTACACTCACCTCCTCTACTGCTTCTCTC
The DNA here is from genome assembly GCA_010672165.1 of Spirulina sp. SIO3F2. Taxonomy (GTDB): domain Bacteria; phylum Cyanobacteriota; class Cyanobacteriia; order Cyanobacteriales; family Spirulinaceae; genus SIO3F2. The sequence goes on along the minus strand of JAAHHN010000304.1, from coordinate 5,989 downwards.
ACCTCTAAAGGCTGTTGCATCAGAGCTTCGATGATTTTATCTTGTTGATGTGAGTCTATAACTTCTATCAGTTCTCCTTTATCTAAATCACTCACCACTGTCACAAAGTCTTTCTGCCCTTTACGTTTAGCTATCTCATCTATACCCAACCGTGTTAACTTTCCCCAATGTCTTTTTTTTGACTTTCATATTGATGCTGATGAATCCCATTTACTTGATCCCATGACAAGTCTTCTTCTTTTCTCACCTGTTCAACACTGCTAGATATTACTCTTCTATAAATATCCCTCTTTTATCACCTCAGGATTTTTGAACGAATCTTCGCTGTTACAACCAATGGGATGATAAAGGTTAGACCCCAATATGACAAAAGAGGGATAAAGTCTCTAAAATTTAGGGTGTGTCGTTAGCTAACGTCAGAAGTCTGGCGAAACAAGGGATATAGCACCCGGCTCCAAAAACAAACAAAGGGGCTGTCAGTTGGTCACCGCAAGAGTTTGAAGTCTAACTGATGACATTCTCTAGCTGAGTAAACAGCGGGCTAAGTTTGTCGCTGATGGGTTACTTCGATAACCGTATGCACATTACCACGTGGTGTAAAGTCGCCCTTAATGGTTACTTCCAGGGGATCACAGGCCGCCACAAAATCATCCAAAATTTGGTTAACTGACTCTTCATGGGAGATGTAGCGATCGCGGTAGCTATTGATATAGAGTTTGAGGGCTTTGAGTTCCGTCACCCGTTCATGGGGGTAATAGGTGATCGTGATTGTGGCAAAGTCTGGATAGCCCGAAAAAGGACACTTACAAGTAAACTCTGGCAGGGTAATTGTGATTGCATAGCGGCGGCCAATACGGGGGTTGGGGAAAGTAATTAATTCACCTTCAGCGATCGCCCGTTCGCCATATTTCATTGTTTCGTTAGTTTGGGTCATGGGCTCTTCGAATCTTTGTTGATAAACAGCTCATAGCATCTGGGTATCCACCCTAAGCGATGACTTGCTTCCTCGTATCCGGAGCATGGCTATCTTGCTCGTCATCATCAGGAAGTAATTTCGCAAATGATTATGATTTACTGTTGCAGTTCTCGCAACCGCGCTTGTAGTTCTTCAACTTGCGATCGCAGCTGCTCCACATCCTCAGCTTCTGACGGATTGACCTCGTTTTCATCTTCATCTGTGATAATTTCAATCCGACGGGGTTCGCGTTTCCCCTCATTATCATCATCATTTGCTGCGGGATTAGCCTGCTGCTGGGCTTGTTGCAACAACTCATCGACGAACTGGCTGGCTTCTTCGGCTTTGAGTTCACCCCGTTTGACCAACTCATCCGCCAGAGACTGGGCATTCGTCCGTAGTTCTTGCCATTGGCTACTGGCTTTTTCCCCAGCATAAGACGCCAAACCCACACCAAGATAAAAAGCTTTTTTGACAAACTGGTTCACACTCGTCATGTTGCGATCGCCTCAACCCAAAAAACCTAAGCTTATTCTAACGAGTCACAGGCTTAGGCGTTCCAACAGACTGTCCTTTGGTCTCGTATTGTTCGTAGGCGCTGACAATCCGCTGCACTAAGGGATGGCGCACCACATCAGCTGCTGAGAGGTGACAAAAAGCAATGCCCTGCACGGATTGCAAAATCTTCTGCGCTACGATTAAGCCAGATGCTTGGTGATTGGGTAAATCGGTCTGCGTAATATCCCCGGTCACAACCATACGAGACCCAAAGCCCAAGCGCGTCAGCACCATCTTGAGTTGGGCTGGAGTCGTATTTTGAGCTTCATCGACAATCACAAAGGCATTACTGAGGGTTCGACCGCGCATATAAGCCAGTGGGGCCACTTCAATCTTTTGGCGCTCCATCAGGTCGGGAATTTTGTCAGCATCAATAAACTCGTAAAGCGCATCATAAAGCGGCCGCAAAAAGGGATTAACTTTTTGCTGCAAATCTCCGGGCAAAAAACCCAGCTTTTCGCCCGCTTCCACTGCGGGCCGAGTGAGAATAATCCGCTCGCAATCATCATTCAGGAGCGCCTTGACCGCTAAAACTGCCGCTAGAAAGGTTTTCCCCGTACCCGCTGGGCCAATGCCAAACGTAACATCATGGCTGAGAATTGCTTTGACATATTGCCGCTGCCGAAAGGTCTTGGCACGAATCGTTTCACCGCGTCGAGTTGTGGCCAGAACTTCCCGTTGGAGGTCTTGGTATTCTTCCGTGCGTCCGGTATCGAGAGCATGAAATGCAGTAAGGATATCCGGCTCACTGATGCGTTTACCCTCCTTCCACAGGGGCTTGAGCGATCGCACCACTGCCATCGTGCGCTCAACTGCTTTGGGCTGACCCGAAATCAACAAATCTTGCCCCCGCAACACTGCTTGAACCCCAGTATGACGAGTCAGCAGTTGGAGGTGATTCTCCCCAACCCCAGCAAAAACCATCGCACTCTCAGGAGTTGGAAATTGAAGGGTTTCTGAAATCATTCAGTTTTGGCTAGGGGCTGTTGATTCAGGTGAACAAGTAGAGCTTCAGCGCTTGCGAGGAACAGGGGGCCTAGTGGGACGTGAGCGTTGATTCCGGGGTCGATCGCTGGCGCCACGACGACGACTTTCTCCTTCAGTACGGCGGAGGTCAAACACTTCTAGGCGCACGGTTTGATTAGCGGTTTGAGCTGCAGCAGCAAGCACGACGCGCATTGCATCTAAATTGCGCCCCCCGCGTCCAAGGACACGACCTTGATCATTATCACCAAAGGCGACTCGCACCAAGGCTCGCTGTTGGCCACGCGACCACTCACAGCTCACGCTCAGGCTCTCAGGATTCTCAAGGAGGGGACTCACTAAATAACGCACTAAAGCGCCATAGTCAGGCTGAACCCCAGCAGACTGAGATTCGGAGGGGTTTGTCTCGTTAGGCATTCTTCAGTTGCTCAAAGATCTGAGCTTTGGTCAGCAGCGCCCGAACCGTATCAGTGGGTTGGGCTCCTTCTTTGAGGCGGCGGACAATCGCAGGCACATTGAGGCGGGTTTCATCAGTGCGGGGGTTATAGAATCCCAGCTCTTCAAGGGGACGGCCATCACGGCGATCGCGGTTGTTCATTGCCACAATCCGATAACTCACTTCACGCTTTTTACCGTACCGCTTGAGTCGAATTTTGATCATGTATACGAAAAGAAAGAAGAATGAATCTGTAATTTAGATCCTCAATTGTACGGGATTTAGGGGCAATTGGGAAACGGGTTAGCCATTGCGAAATCTTAGCGTTGTTCGAATCAGATGCAGTGGAGACAAGAGATTAGGGACTGTCACACTTGCGCTACAGTTAAGCTTAACGACCAAGATAGTCAGCAAGCCAAGAACGAGGCATGATGCTAAAAGCAGTTTTTTTGGAGTTTCACGGTACGGTGCTCAATGATGCTCGGCTGCGAGAGCAAATCACTTCAGACCTTTTGCTCCAAAACAACCTGCGTCCTAATGCTCAAGATTATCAACAATGTTGTGTGGGCCGCCGCGATCGCGCTTGTTTGCATGATCTGCTGGAGCAGCGGGGGCGGCTTGTAAATACCCCCATGCTCCAAAATTTGGTGAACACCAAGCAGCAGGCCTACGGTAAAGCGATCGCTTCGTGCAATGAATTGCCGATATATCCGGGTCTTGAAGTCTTTATTCGTAAGTTACAAAGCGCAAATCTGAAGATTGGCTTGCTGACGCTACTCTCAGCTCAGATTATTGAGCCAATTCTGGCACGTGCTAACCTACTCAATGCCTTTGATGCTTGGCTTACAGCGGATGAAGACTGGCTCAGTCCACCTGAACCTGAAGGGTATGAGCACCTCTTGCAGAAAGTCTGTCAGCTAGAGCCAGGTTTGACTGCCGCCAATTGTTTAGCGATTGATCATACGCTACCAGGAATTGCCGCCGCTCATTTAGCGGGAATGGCAGTGGTTGGCATTACTCACACTTATCCGTTGCATATTTTGCAACGTCATGCTAGCTGGGTGGTGGATAAGTTTAATGAGTTGGAATTAGAACGAATTGAGGCGGTGTTTGCTGGGAGCGATCGCCGTGCCGCCGCGTCGGCTAGCTAAAGAATGTTACAATGTCACTCCGCTTCGGGGGGTTAGCTCAGTTGGTAGAGCGCTGCGATCGCACCGCAGAGGTCAGGGGTTCGACTCCCCTATCCTCCATTGACGAAAACGTGTCAAGTAGCACTGTGAGTTTTGGTGTAACGCTGCAAGCATTTGGAAAAAGCTCAAACACAGGCGTTGCTGATTTTGAAGATGAATCTTGCGTTACCCTCACCCAACCCTCTCCCACTGGGAGAGGGCTTCTTGCTCCCTTCTCCCACTGGGAGAAGGGCTGGGGAAGAGGGCAGTTTCCTCCCGCAATTATGCAACGCCCAAACACACAAACCAGCTCATTAAGTAATGTATCGAAACGCAGAGACTCTGGTTCTGTGGTGGGATAAGAGGGTACTATTCTCCAAACTAATTATGAGCAGTCAGCTAAACACCTGACAGTAGTTTAATTTGGACTGATGGGAATGTGCGCATCATGAGTCGTGAGTTTTGGCAAAACTATAATCTCCGTCTAGAGCCTTGGGGCATTGAGTTTGCGGCCCCCATCCGCTGGGATGCTGATGCCACCAGTCCTGAAGCTATTGAACTCAGTGTTGAGCAAACTGAATGGGTTGCTTGCGAACCTCGGCTCAAAGCTCCCACACCGCGATCGCTCTACTTCATTGACGGACGACGACGCTTAGATGCTCGTTTTCTGGGCCGCCAACCGGAGAATAATGAGCCGATTTATGGTGCTTTTGCAACTATTGCAGTAGGGGCAGTGCAGGTCGATCGTGCTCAAAATCAGGCTCGATATGAGCACCTGAAGATCGAGCGAACCATTGCTATTGCCAACCTACAACAACCGCCCATTACTGAAGTTCCTTGCCCATTGGGAAGTTCAAACTCTTTGCTTTATACAAGCTGTTCCAATAGTGCAGTTGAAAATACCCCCCAAGCTCCATTGAATTTGGTGCAAGATGCCATGCTGACTGCTGAAGGGCAGCTTGCACGGCAACTCAGTGATCAATGCTCAACTGCCTTGATTATTCAGGATGGTCCCCTCCGCTACGGGCCACGCCAAACTCCCGAAAACGCATTAGGTTATGTCAAAACGATGGGTAAGCAATATCTACCTCCTGACAAGTTTGGCCTACTTTGGGATTTGAGTGTCGGTCAGCGCACCCCGATTTTCCGGATCAAGACCCAAACCAATAAAGAACAATGGAGTTGGTATTTGCGCTCCGGCAGCCCAGAATTGCAACCCCAGCAACTGGGCTATCACGAACTCCATGGAGTCGTCCGACTGGATATGTATGGTTCTGTCCCGCTTGAAAAGGTTAAAGCAATGGCGGATCTAAGCACCTGGCTGATTCTGGACTATGCCTCTCAGCCCACTCGTGACCCTCGTGCGCCCCAGAACCTAACACCCATTGGGGCACTGGAGAAAGAACTCGGGCGACGCATGGGCGATCGCACCCTCATTGCCCGTCGCATTCAGCAGTTTTTGAATCTATCTGCTGTCTAACTGTCTATTCCTCACGTTCTCATTTGTCCTATGTCTGATGTTTCTGATCTTGTGATTGGCCATGTCCTTGGTAGTCAAGAAGCAACCCCTTTGGAGTTTTGGGTTGCGGTTAAGTCCGGTCAGGTCTTGCGTCTTGATGATGTGGTGGTAGCTAAGACTAAACGACCCGATAACCAAGGCATCGTCTCATTTTATGGCGTGGTCGATCATGTGCGGACGCTGTATGAGGGGATGCAGTTTGATACTGATACATTCTTGGCGACAGAGGGAAAGTTGCCAGTTATACCAAATCACAAAATGCCAGCTACAGATAAGGCATCTAAAATGCTCTTTCTGCCTGCAATAGAGGCAATAGTCGCTTGTTCGAGTTTCAGGAGTTGTTCGCGGATGAGTAGACGTAAGTCATT
>JAAHHN010000303.1 GCA_010672165.1 Spirulina sp. SIO3F2 | reverse complement strand
TAATTCCCAATGGAAGCTATTGAAGACAATCCAGGGCAGGGCTGCACTACGGGGAATCGTGAAGGCGGCCACAAATTGGCTGAGGGAACCGAGCAGGATAATTGCTACGACAATTCCGTAAATGCGGCGGGGCAATAGAAAGGCAAAACTCACGACCCCATAGAAGAACAAAATTAGTGTTAACGTCCAAGCCACGCTCAAAATCGGATCTTCGGATTGGGGCAGCAGCAAAATGGATTGGACAATATACCAAGGGGTAATGGTGCCGCTGCCACTCAGGCCAGGAATCAATAGCAGCAGTGCTAGCACCCCTCCCATCACCACCCAATAGGTGGGATAAATTCGTACGGCGCGACGAATGATAAACCGTCGCCAGGATTGCCAACCGCGATCGCCGAAGCGCGACCATTGGCTGTAGAGGATAATAAAGCCGCTCAAGACAAAGAAGAAATCTACGCCGACCCAACCAAACCGGAAGATTTCACCAAAGAAGCGGGTATGGAGGCGATCGTTACTGAGCTGATCCACATGAAACAACACCACAGCCAGGGCCGCCAGACCCCGGAGGGCTTGGATTAAGGGGAGCGAGCGCGGACGAGAGGAGGTCATGGGTCACAAAGTGGGATAGGCAAAACAATAATCTTCTAGTCTGGATGGTTTATTCAGAAAACAACACCATAATTTATTGCTCTTATCTCCCTGCGGCTATGTTTAATATCCAGCAATCTTCCTCAAAAAAACGTTGCAATCAAGCCGCCCATTAAACCCGTAGAATAGACTACCGCCTTTGATTCCCTAGCAGCCAGCCCCATGCAGTTTACCCCCTCAGCCACCCCCCTGCCGGAAGACGAAGCCCAAGATCTCCTCCACAAGCTCCGTCGTAAAGAAGCAACTTGGATTGAATGGGGTCGGTGGTGTCAAACCCTCCAGAAAGGGGGCTACCGGGCTAGCCAGATTTTTGAAGATACGGGTATTGAAGGCAGTTACCAAAATCTAATGATTGTGGCCGCCCAGGTGTATGACACGTTGGTGCAACAAGGGGCGAGTGAGGCGGTTTTAGACTATTATCGGGGGCCGCGATCGGATGTGCTCTACGAGTTTCGGGTGCTTAACCACCAGGAGCGAGTCGCTGCAGCTCAATTGGGCATGGACAAACGCATTGATGTGGATGCAGCCCATGAGGTGGCTCGTGCCATTAAAACCTGGAGTCGTACCCGTAACCGCCCTGAGGGCTTTAGTAATCATCCTGGTGACGCTGTGGCGTATCAATGTTGGCGCACCGCCCGCGCCAAAAAAGACCTCCAAGATCGCTCCCGTCTGATTGCGAAAGGTTTAAAATTTGCTGAATCAGATGGGGCACGAACCCAGATTGAGCAGCTTTTGAGTGACTTTACGGTTGTGCCCATGCAGCGAGCGCCATTGTTGCCGCTGTATCGCCTAGAGCAGGAAGAGGAATTACCGCGTCTGGTGCCGGTGGTGGGGGAAGGGGCGATCGCAGCCACGCAACTGCAAGCAACTCCCACAGTGCAGGAGATTGAACCCTTCCGCTTGGTGCAGGCATCCCAAGACCAGGCCTATGTCCCGATTCCCGGCTGGCAAGTGATGCTCAAAGCTCAAGATCCGGTGGCCTGGCTCTGTTCTACTGAAGACTTGCCCAATGCTAACAATTTGGCGCGGGAGGCGGTGGTGGTGGTGATCGATCGCGCCCAAACCACCTGGGATGCCCAAAGTTATTGGGCGATCGCCCAGGATGACCGAGTGGAGATTGCCTGGACACCCGAGCAGCCAGAACAAACTCTTCTCGGGCAAGTCACCCTGATTTTGCGCCCCAAGCGGATTTTGGATGAAGGTAACTTGACCGAACCCTGGCAAATGGATGATTGAACCGCCTCACGGTACAATCGCAATCTATGCCAATTGCTCAGCTTAAATCAGAACTTTTACATCAGGACTTAACAGTGGGGATGAAACATACGCTTTCCGTATTAGTCGAAGACGAGGCCGGTGTGCTCACACGGATCGCAGGTCTTTTTGCCCGACGGGGTTTCAATATTGAGAGCCTCGCCGTGGGCCCTGCTGAGCAAAATGGGGTTTCGCGGATCACGATGGTTGTGCCTGGGGATGACCAAGTGATTGAGCAGCTCACCAAGCAACTCTATAAGCTGATCAGTGTGCTCAAGGTGCATGACATTACCCAGACGCCCTGTGTGGAGCGGGAGTTAATGTTGGTGAAGGTGAATGCCCCTGCCACCAGCCGCGCCGAGGTGATTGAGCTCACCCAGGTATTTCGAGCGCGGATTGTGGATATTTCGGAAGAGACGCTCACCATTGAAGTAGTGGGTGATCCGGGCAAACTGGTGGCCCTGATCCAGATGCTTACGAAGTTTGGCATTCGTGAGGTTGCGCGAACCGGCAAGATCGCCCTGACCCGCGAGTCGGGTGTAAATACGGAATATCTCAAGCTGCTGGAAACGAAGGGGTAAAGAATGGCCTAGACTAAAGGCACAATCGAGAATTGAGGACAACGCTATGACCTTGTATGCGGAACTGCATCGTCATTTGGGAGGCTCGGTTGTGCCACGGGTGCTCTGGCGCTATTTTCAGCGATATGATGCAGACCTCTCAGCCCGGTTCCCCGATTACGAACCCTTTGAAAACTTCTATACCCAGCCCCGCGAGACGCTGGATGAATATCTCGAACTTCATACGCTGGTGGAGAGCGTGCAAACCGCTAAAGCGCTGCCCTATTTTATCTATCGGCTGTTGCGCGGGGCCTATGTGTTTGAGAACTTGGCCTATCTGGAGTTGCGCTACACGCCCTATTACCGCACTGATGATATGCTGACCCAGAATGAACGCATTGACCAGATGCGCCAGATTGTGGAAGTCGTTGGTCAGGCGATGCGGATCACGGAATATCCGATCATTACCCAGCAAATTCTCTGTACCCATATTCGGCTGCCGTGGGATGTGAATGCGGCGATTGTGGAGTTGGCACGGGACTATCCCCAATATGTCTGTGCGATCGATATTGCAGGCGGGGATAATCATTATGGCGATCGCATTGATGAGTTGGTGAAGTTGTTTGGTCAGGCGCGATCGCACGGTATTAAAACCACCGGGCATCTTTACGAAACCGCTGATGGCTGTCATCCCCAACTCTTACCCTACTTAATGCGTATTGGCCATGGCATCCAAATTCCGTTGCAGTTCCCGGAGTTGTTGCGGGAGTTGGCGGCTAATAATCAATGTTTGGAAATTTGCCCAACGACCTATTTCAAAACCGGAACGTTGGAGAGTTTAGATCAACTACGGACGGTGTTTAATCTCTGTTTTGATACAGGGGTGGATGTGGCAATCTGCACGGACAATGCGGGGCTGCATAATGTGCGTTTGCCCTTTGAGTATGAGAATTTACTCACCCACGATGTGCTCAATTTCCGTCAGCTCCAAACTTGTCAGGACACCGCGTTTCGTCATGCTTTTGCCTGGCCCCATCGTCAGCCGCCGACGTTGTTGCTCAACAGTTTGCTCCAGGAAGAGCCACCCCAAGCGGCATCAATTTATCCATAATTTATAGCAAGGATCGACCCAGTTAGGATACGTCATCTACCAACTTCAACTGAATCTATAGCAAGGCTAGAGCGACTCAGGACATTTTGTAGGAGCTGAAACCCTCTTCTGGTGGGCGATGCCCACCCTAAGCGATGTCCTAAGCATCTACCAACTTCAACTGAATCTAAAAGATAATGCTCTGGTCGAAGGAGCAGGGCATTGTTGTTTATGGAAAAGGCTCTGAAAACGTTGAGGTTATATCCCATCAGGCTTTCTCCCCATACACTTCAAGCACAGGGGGCAAGCCTAAACTGTATTGAATTGGAGCACATGAAATGCACCGACGCTTTGAATTTATGAATGTCCGCTATCAACTTATGGGTCGTGGGATCACAGGCGAAATTAGCACACTGTATGTTAATGGTCAGGACGTATCTAATTTTGAGACCATTGACCAGTTCTATAACACAATGGGCCAACAGGGTTGGGAAATCCGCCCTTTGGGAATGGAACAAGAGGGTATTTATACCTATTTTGTGGTGATGCAGCGGGAACTTGTTTAAGCATGAATTATCCTCAAGATCGCGATCGCAACCGAAACAACCCTCACCGCCCCGATTATGTTCAGCCAATACCCCCAAAGAGGGAACCTGATTTTTTCCAACAACTCCAAGCCAAGGAAAAGCAAAAGGGTTTAGCTGTACGAGGTGGTGGTCACGGCTGGACAACATTCATTGAAATCTTGTTAGGGGATTGGTAACGATACTAACCGAGCATTACACGATTCTAGTAGTTCAAAAAAAACTATCTAGGAGGTTGCTTGAACTGCAGTGGATTGATGACAGGAATGTTTGAAGCTAGATGATCATGCCAATTGAGCCAAAAGCAATAAACCTTTATCTGTCCGAAGTTAAAGTCCTCCCGCAGTGGAAAACAAGCGATACAGCAGATGTTGCAATCGATGCCATGATAGAAATCTGCACACAATGCCATGTGAAGTGTTGCCGCAGCGCTGAATTTTCTGGCTATCCAGAAATCGAACAGAGAATCCAAATTTCTCAGATCTTTGTGGCTTTGATTGATGATGCTTGGATGTCCTCGACCTGGAAAGGCTTTGAATACACTTACGCCAGTGGGGGAGTTGGACTAGTACCGCAGGGCGGAAGTTCAAAGTGCAGAGTTCAAAGTTCAAAGTGTCTGTATGACAGATATCGGGTGGATTTTGAATAGGTGGCTTACTTCCGCCGTCGAGTACTAGTTAGCGAAGAGCGCGGCAAAATTGTGCCGCTCAAGCTCGTTTACCTAATAGATGGTCATCAGCTTCCCCCATATCTGAGGGGTTGTCCAGGAGAGACAAGAATTGTGAAGGATATTGCTGGACTGAAAACACAATTATGCATAGCGATCGAATCAATCCATACAATTACTCAAACTGAAGATTGATGATGCAACCAGAAACCAACCGAGATATTGTCCTTAGCTTTTACCAAGCTTTTGACGATCGCAATTTAGAATTTGCTCTGAGTCTTCTCATGCCAAATTTCATAGCGCATTTGGCAGGAATGCCTGAGCCATTAAGCAGAACAGAATTTGAAGAATTTGGTCGTTCGTTCTATACAGCATTCAGCCAAGGTCAACACCATTTTGAGCAGGTGATTGTTGCAGGCGATCGCATCATCACCTGTGGTACTTTTACCGCACAACATCTGGGAGAATTTCAAAGCTTACCGCCTACAGGTCAAACTATTCGCCTATCGATTATGCACATCGATCGTGTGGAAAATGGCAAAATAGTTGAGCATTGGGGACAAGGTGATGCCTTAGGACTAATGCAACAGTTGGGCATTGTTTTTCTGCCAGGGCCAAAATTATGGGCATATTTGTTGAAGCAGTTGACTCGTAAACTATTCAAGTCTTAACCTGCACCACAACAGTGATCAATTCCCAAGCTATCCAAGATTAAATCGCTGACCGCGTTGGCGATCGCAAACTCGCCAAAAAAGCTCTGGGTAAAATCAAACGACTGCATTTCCGTCACAATCGCGATCACTAAACAGCCCAAGTCATTTTCCCCTTCCAGGCGTTGGCGCAGGTAAATCTGGGCAGCTCGCTCGGCAATCTTGGCATTGATCGCCTCGGGGATAAACTCATCATCGAGCCAACGATGAAGCGCAGCTTCAAGCCAGGCCTTTTCTTGGTTCACATCCTGGGCTGGGGGCAGCACAATGGGGGCAATAGGGTCTGGCATAGGGTCTACAGAGGAAAAGCGGTGTGCCCTCTAGCCTAAAAGGTTTCGGCGAGGGGGATGGTATGATGATCTCCAAATGTAACGCTTTTTAAAGAAATTTCAAGTTGTGACGCAAATCCCAACCAATGCATCCCCCCTCAAACCGATGCGGGCGGGGTTATGGGCAACCTTCAGTAGTACTTTCATCACCATACTGTTGGCTGAGATGGGAGATAAAACCCAACTGGCAACACTGCTTATTGCGGCACAGTCCCATCAGCCTTGGGTGGTTTTTGCCGGGGCAGCGTTGGCTTTAATCGCCACCAGTTTCATCGGTGTGGCATTGGGCTGGTGGCTGGCGCAGCGTGTCTCAGCCGAGACGATGAACCTGGCTGCCGCAGCGATTCTGCTGGTCGTGGCGGTGCTACTGCTCTGGGATATGGTGCAAGTCTAGAGGCGAGAAGGATATGGATTGGCAACTGTTGGGTTTGAGCTTTGTGACGGTGTTTTTGGCGGAAATTGGGGATAAAAGCCAAATAGCCGCGATTGCCCTGAGTGGCAGCTCAAAATCCCCCAAGGCAGTGTTTTTGGGAACGACCGCGGCCTTGATTCTCGCTAGCTTTATTGGTGTAATCCTGGGGGAAGGTATTGCCTCGTTTTTACCCGCTCGATTACTCAAAGCGTTGGCCGCGATCGGTTTTGCGCTGCTGGCTTTACGGATTTTGATGGGGTTGGATGACGATTAAGTGCTCTCAGGAGCGTCGCGATTACGATATCCAAAGCTGAGGACTGGATGTAGGGGTTGGGTCTCCCTCATTGGTGTAAACTTAACGCGTTATTCAGCTTCTGGTGAGAGTTTGAGTGGGCCGACCCACCTCCCCCTACGGGTACTCCTCCCAAGAGGAGATGAAAAATCCCCTCCTGGGAGCTATCCGTTGCGCAAAAGTCGTTAAAAGTGAAGCGGGAAGGGGGTTGTGGAGGTCAAATGTGAGAAGATAAGAGGAAAGCGCAAAGAGAGACCAATAAAGTGATGAAATCCTGGATGAGCTAAGA
>JAAHHN010000302.1 GCA_010672165.1 Spirulina sp. SIO3F2 | reverse complement strand
GGCGTCCGTCTGCGCACGCCGATGATGGCAATCCATACCGTAGCGGCAGGAGGCGGCTCAATTGTGCAGTTTGATGGGGCGCGATATCGGGTGGGACCAGAATCTGCTGGAGCCAATCCGGGCCCAGCAGCATACGGACGCGGTGGCCCGCTAACGGTAACAGATTGCAATGTAATGGTAGGTAAATTGCAGCCTGGGTTTTTCCCGCAGGTGTTTGGCCCCCAAGCTAATCAGCCCCTTGCTCGTGCGATCGCCCAACAAAAATTCCAAACCCTGGCTGAGAAGATTGATGACGGTCGCAGTCCAGAGCAGATTGCCTCAGGATTTTTAGCGATCGCTATCGAAAAAATGGCGAATGCAATTAAGTTCATCTCCTTACAGCGGGGTTATAATCTCACGGGCTATACCCTCTGCTGCTTTGGCGGTGCTGGGGGGCAACATGCTTGTCTGATTGCTGAGGCTTTGGGCATGACCCGGATCTTTTTGCATCCATACGCTGGAGTGCTCTCAGCTTATGGAATTGGCCTAGCGGATGTGCGCGTCATTCGAGAGCAATCGATGGAGTTGCCGCTAGCAGTTGAATATCGAGACATGTTGCGTCAGCAGTTTACCCAGTTAGATCAGCAAGCGATCGCAGAACTCAAAAGCCAAGATCTCGAAATCACCCCAGACGTTCAGAGCGATTGGCGAGGTGAATTGAAATATGCAGGCAGCGATTCTACTCTGACGGTTCCCTGCAATCTCGACCAGTGGGACACCATTCAACAACAGTTTGAAGCAGCACACCGTCAGCGGTATGGTTTTGTGACCCCCGAAAAACCCATCATTATCGAGTCGATCGCGGTCGAATGGGTCTGTCCGACAATGACGGCCGAGGAACCTCGCCTGAAGCGCACCGATGCGAATTCCCCTCAACCTGTGACCACGGTTTCAGTTTACTTCATCGATACTTGGCAAAAAACACCCATTTTTGAACGGGCCCAATTGCAACCTAAGGATGTCATCGTTGGCCCTGCAATTATCACTGAAGCCACGGGAACTAATGTGATTGAGCCGGGCTGGCAGGCCGAGGTGAGCGATCGCAACCATTTGATCCTGACCACAACTGTAGAGACAATCCCCACGGGGTTGCCCCCGATCCAAGTTGTCGAAAATTCAATAAACCCTGATTCGGTGGGCAATGCCCACCCTACGCTTCGCTCCCTTGATCCCCCCAGCTACGCTGACCCCCTTAGTAAGGGGGTTCAAGGCGATTTACCTTCTAGCAAAAATCCATCCCAGCCGCCTGCGGCGTCACCCCCCCTACCAAGGGGGGCAGGGGGGATTGCTGATCTCGTCCTGCTCGAAATCTTCAACAATCGCTTCCGTGCGATCGCTGAACAAATGGGCACAACCCTGCAAAACACCAGCTATTCCGTCAACATTAAAGAGCGCCTAGATTTTTCCTGTGCTCTTTTTGATGCTGAAGGACATTTGGTGGCCAATGCCCCCCATATTCCAGTGCATTTGGGTTCCATGAGCGCCAGCATTGCCAGCTTAATCCAGGCGCAGAGTGAGCGCCTCGAACCAGGAGATGTCTACATCCTCAATAACCCCTACAACGGTGGCACCCATCTGCCCGATGTCACAGTCATCACCCCTGTGTTCTTGAATCAAGCCCAGCCCATTTTTTACGTCGCCTCGCGGGGGCATCATGCAGATATTGGCGGAATTACCCCCGGTTCAATGCCCCCCAATAGCACTGATGTGAGACAGGAGGGGGTTCTGTTTGATAATGAGCTGCTTGTTAAAGGGGGTGAGTTTCAAGCCGCATTAATTTTGGCGAAACTCACAACCGGAGACTATCCTGCCCGTAACCCTGACCAGAACCTCGCTGACCTTAAGGCTCAAATTGCCGCAAATGAGCAGGGCATTCAAGCGTTAGAACAGCTGGTCGAACAATATGGCTTGGCGACTGTACAAGCCTATATGGGCTATGTCCAGGCTAATGCTGAGGCCTCAGTACGAAGGGCAATCGCAGTTCTCCAGGACGGTGAATTTACTTGCCCCCTCGATAGCGGGGGTCAGATCCAGGTCAAAATCATGATCGATCGCGCCACCCAAACCGCCACCATTGATTTCACGGGCACATCGCCCCAACAGGCCAATAACTTCAATGCGCCCGCTGCGATCGCCCAGGCAGTGGTGCTCTATGTTTTCCGGACGTTGGTGGAAGATGATATCCCGCTCAATTATGGCTGTCTCAAACCGCTCAATATCATGATTCCCTCTGGCTGTTTGCTAAATCCCAATCCTCCAGCGGCAGTGGTGGCGGGCAATGTGGAGACTTCGCAGGCGATCGCAGATTGTCTCTATGGGGCGCTGGGGGTTATGGCGGCATCCCAAGGCACCATGAATAATTTTACGTTTGGCAACGAGCGGTATCAATATTACGAAACGATCTGTGGTGGTTCAGGGGCGGGAGCTAGCTTTGCAGGAACCGATGCGGTGCAAACCCATATGACCAATTCCCGGCTCACTGATCCAGAGGTGCTGGAATGGCGCTTTCCGGTGCGCCTGGAATCGTTTGGAATTCGGGCGGGTAGCGGTGGCACGGGACAATATCCGGGGGGTAACGGTGTGGTGCGGCGTATCCAATTTCTGGAGCCGATGACGGCGGCGATTTTGTCGGGGCGGCGGCGGACTCAGCCGTTTGGTTTGGCTGGGGGGCAGTCAGGACAGTCGGGTCGCAACTGGGTAATTCGAGCGGATGGAACCGAGGAAATGTTGAGGAGTACGGCGCAGGTGGAGATGAGAGCAGGCGATCGCATTGTGATTGAGACGCCGGGAGGTGGGGGATTTGGGGAGGCGCAATGAGAGAAATGGAAAAGACACATTCACCCACATTCATCTGCCATCAAAGCTCGGATTCCTCTGCTGCGTCTCCCTCCTCATCCGTCTCCAGCGCTAACCATTCCTCAATCTCTCGTTCCACGGCATATTGCAACTCTAATGGCACCACAATCACATCCTGTTCTTGATCCGGCTGTATATTGGGGTTGATTTGGGCATAAATCAACTTGTTGTCGAAATTTGGGCCGCCCAGTTGCAGGACTTCAGGATCGGCTTGATTATCAAGATCAATGGTGATGGTAGCGAAGGGGTCTTCTAAACCGTAAGATTCTCGTTCATCTGCATCAATCAAAAAGGTTCGCTGGCGCTCTCCATCCACTAGGAGATTCGTCAAAAACTCCACCTTGGCCGCATCGACTGTGCCGGTTTCAGGGGCTTTCATTTGCCATTGCTTGGTTTCTGGCTGGCTACGATCGCGCTCAAAAACGAGAAGTTCATCATCAACGGCAATGGTCAAGCCCGTAATTTCAGCCTCAGTAAACTGAAAAATCTGTTTCTCTTGGCGGGCTTGGGCCGCCTTGCGCTCTTGATGCACTGTCTCAAACAAGTACACAACGCCGCCGAGAGCGATCGCGCTAATCAACAGTGCTAGGGTGGTGCGTTGCAATCTCATCTATGTTGCCAACCAAGACCAAAAAACACTGCTGCGATCCTAACATCATCTTCCCTGCGTCCCCAGAAAATAAAGCAACGCCATCCGAATAGCGACACCATTGGTCACTTGCTCAGGGATCAGACTCAAATTCGGGTCATCCATCACCTCAGAACTCAGCTCCACGCCGCGATTAGTTGGGCCAGGATGCAGTACTTTAACCCCAGGTCGACAGTGAGTAAGACGCTCATGGGTAATGCCATAACGCTGATGATATTCCCGGGAGCTGGGCAGCAGTTGTTGGCGCATGCGCTCTTTTTGAAGCCGCAGTGTCATCACAAAATCTGCATTCACCAGCGCGGGTTCCAGTGCCCAATGCACCTGAACAGGCGCGATTTGGGCAAAGCTTCGCGGGACTAACGTAGGTGGCCCAGCCAAATGCACCTCAGCTCCCGCTCGGGTCAGGCTCCAGATGTTCGATCGTGCCACCCGAGAATGCAAAATATCACCGACGATCGCAATCTTTTTCCCTCGCAGCAATTCCAGTCTTGGTTCTTGAGGATCGAGTAGCAGACAAAGGGTAAACAAATCCAGTAGTGCCTGGGAGGGATGGGCATGTTGACCATCGCCTGCATTGAGCACGCGGACATTGACACCGAGATGGTCAAACGCTGCTGCGATTGTTTGGGGCACACCCGCTTGCTGATGACGAATGATCATCAAGTTTGCCCCCATCGCCACATAGGTCTTGGCCGTATCCAAAATCGTTTCACCTTTGGTAAGCGAAGACGTACCCGGTGAAAAATTGAGGATATCAGCCGAGAGGCGCTTGGCTGCCAGCTCAAAGCTGCTGCGGGTGCGGGTTGACGGCTCAAAAAACATGTTGGCAACCACTTGCCCTTGCAAAACCGGAAATTTCTTCACCTTATTGGTCGAGCTAGCCAGCCGCTCTCGGAAACTAGCCGCCGTCTGCAAAATCATGTTGTATTCGGCGGCACTGAAGTCTGCTAACGAAATCAGATGGGGGCGCTGCCACTGCGTCGGCTTTTCGCTACTGTTCATCACGCCACTCTCCATCATGCCTACTGCTCAAAAATCTCACCCCATTAAAGCATCCGGATCAGATTTCCTGGGGTCAGAAAGAAAAAGATAAGCATTGGCTCACGGATAAAGATGAGATTGTGGGTCAGGGGGCAAGCATGCGTTTGGTAATTTTGATGATCGGTTTACTGTTGGGTGGGTGTAGCACATCTATTCAGACTTCGCTAGAGACGAATTCGGGACTGGACCCATCAACACTGACTAAACCGCAAGCGATCGCCCCTGCTGCCCCTCAGTCAACAACATCCCCAACTCCAACTGTTCGGGTCTACCGCGCTGCCCCAGATTGTAATCAATTAGTTGCTGAGTCTGTTGCTGTGCCAGAAGCCACTCTAGAACAGGCTGTGGGGGCCGCGATCGCCCAGTTTGAAACGACCGATTTCCCGTTAGCAGGTTATCGGGTGCAGCGTAACCCCAAGGCACAAGCCGTCACAATTGACTTACGCCTGCCACCTAGCAGTCCGCGTCCCCTCACTGCCCTTTCCCAATGTGAGCAATTTGCGCTTTTTGCCGGCCTACGCCAAACGGTGATGCAATTTGAGCCGGGTCAAGTGCAAACGGTTGAGTTTCAAATCCAGGGTGAGGCGATCGGTGGGTGAACATTCTACGAGCAAAAGCCGTCACTGAAACGGTAAAGTAAAATTGTTGATTGTAACAATCCCCGTTACAATCTATTCGAAATATTCCGGAGGTTGGTAAATGAGGTTGGCAAAGATGCGATCGCTCATCCGTTGGACAGTAAAACTGGGCGTAATGAGCAGTGCCGTTTTGGGCACTTGGTTCATCACTAGCCTACCTGCCTGGGCGATTCCCCGGGATGAGATGCTCAAGATTTTGGAATCCGTGCCCATGTTTGCCATTACTGACCCGGAAGGCGCACCCCTAGTGCAGAACCTGGATCAGAATCGGGGGCTGGTCAATGTTTTTTTGAGCCCGAGTCAAGCTCAGACATTATTAGAGGAGCTGCGTGCCCAAAAGCCCGAAGTGGGCAATCGCGTCAGTGTTTCCTTGGTGTCCTTAGACGAAACCTTTTTATTTGCAGAAGCTAACGAAGAGAGTGGCCTACTCCTCAACTATATTCCCACCCAAACCCAACTCGAATATGCCCAACGGGTTTGGACAAACCAGCGCCGCCCTGACCAACCCGAGCAATTCCCAGGCACGCCGTTGTTTATTGCCCGGGCTGGTGCTAACCAGAACTATCTCTCCTATCGACGCGGCGATTCTGAAGAAGTTGTACCTTTCTTTTTTGATCCGGTGCGTCTTGATGAGGTGGTTTCTGACCTGATTGCGCAAGATCCTTCGGTGCAGGGAACGATTACGGTAGAAGTGGTTCCCCTTGAAGGGGTGCTGAAGACGTTAGAAGCGGATGATGATCCGGATCTGGGTCGCATTGAACTGGTGCCGTTGCGTGAGACGATTGAGTTTATCAATGCGAATTCGCCCCAGAATTCTACTGCTCCGGCTGGTTCGGCAGGCAATTGATGCTTGAATCATGTGCAACAAGTCTTGGATTGAAGTGCTTCATCCTTCCGAATTTAAATCTTCTTTTCCCCCCCTTAACGCCATAGGGATGATTCGCTAAGGATAAATTACTCAATGCAACAGTAGGGGCTGGTTTTCCCTGCCCCGCGCTAGTTCATTACACACTGCATTCCATTGTCCATTGGTCGGTTTCCTAATGGGTAGGGCGCAGAAACCAACGCCCCTACGAAAAATCCAGAATTTTCTCTGTCTCAAAAATTATCCCTTCAATCCCGCAAAAACTGCTGGTACAGACCCTCAATCTTCTGATTTGTCTCGGTTAGCTCTTGGGCGGTGTGCTGCAAACGGGCAATTTCTTGACCCTGATTAATTTCTACCGATTCTTTTTGTTGTACTAGGTTGGTGAGTTCTGCCTGTCGCGCTTGAATATCCGCGTTGATGCGATCGCTCACCTCCTGTTCATAGGCTACAAAACAGTCCGCGATCGCTTCTGCCACTTTGGGTGCTTGTTCCTGGGCGACTTGGGGCAAATGTTTGACGAGTTCTTTGCGAGCGGCCTTGACCAATTCCCGGCGGCCTTGCTCGGTTTGCAACAACCCCACCCCAAAACCCATCAGGGCTAAACCCAGCGGCCCCAAAACAATCCCAGTCAGGGCTGTTAAAACACTGCCAATTCCCAGCACCGTCACAAAGTTCAGCAAAATATTCTTCCAATCAAACCCCGCACCAGCAAGGGCAACACCTGCGAGGTTCCCCGCGTCAAGGAGAAGA
>JAAHHN010000301.1 GCA_010672165.1 Spirulina sp. SIO3F2 | reverse complement strand
AGCGGAGGGTAATCAGGTGCAATTTATCGGTTTGGGCAAAAATGTAGAGCAGGACAGCATCATCGGGTAAACGCTGTTGCATCTCAGCGCAGGTCATGGGTTTACGGGATTCAAACCGTCCTAGATGCTGCTCGATGGTTTGGGTGTGGAGTTGGTCGAGGGTGATGATAGCTTCGCAGATTTGATTGTTGGCGAGGAGATCGGAGACGCGATCGCGGCTGATGGTCTCGCGGCTGAGTTTGTCTAAGGCATTCAGGGGGTCAAGTGGCGTGAAATCGAGGGGGATTGTTGCTATCGCTGTGGTCTCTGGTGAGGGGGCGGCTGGTTCTAAGACTGTTGCGACCCCTTCATACGCACCGATATCCACTGTGCCCTCTAAGATCCGGCTTTGCCCAGCTTGGTCGGTGGTTAAGGCAGCAGGAATTTGGGTATTATTGCCTGCATTTAGGGCGGGACTGCCAGGCAAGAGGCGGTGGGTTGGGGTGCTGCCGCCGTTATTGGCGAGGGGCGCAAGCTGTGGGTCTTGGCCGATGATATGGCCGTTGAAGTTTGGGGTAAGGGTTGCTCCGGTAATGCCTGTTGTTGCTTGAATCAGGTTGTTGTATAAAGTACTGCTGCTGAAGTCAGCAAAAATATCGGCATTGGGACCGCTCAGCGCTCCATTGTTGGCAATGATTGAGTTAGCGAAGGTGTGGTTGTGAGTGCCCTGAATAGCAATACCGCCCCCATTGCCGCCTCCGGCATTATCAGCATTGGCGGTGTTAAAAGCGACGGTAGCATTGTGGAGGTTAACCGTACCATTCGCATAAATGCCGCCCCCATGCTGATTGGCAGCATTGCCGGAGAGGGTGGCGTTATAGAGGGTGGCATTTCCACGGGCAAAAATGCCCCCACCATTAACGGCCGAGGAATTCCCAGAAATCGTCGATGCAGTGAGGGTGAGATTAATGCGATTATAAATGCCTCCCCCATGATTCCCTGCTGAATTCCCAGACAGGCTGGAGTGATTCAGCGTGACAATAGCAATCGAACTACTAATGCCCCCCCCGTTATTCCCTGCGAAATTCCCGGAAACCGTGGCGTTGTTGAAAGCCCACAGGCCGCTGCCATGGATTCCACCACCATCTTGTACAGCCGAATTATTAGAGATCGAGGAGTCGTTTACGGTCATTCTCCCTGCCCCTGCCGACAGAATGCCACCCCCTAAAGGCCCTGCGGAATTCCTGGCAATTGTCGAACCATTATTAACGATCAAAGTGGTGCTATTAGCAAAAATGCCTCCGCCATTGCTGCTCACTGTGTTGTCCACAACATCAGTATTGTCCAGGGTTAGGTTGTTTGCTTGAGCCACAATCCCCCCTCCTAAGACCGCTGAGTTATGGGCAATGGTGCTGTTGTTGAGCACAATATTCGCCATTATGCGACTGTTAAACAGTCCCCCTCCCCAAAAGCCACTGCTATTGCCCGTCAGCACTGAGTTATTCAGCGTGACATCGCCGTCGCTGTAAATACCACCACCTACGCCGCCAATAGCACTTGCCGAATTATTGAGAACTTGAACGTTATTGAGCGTTAAAGCGCCTGAACCGCCCCTAATCGCACCGCCGTTTCCCGCATTCCCCCGTTGTAAGGTGATATTTTCAATCGTGGCATTGGCTGCACTAATATTAAACAGTCGGGTGGCATTGTTCCCATCCACCACCACCTCTGCACCCCCAGCATTGGCCCCATCCAGCGTCAGATTATCGGTTGTCCAGAGAATTTCACTGCTTAAGGTAATCGTGTTCGCTGACCCAGCCAGATTAAACACAATCGTGTCGCCATCCGTCACAGGCAAGGCAAACCCACCACTGTTATCAGTTAAAGCATCCCGCAGCGTCCGTGTACCCGAATCTGCATTATTAGTAATGGTGCGGGTCAGCAGCTTACCCTCCCAATCAGCCAGCGTTGTGCCTGTAAACGGGTTGCTGGCTTCGATATCTCCAGTACTGTGCTCTAGGTTCCAATCAGCATCATAGTTGGCGCTGCCTGTGGCATTGATAGAAGCCGCCACATCTGCCCCCGTCAAATTAGCGAGACTGGCAATTAAGGTTTCCCCAGTTGTGCCCAAAGCGGTTAAGCAGCTATAGAGCAGGATATCTGCGTTTGAGGTTAAGGCGCTCTCCCAAGTCTGCAATTGAGCTTGATAATCAGTAATGTTTCCAGCTCGAATCCACTGATTCCCTAACCAGAAATTGCCCGCATTCCCCTCCGCCACGATCGCCACCGACTCCAATTCACCCACTGCCTCACTGATCACCGCTAACTGCTCACTGATCTCTGCAATGCCTTGTTCGTCTTTCTCAATAATTTGAGCCACAGTGCCCGCTTCAGCCCCATACAGTAACGCCTCCGGATTATCCGTGCGACGGTCAATAAATACCGCTTGAAACGGATTCTCACCCGTTTCACTAAAGCGAATGACCCGTATATCGCCTTGCACTAAATTCGGCTCATTCGGTGTAACTTGCCCAGTCGCGTAGAGGTCAATGTGCTCGGCTGTAATTTCCCCCCCAATCGCTATATTTCCCAAGGGTGCAGAGACCACTTTTGCCTGTAAATGTTCTGGTGTTGTCGCTAACAACTCTGGTAACGCCAGGGGATCAATCCCGGTGGTCAAGACTTCATCGGTGATCTCCACACTCAATAAATTTCCTGGTTGGCTCAACCGTACCCGCCGTTCGCCAGGAATGGCTGCCATGGTTGCATTACCTCCTGGAGCCCCGATCTGCCCCAAGTTCACCACGGTTCCCCCGCTCAGATGAATTGATTTGCCCTTGAGAACTTCTAACGTTCCGGCATTAATTAACCCTCCAGGCTGGCTCTGCAAAAAGCTCAATGTTGTGGGACTGCCTGCTAAGACATGGTAATTGTTCAGCCCAACTGAATTAAAACAGCTCTCTTCAAAACAAATTTGCTCGGCTGTAGTGGCAAAGAAATCTCCACCCACATTTAATTGGGCATTGGCTCCAAACACAATCCCGGCTGGGTTCATTAAATATAAGTTCGGATTGGCTTGAATTAAGCCATCGATGATTGAGGCATTGCCCCCTGTGATACGTCCAAAAATATTGATGATGTTTGGCTGACTGAAAAAATCAGCAATCTCGCCTGTGTTCAGGCCAAAGTTTTGAAAGGAATGGAAAAGATTTGTGCCTGCTTGGGTTCCCCCTTCGATGTGGTAAATATTGCCATTGATCGTAATAGTCGTGCCTGTGCCATCGGGAGCAGCCGTGATCGATTGAGCCCAACCCGATGAAGCCAGAAACATGGGGCTAATGAGTAAGAGGCTAGTCGTCCAGACTAATGGATATAGATGAGATTTAGGGAGGAGCGATCGCGGCATGGTGGCTCCGGAATGGGTTGAAAGTTCGGGGCAACTCTCAGTAATTTCCCGGAGGCGGCTTAGTGATTTAAGGGAATTGCCAAGGTCACACTTACGTATTTATTGTGACAGGAAACGTTTTTTTCTGGTGAAAGACAAATCTGGAACCACCAAGGGGTTTACCACGGATTACCAATCAGCGTAAACGCTGACCAATAGTAGGGTGCGATCGCCTAATTCCTGTAGCTCGGGCGGCAGGGCGATCGCTCTATCTGACCAAAAGCTGTGGATAGCACTTTAGCAATTTAGCCGTTGTTGCCTGAATCCCTACAATAATGCAGATAGCTAATGAACCATCGTAATACTCTCATCCGCATCCGTTGCCGGAACTAACGCTGTGTGCAAAATCTCATAAAGCCGATTCGCCTCCAGCCGAACATCAAACTCCCGTTCCACCTTGGCACGGCCGGCTTGGCCAAAACTGTTGCGCCGCTCCGGTTTGGCGACCAGATTGGCGATTGCTTCCCGCAATGCTGTTTTACTCCCTGGCGGCACAAGATACCCACTCACCCCATCATCCACCAGTTCACTAATCCCCGCGATCCGGGTGGTAACAACAGGCACCTGCGCCGCCATTGCCTCCATCAGCGCCACCGGAACCCCTTCAGCGAAGCTCGGCAACACAAACACATCCGTTTGCTGCATCACTTCGCGCACCTCAGTCTGGGACTTGTAACCCACATAATTGACCATGCCAGCCAAGCCTAACTCCTGGGTGAGTGCTTCTAGCTCAGCACGGTCTTCACCATCTCCTACCACTGTGAGTTGAAGCTGAGGAAATTGCGATCGCAACGATACCAAACTCTCCAGTAGCACTGGTAAACCCTTCGCCGCCGAGAGCCGCCCCACATAAAGCAAACGATTCCCCTCACCTTGGTGCTCCACTGGGTTAAATAATTCTGGTTCAACCCCACAATGGACAATTTTGAGCTTGTCCCATGCTGCCAGGGGCACAAAAAACATCGCCTGAGAACGACAGAAATAACTAATGCAAGAGACAAATTTAGCCTTAAGAATTTTAGTGTCCAAGCGCCAGAAATAGGGGTTGTAAAAGATATAGGGGCCATGCAACGTAAAGCTAAACGAAAAGTCCCCTACCTCTGCTGCCAACATTGCCACCGAGCAACTGGAATCCCCTAGATGGTTATGGAGGTGCTGAATTTTTTGGCGCTGGATTTCGTGGGCTAAAATGCCTGCTTCCAAAAAGTAAAACATCTGATAGAGAAAGCCCCGCAGCCCGGCTTGGCTGGTTTGCCATGCCAGCTTGACCCCGCTGAGATAACGTCCTGGCGATCGCATCAACAGACTCAAATGCGAGCCCAACAATTTCCCTGGTGTCGGCGGCAGAATATAAAACGTCCGCTTGTGTTCTTCCCGCTGCTCTGGCCCCACCAGATGCTCAGGGTTGGGCGCACGCACCCCAAACGTGAATACTTCAACACCGCGATCGCGCAGGGCGAAAATCTCGCGTTGGATAAAGGTATCCGTGGCTCGGGGGTAAGTTCCAGTCAAGTAAGCAATCCGCATGGGTGGTGAATGGGGAAGTAATTAATATTGTGAGTGTTATACAGCAGTAAGCAAAACGGTTCGGACAGAGATAAAGCCTCAACACCGAAGATAGCGGAGCTGGCAATTCTGCCTTTATCCTTCTGCCTTGGGCGATATTGCAAGTAAATCTGCGTCAGAGCAACTGCGATCGAGCGCCTCCGTCAAACCATACTGAGGTTGCCAATTCAGCACTGTTTTCGCCCGCTGGTTGTTATAGCGCAAGGGCTTAAACCGAGCATGGAGCTTGGCAGGCACAAGAATGCCGGGGAGTTTGGCTTTGCCGCCGAGCAGGGTTTGATTGAGCCACCAAGCAAAGCCCGCCAAGCGACGCATCAGCGGCCAGGAAATATATTTCAGGTTGGGGCTGGAGGTGCGCTGCTGCAAGGCCTGAATATATGCGGCTTGGGTCGGCAGTTCATCATCGACAAGGTTCAGGGTTTGGGCGATCGCCCCCTCCAACTCCGCCGCCAAAATCATCGCCACCGCACAGTTTTCCACATAAGTGAGCGGCAGTGTGGCTTGATTGCCAATCCGCAAAAAGATGCTGCCAAACCATGCCCCCAGGAGCGCATGCCAAAGATTTTCCCGACCATAAACCATGCCCGGCCGCAAAATTGTGACTTGGCCATTGGGCGTTTCGCCATAGCGCTGGAATTGTTCGGCTTGTAGCAGCTTGGCTTGGGTGTAGCCGTCCCGTTCTCGGGGATTAACCACAAGTGCCGAGTCTTCATCGAGCAGCGAGTTTTCGGGTTTGCGCCAATATTCATACACCGAGAAGGTGCTAATCCCCACCAGGCGATTAATCTGGGCGGTGGTCATTGCAGTCAGAAGTTTTGCTGTAGCCTCGGTGGTTCCCTGGATTTGTGCGTCGGTATCCCCCTGGAGCACTGCCGCCAAATGGATCACTGCATCCACATCCTGGAGAGCAGCAACGAGATCGCCATCTTGCTGTAAATCCAATCGCACCAGCTCTACCTGGGGATGGTCAGCCCAACTGAAGCGGCTCACATCTGTGCTGGGGCGCACCAAGGCTTTAATTTGATGCCCTCGCCGCAAGCCTGCCGCGACGACATAGCGGCCGATAAAGCCTGAGGCTCCAGTGATCAAGAGTTTCATTGGTATTGCTCCCTAACTTGAAATCCCCATTCTCTTGCACAATAAACCGACCCACCTCCCCCTGCGGATACTCCTCCCAGAAGGAAATTTTCATGTATCAATCCCCTCTCGGGAGGAATGGTCAAACGTAGCAACAACCGAAGTGAGTTTAGGGTGTGAGCTGTCAATCTAGCTGTAACTGTAGGGTGTGTTAGCGCAGCGTAACGCACCGCCAACGAGTTTTTGAGTAACTTCAGATATTGCATTATCGTAGGGGGCATCTTGGTATTCACGTAACGGATAAAGCACTAGAAGTCGGCACTAAGGCACCATCATCGGCAAGAGCATAATTCAGGCTGTTCCGAAAGGTGGTGGGCTGACCATTCAAGTCGATAATCTGTTGGATGATTGACCTAACTCGTTTAGGCGTCATGGGTTCGAGTTGAAAGACGTTCTGAACATCAATGCCCCGATCTACACAAACAAGCAGTTCGCCGTAATGGAGCCACGGGTTGTCAAACCGGACTCTAACCTGGGCCCAGGGCAGAGCACGATTCTCTTGAAACCAGAGCCTTAGAGCAATGTAGTCTGGTGAAAGGTGTTTGACATTCCATTTGAAGTCAAGATTCTCGACAACAATTTTTCTGATTTTTGATTTCATGGGGATTCCCTCCCAAAATACTCCAAGGAAAGTAAAGATCTAAGAAACGATGATGCAGTGGCAGGCATCCTGCCTGCGCTACGGTTTTTTCCAAGCTTGATATCGGGCCCTAGCGTGGGTGTCTCGCCCGCCTTGGGCATCAATATTAATTAATTGGCATACTCTAGAATCCTGGCTCCAATGGCTCACAAGTTGTCGTCAACTGATACGGGCGCACCGTATCAGT
>JAAHHN010000300.1 GCA_010672165.1 Spirulina sp. SIO3F2 | reverse complement strand
TAATCCTGTAGGGGTTTCAAATCGCTCCCTTGATTTTGCTAGGGTTCAGCGGTTTAGCCCTCAAAAGTGCGTTCGCAAGATCCTTGCTGTGAGGGGGGTCTGCAAAACCCCTACAAGGTTAGCTTACTAAGGGGGGAAGGGGGGATCTAGGGTCTATGAATCAAACACTTAAGTTCTGGGTGAATTAGATGATGTGGATGCTGGCTATGTTTCAGAATAAAACGCGATGATCACTCAACTGCCTGGTTTTGCAAATCCGGTTCATGATGCCCAACGGACATTTCGCGCTTTGCTTGATGCTCTGGCCCGGCCGGGTCTGATTCAAACAACTGCTCATGTTGCACCGCCAGACGGCCTAGCCCCCAGCTGTGCGGCGGCAGCACTCACGCTGTTAGATCTCGAAACGACCGTCTGGCTACAACCAAGCTTCTCTGAAGACGCGCGGGCTTGGCTGCTCTTTCATACAGGTTGCCGCTTTACCATTGATCCTCAAACTGCCGATTTTGCCCTGATTCAAGATCTAGCTACTGCACCCAGTTTGTTCGCATTTAGCCACGGCACAGCGGAATATCCCGAAGCTTCGACCTCTTTATTGATTCAACTCCCTGACCTGGAAAATGGTGAAGCCGTTATGCTCCAAGGCCCAGGCATCAAAGACAGCATTTGCATCACCTTGCCCTTGACGGTTAACTATTGGCAACAGTGGCAAGCGATGACGGAAGGCTATCCCCTCGGACTCGATGCTTGGTATTTCGCAGGCGATCGCGTTTTAGGCTTGCCCAGAACTGCAAGAGTTCAGGGTTCAGAGTTCAAAGTTCAAAGTTTTCAATCCTGAATTTCTAGGTAACTAACGATGCAATAGCAATCTAAACCCAACCCACCCCAGTCAGCGCTGCGCTTGACCACCCCTCCCAAGAGGGGATTTTTAGTTAAGCATCTTCCCAAAAGTGTTCACCTGCACAACTCTGAACTCTAAACCCTGAACCCTGAACCCAAAAGAATGCCCTACGTTGCAGTTAAAGGCGGCGAACGCGCCATCCAAAACGCCGAAGCCCTACTCAAAGCCAAACGGCGCGGTGATCCAAATATTCCGGAGTTGTCGCTTGAACAAATTAAGCAGCAGATGCAACTGGCGGTCAATCGCGTGATGGCGGAAGGCAGTCTTTATGACCCTGATCTTGCAGCGTTGGCGATTAAGCAGTCTTGGGGCGACCTGGTTGAAGCCGCTTTCTTGCTCCGAGCCTACCGCACCACTCTGCCACGACTGTATTATAGTGAACCGCTGGATACGAGCCAGATGGCGATCGCCCGGCGAATTTCGGCCATCTTCAAAGATACGCCCGGTGGTCAAAAGCTCGGCCCCACCTACGACTATATCCACCGCCTGCTGGATTTTAAGCTGGCTGCCGAGGACAACCAATTCCCCGCACCCACCAGCCCCGACGCCAACCCCCATGAACTGACCCCCCGCATCGCTAACACCCTGACGCAAGAGGGTTTAATCCCAAACCCTGAACCCAAAACCCTGAACCCTGAACTTGAACCCCCGTTCGATCTCACCCGCCAATCCCTCACCACCCCCACGGAGCGCGATGCCCGCCTGCAAAACCTGGCTCGGGCTGATGAAGGCTTTTTGCTTTCCATGGCCTATTCTACCCAGCGAGGCTACGGCAGAAATCACCCCTTTGCGGGGGAAATTCGCATGGGAGAAGTGGAGGTGGTGCTTTGCCCTGAGGAGTTGGGTTTTGAAGTGGCGATCGCTGATATCACCGTAACCGAGGTGCAGATGGTCAATCAGTTCAAAGGCAGCAAGGAGATTCCGCCCCAGTTTACTCAAGGCTACGGCTTAACCTTTGGCTACAACGAACGCAAAGCCATGTCGATGGCGTTGGTCGATCGCGCCCTGCAAGCGAAGGATCTGGGGGAGGCGATCGATGGGCCCGCTCAGGATGAAGAATTTGTGCTCTACCATTCCGACAATATTGAGGCGCAGGGCTTTGTCCAGCATCTTAAATTGCCCCATTACATTGATTTTCAAGCGGAGCTGAATCTGATTCGGCAATTGCGCCAGGAGTACGATGAGCGTTCTGTACAGCCGCCGGACAACGGCGTTTGAGTTCTGTGGAGCCAGAGATTAAACTGAAAATCAACAATTGAAATAAAAGTCAATAATCCCAAAAATCTCACTATCCTCATGTTATGTATATGCACAGAAGCGTTCTATCAAAATAATTAGCCCCAATCCAATGGTTACAAAAGACACCTACGAACCGTGCTTCACGACTATACCTAATACAACACTGGGTCGCTGGAAGCTGTTGCGTGAATTCGCACGACGATGGCATGGTGTTTCACTTGGTTCTGTTGGTGTAGAGTCTTCATTAGTGAAGCAAGAGCAGACCAGGCTTGGAGTGAACCTGCCTCTATCTTTCAGAGAATATATTGCCTTTGCAGATGAACTGATCGCGCAAAATGCATTTAGGATACTGCGCGACGGCTACAGAGTCAGACGTCTTGATGAGCATTCAGCTACATCACTACTGTTGATAAGTGAAAATGATGTTTACTGGGCTGTTAAGGATGAATTTTTTGCGGATGACGACCCGCCAGTTGATATTTATTTTTTGGATTACGATAATGACAAGGAAAGACGATTTATTGGTCGGGGTACAAGATACCCTAGCATCACTAGTTTTGTTCTGGAGCACATGGCGCACTTTTTATATGGTAAGGGTGGTGGCTTTTGTGTGAGAGTCGAGTTAACGGATGCGAATCGTAATGAAATGTATGCAGTGTTTCCTGTAACTTCACAGATGGACAATATTCAAATATTTGAAAAGAAGAATATCGTTGTCTTTTTGATTTCGGATATCAATGACAATAAGAGGCAAATGATGCATGTTAACTTTTTCCGTCCAATACCAACCGCAGAAATTCCGGAATGTCTGAAAGCATGTACGAGTAATGGTGGATGTTTTCACGGTGAATTTGCGAATAAATCATAAAGAAATGCAAGCGCGATTATTTTTTCAGTATCTAAATCAGTAGTAAATTCACCTTCTGTGCCTAAAACTTTGCCAACATCCAGATCCGTCTCAACCTAGATATGCTCAAAACTCATCCTTGAGAAGAAATGACTAGCGATCGTCATCTCCTACAACGTATCTCCATTGACCCTAATCTCATGGTCGGCAAACCCGTCATCAAAGGGACACGACTAACAGTTGAATTCATTTTGAACCTGCTTGCCCACGATTCAACTTCCACCGAAATTCTCGAAGAAGATGAAGGTCTGACTTCAGAAGATATTCAGGCTTGTCTGCTCTTTGCTGTCTAATCTTTCTGACACGATCGCCCTCACATTATTTATATAGATAAAACCAATCGTATTCCTAACCCTATGCCCTACCGCCTCCTCACCACCACCCTCCTTTCAACCCTCCTCAGTCTCGCCCCTGCTGCCCTCGCCCAAACCTTCCCCGAAGGCATCGAAGTAGTCGCCGAATTCCCTCAAGCCAACCCCCCTGGTAACATCGCCGTCACCCCCGATCGCCGTCTGATCATGAGCCAACACCAGTTCTATGGCGGCACGGATTTCAAAATTGTCGAGATCTTGCCAGATGGTTCAGTGCAACCTTTCCCCAATGCTGATTGGTCTTCACCCCCGGATGCAGCAGGTGTGGGCTTAAACAATGTGCTGGGAATTCGTGCCGATGGGAATGGCGTGGTCTGGATGCTCGATAACCCTGGCGAGAATGGGACAGGTCGCCTAGTAGGCTGGGATACCCGCCGCGATCGCCTTCACAAAGTTATCTATCTTGCCCCACCCATCATTCCTGAAAACACCTTCCTCAACGACTTTGCAGTCGATCTCTACAACGATGCCATCTACATTGCTGACACCGCTGGGGGGAGCAACTCAGCGCTGATTGTTGTTGATCTAGAAACCGGATACGCCCGCCGTGTACTCACGGGTCATACCTCCATGCAACCCGAAGATATTTCAATGGTGATCGACGATCGCACGGTAACGCTGAGGGGAGACGAAGCCCGGATTGGTGTTAACCCGCTCACACTTGATCCGAGTAATGAATGGGTTTACTACGGGCCAATGTCGGGGCGATCGCTCTATCGAATTCGCACCACCGACCTACTTGATCGCACCCTCTCCGAAACCCAACTGGCCGCAAAAGTGGAGCGGTTTGGCGATCGCCCCATTAGCGATGGCATCACGATCGATGGTGGTGGCAATATTTACATCAGCGATATCACCAATAACGCGATCGGCGTGGTTGACCCCAATGGCAGCTATCGGGTGCTCTATCAAGATGATGAGCTGAGTTGGGCCGATGGCTTTGGGTTTGGCCCGGATAACCATATTTATGTGACGGTCAACCAACTCCATCGCTCGCCCGCTTTAAACGGGGGTGAAGATGCCTCCGAGCCGCCCTATTATTTGTTGCGGTTTCCCGCGATCGATGCGGGGATTGTGGGGCGTTAATTAAACGCATTTGCATTAATCAACAATGCTAGCGAGATCCCCCCGGCTACGCCGACCCCCTTGGTAAGGGGGTTTCAGGGCTTTCAAACTCTGACTCCAAAACCCAAGCCGCTTGCGGCATCCCCCCTATATAAGGCAAAGAAAAATGTCTTCATCCATCACGCTGACGAGATCCCCCCGGCTACGCCGACCCCCTTGGTAAGGGGGTTGTCAGAGCCTTCAAACTCTGACTCCAAAACCCATCCCAGCCGCTTGCGGCGTCACCCCCCTTATCAAGCTAACCTTGTAGGGGTTTTGTAGACCCCCCTCACAGCAAGGATCTTGCGAACGCACTTTTGAGGGCTGAACCGCTGAACCCTAGCAAAATCAAGGGAGCGATTTGAAACCCCTACAGGATTAGCTTATCAAGGGGGGAAGGGGGGATCGAGAGTCTAGATATACAAAATGCATCAGTCCTAACAAATTTTGAAACCCTGATTGAGCAAACATTGCCCACCCTACGATCGTGACTTCCCCAACCACTGAACCTGGCTTTAACTTCGCCTACCTCGACGAGCAAACCAAACGCTCAATTCGCCGCGCCTTGCTCAAAGCTGTTGCTCTCCCCGGCCACCAAATCCCCTTTAGCTCCCGCGAAATGCCCATGTCCTACGGCTGGGGCACAGGGGGCATTCAGGTAACAGCTTCCGTGATTGGCCAAGACGACACGCTCAAGGTGATCGACCAAGGCGCAGACGATACGACCAATGCAGTGAATATTCGGCGCTTCTTTAAAAAAGTCTGTGGTGTGGAGACGACCGAGCGAACAGAGGAAGCAACCCTGATTCAGACCCGTCATCGCATCCCCGAAACACCGCTAACTGAAGGTCAGGTAATGGTTTACCAAGTGCCCATGCCCGAGCCGCTTTACTTTATTGAACCATCACGTACGAAGGCGAATAAGATGCACGCCCTCGAAGAATATGGGCCGATGTATGTGCGGCTCTATGAAGATGTGACGCGCTTTGGGCGCATTGCCCTGTCTTATGACTATCCGGTTATTGTGGGCGATCGCTACCTGATGAATCCCAGTCCCATCCCTCGATTTGATAACCCCAAACTCCATATGAATCCGGCATTGCAGCTCTTTGGTGCGGGACGCGAGAAGCGGATTTATGCGGTGCCACCCTATACCAAGGTCAAGAGTTTGGATTTTGAAGATTACCCTTTCCAAGTGGAGCATTGGGCACAGCCTTGTGAATTTTGTGGAGCAACCAATAGCTATCTCGATGAGGTGGTGATTGATGATGCAGGCCAGCGGATGTGGATTTGCTCTGACACGGACTATTGCAACCAACGCCAAGCGGCTCAACCAGAGGCTAAATTAAACGCATGGGAAAATTTATGAGGGAGTAATTTTTCAATGTCGGTCAGAGAAAGTTTATGGGGCGAGATTCCTGCACCTGAAGATTTACCGGATTTGCCGAAAACGATTTTGCGTGAACAGGCTGAGATTTTAACCGAAGTTACAGGAGGTGCATTAATCGGTGAGGTTAGTCAGCGGAATCAGAGCAGCCAGACATTTTCTGCGGCATTGAGTATTCAAGTTCCATCCCTCGACAATTACATTTTTAATGTGGTTAGTATTGCCTATCCCATCCATCTTTATCCTGTTACTATTCAAGATCAAACAGGAGAGAGTCAAGGGCATGTTTGTCATACTGTAGAAGAATACAAAGAACAATTGGGGCTAATTCTGAGTTCAGAGCGAGTTAAGTCTGTGATCGCAGCGTTGTTGTCTCAAGTTTTAGCAGATTCACCAACAGATTCTTAGGTAGGGAAAATGGTTAAAGCAATCCAAGCCAGAGAGATGAGTTTAGCAGAGCTACAAGAGAAGTTTGATTTACAGTTAACAACTCAGCCCGACTTTTTCACGGAATGGCAAACTACTGAGGCGATCGCCTCTGAGCTAGAACTGACTCAACTTCAGCGTATTCAGCTTGTTTATGCTCGTTCCTATGCACTCTCAGTTGAGCGAGATGATGACTTACAACGAGTTTTGGGTTTCTTGAAATTAATTCGTCAAAAAATACAATTCAGCAAAAATTCATGAGAGGTGAGTCATGCAAGTTCAAGTCAAACAATCCAATCAAGTCAGTACTGAAAATCTGGTTACGCTACGAGGTATTAGTTGGGCGCAATTTAAAGGAGTAGAGGTAAATTTAACAGATGTGCGATCGCTCAGACTTTCATACTTACAGGGAACATTAGAAATCATGTCACCAATTAGCGATAAGCATGAAGCCGTAAAAAGTAATATTAGCAGGCTACTTGAGGCGTATATGGAACTCCTGGCAGGGTGACAGAAGGGGTCAGAAAGTAGAGAGGGCAAGCGATATAGCTCGCCGACCTTTATTGTAAAAGGTGCTCCAACGACGGTTGATTTGCAAAAGTTGCTGAACAGTTTTGTTGCACAAT
>JAAHHN010000030.1 GCA_010672165.1 Spirulina sp. SIO3F2 | reverse complement strand
AGCCTCCATTCCAGCCGAGTTTCTCATGCCGCTGGCGGTCGCCGCCGCGACTGGCTCACCTCACTGCGAGTACCACATGGTTGCATTTGATTGCAGATGTGACGGATCTCAGCACCTATGATCCGAATCTGCATCTCGCCCCGCCCTTGGGCACACCCGACGATCGCCAAGCTTTGTGTGAAGGCGTCAGGACGCAGGTGATTGATGCGATCGCTGTTGACCATACACCCTATACCTACGAAGAGAAAACCGTGAGTTTTGCGACCGCTCCGGTGGGTGCGATCGGTTTGGAGCTCGCTTTGCCAAGTTTATGGCAGCAGTTGGTCGAACCAGGGGGTCTCTCACCCCTCGAACTCTGGCAAGCTTTGAGCACTGCCCCCGCGCAATGTTTAGCCCAGAAACCAGCACGGTGTGTGGTGAATGCTCCCTTAGAGTTCGTTTTATTTGACCCTCAAGACAGTTGGCAAGTTGAACCGCAGGCGCTGCGATCGCGTAGCCGCAATAGTCATTTGCTCGGACAAACGCTTCAGGGTCGCGTTAAACGAACCTTTTCTGCGACATCATCATGATTCCTGCCTGGATTTTAATTCCAGCGATCGCGATCGCTGTGGCATTTGGTTTAAATCGCCTGTCCCAGCGTGATATTCGTTGGTTCTTTCAACTGCGTCGCCCGCGTTGGCTTACGTTTGAAGGGCTGATTCCGTTTATTTGGATTGCGATTCTGCTCTGTGGCATGGTCTCCGCAATTTTGGCCTGGGGTGCAAGTCAAAGTTGGCCGCTGATGGGGGGCTATTTATGGGTTGAAGGGGCGATTATGGCGTATACCCCAGTAATGTGCAAGTTGAGAAGCCTGACCGTAGGAACCGCGATCGGGGGATTCGGTTTTGTTTTGGGTTGCATCTTAACTGTTTATGTAGCACAGGTTTCTGGACTGGCCACCCTACTATTATTGCCCTACTTGTTGTGGAGTCCTGTCGGCACGTTTGTCACTTGGCAGATGATCAAACTCAATCCAGGAAAAGCGTGAGCTTGGCGATCGCCATCATTTGCCAGGTGCATAATCCAGGCGATGACAAAAACTTGGCGTTTCGCCTTGACATACTTGTAGCATTCTTGTAGTATATGAATATAGCAAGCGCAATGCACTTCTGCCAGTGAATCTCAGCCATCAGTGAACCTGAGCACTGGGATATTGCATGGATGCCATGCTGTCTTCAATTCAAAATGTGGATGCAACACGATAATTCTGGGTTTGGAGAATTGGGGTTGTACCAATTCTCCCCAGATTTTCTTCACCCATTATTTCTCGCATCGGTAGCCAAGCGGCAAGGCGTCGGTCTGCAAAACCGAAAAGCGTGGGTTCGATTCCCACCCGATGCTCCAGTTTCTCAAACTCAACAGTGCAGCGTAGCTTAACAGCAGAGCACCTGGCTCATAACCAGGGGGGTATGGGTGCAAATCCCATCGCTGCTACCAAAATCATTCAATTTATTTGCAGGGATGGTGTAACGGCTAGCATTTTGGTCTCCAAAACCGACGATCTCGGTTCGAATCCGAGTCCCTGTGTTTCTTATTAATAGCATCTGTAAGACTTATTCAAGAATTTTTCTCATTTGGTTTAGAGCGCTAATTCTGAGATGCAACGTAAATCATGAGGATCAACGCTCACGTAGATTACGAAATGTAAAACCAGCCTCGACCCTAGTCTGTTAGAGATGCTAGCGTTTGCGTAAGCAGAAGCGTGCTTCACTGTAACTTTAGGCTTAGCCTAGTTAGATCCAGCCTTTGATTAGGTTTATGTGTTTCCTTTTGTGAGCAATTCATATGAACCATTCAATATTCCTGCCTAATCCTTACTCATTGGCATTGGCAGTATCTACCCAAAGTGCAAATGTGCCCCCTACAAAAACCTTCAGACAAAGCCAAAAATCTCGGACAGATTAATCAGACTAACCTTGATTGGCCTCTCCTATCAGTAATGCCTTTGCTCTAGCCAAAATTCTTTTGCTTTGGGTTGCTATGTATATGGTGAGAATCAAGGAGAAACTCTAACGATTATGAGTTCTGTTTCTAAAATAGCTGCACTGCCTGAGCTGATGGCGATGAGCCAAGGTGATGAGCAGATTTGTATTGCTGTGCTGGATGGTCCTGTAGATATTTCTCATCCTTGCTTTGCAAGCGGCGACAATCTCACCTGCTTGCCATCCCTGGTCAATGGAGAAGTTAGCCCGGATGGCAGGATGTCAGCCCATGGCACTCACGTTGCCAGCATTATTTTTGGCCAGCCCGGTAGTCCCGTCACTGGGATCGCGCCCCAATGTCGAGGCGTTATTGTCCCCATTTTTTCAGACGATCGCCGCCAAGTGCCCCAGTTAGATCTAGCCAGGGCGATCGAACAGGCGGTTAATGCCGGAGCCGACATCATTAACATTAGTGGGGGACAACTCACTGACTATGGCGAGGCTGAGGGCTGGCTCGAAAATGCCGTCCGCTTGTGCCAAGAGCACAACGTTCTGATCGTGGCAGCGGCCGGGAATGATGGGTGTGAATGCCTGCACGTCCCGGCCGCTTTGCCTAGTGTCTTAGCGGTTGGCGCGATGGATGAACAGGAGCGCCCATTGGACTTTAGCAACTGGGGGAGCACTTACAAAGGTCAGGGCATTCTGGCTTTAGGTCAGGAGATCTTGGGTGCAAAAGTTGGGGGGGGGACTCACAGTCTGAGCGGCACCAGTTTTGCCACACCCATTGTTTCGGGGGTGGCCGCATTGCTGCTGAGCTTGCAGCGACAACGGGGCGACAATGCTGACCCCCAAACAATTCGTAAACTTTTGTTGCAGAGTGCCCTGCCCTGCGACGCAGAATTGCCTACCAACACCCAGCGATGCTTGGCGGGCAAACTCAATATCGCTGGAGCCGCAACCTTATTAACTGGAGGAAATATGGCTGAAGAACAAGCAGTAGTCGCGACAGAAAGCATTGAAGCATCGGGCAACTGCGGCTGTGGAGGGGGAAGCGTTGCCAATGAGATAGCGCCAGACCCCCAAGCAGACGTATCGATTTCAGCTCCCCCCCCTCAACCGCTCGTTGCATCCCAACCCAGTACCGATGCAGGACATCCTGCTGCCCCCAATAACACCGTTCAAGCATCTCATTCACCCTCTATTCAAACGACTGCAACTATGACTGCAAACCCAGTAACGCCCAGCCAAGCTCCCAGTAACCTTGCCAACAGCCAGCTGGTTTACGCTCTCGGCACTCTCGGCTACGACTTCGGCACAGAAGCCCGTCGGGATTCGTTTAAACAATTGATGCCGCCCTTTGATTTAGGGGGCAATATGGTGCCAGCTAATCCCTATGATGCTCGCCAGATGTCAGATTACCTCGCCAGCGATATTTCTGAGGCACGCTCGTTGATTTGGACGCTCAACATCGAACTCACGCCAGTCTATGCGATCGAACCCCACGGCCCTTTTGCCCGCGAAGTTTACTTAGCGTTGCAAGAGCTTCTGAACGGTCAAATCCAACCCGAAGCCGACACCGACTATATCGAGCGCGTCAGCGTGCCGGGTATTTTAACCGGACGCACGGTCAAACTTTTCTCCGGGCAAGTGATTCCGGTGATCGAACCCCAAAGCACCCGAGGCATCTACGGCTGGAAAGTCAATAACCTGGTCGGTGCAGCCTTTGAAGCGGTGCAAGCCAATGAAGGCGACGCGAGCGAAGATGCCATGCGTCGCACCCTAGACAGCTTTCTCAATCGGATTTACTACGATCTTCGCAATCTCGGTACGACCTCTCAAGACCGTGCCCTCAATTTTGCGGTGACCAATGCCTTCCAGGCTGCGACGACGTTTAGTCAGGCTGTCGCTCAGGGGATGGAACTGGACAGCATCACTGTGGAGAAAAGTCCCTTCTGTCGTTTGGACAGCGATTGCTGGGACGTAAAATTGAAGTTCTTTGACCCGGAAAACAGCCGTCGTGCCAAGAAGATTTACCGCTTCACCATTGATGTGAGCGACCTTATTCCAGTCACGCTCGGCGATGTGAAGAGTTGGTCTGCATCGTTCTAAGCAGATGGGGATGTCAGTTTCTTTCTATTCTCTACACGCTCAAACCGATGACTTTGCCCAAACAATCGCCTCCCGTGTGTCGCCCGCACTTTATCCAGCCTGCATCCTGCGTTGATGTTGAGCGTGGTCGTCCAGAAGACCTGGTTTCCATTCGCATCGACCTGCTCCATGGGGCAAACTACAATGACCCGGCGGCCTTTGCTAACCGCAGCTACGACCAAATAAAGCATTCCGCTTGGGGGGGTACAGGTTCTATTAAGTTTTAGAACGAACCATCCGTACTAATCAAACCCCAATTCTGTCTACGGAGAAGACCACAATGCCTAAAAAAGCAACGAACAAAACCAGCGATACGCCCTCAGAATCCCCCGAAGCCAAAAAGTCTTACGTTCCCACAACGATGACGGGGCTGCAAGACTATGCCTATTGGTGGCAATACGCTCGGGAGCGCGCTAAAACCGCAAAAAAGGATACGAAGGAATTTCGGCGTGGGCGCATTTGGGCGTGAGGCAAAGACTGATTTGATCCATAACAATTCTTGTGTTGCTTGCCCATCTCCCTTCACGAGGCAATCATCAGCAGGCTTCTTAAAATCAAGAAGGGAGTGACGACCCCAAGCCGTCAAACACAACTACAAACCTATCAAACGTTATGAACAAAAAAAACATCGCGCCCCCAGCCCAACACCCCATTGTCCGTAAGCCTGCGGGTCAATTGCCCGATGCTTTAGCCGAGCTAGCTGAGGAGTCTCTATCCCAAATTTCCCTGGAAGCCTTGGCTGATGGCGCAGACTCCTGTTGTTGTACTTGTCCATGTTGTTGTTGTTCCTACGACGGTGACGATGTCGAGTAAATAAAGTCAACGTCACTCTCTTCTTGCGTCGCCAATAAGGGAGTGACGACCCCAAGTCGTCAAACACAACTACGAACCCATCGAATGCTATGAACAAGAAAAATATCGCGCCCCAAGCCCAGCAACCTATTGTTCGCAAGCCTGCGGGTCAACTGCCCGATGCTTTAGCCGAGCTGTCTGAGGAGTCTCTGTCTCAGATTTCCCTAGCGGCCTCACAAGATACCAAGGGCTGTTGTTGTACTTTATGTTGTTGCGCCTTCGACGATGACGATGCCGAGTAAATAACGTCAACAGACTTCTTTTTTATGCGTTGTTGTCCTATGACCATAAAGAAATCAGCGGTCGTAGAGGTAGATGCCGATTGAATACATTCCCTGCGGCCTTTCGTCCCCTCTCTTGCGCAAACAGCGACTAACCAACCGTTATCCCCGCTAGCAATGGCTGCCCCAGTGGGATTTATGTTTGGGCTGGCTTGCGTTAGGGTTTGATCGCGTTTGTAAACCCTTATTCGGCACCTCCATCCAGAGTTTGGCTCCACTCAAAAGCCGGTCATTCGTGTTTTCCCTTAGGCTTTCTGAATATATCCAGCGTTGAGACTCCTCGGTTTTCTTGGCATTGCTTAGTATTTTCCCTTCCGCTCACCAAACATGGCTTTTCAAGTTCAACCCCACTTTCATATTGAAGTCGTCCCGCCCAAGCAGGTTTACCTCCTTGGCGAACGAACCAATCACGTCCTCACAGGACAGCTCTACTGCCAGATCATCCCTTTTCTCGACGGACACCACACCCGCGAGCAAATCGCCGAAAAACTCAACGGCGAAGTTCCCCTCGACTACATCGACTTTGTTCTGGCTCGTTTGCAGGAAAAAGGCTATCTCATCGAAACTGCCCCCCAGCTTGCCCCGGAAGTTGCCGCCTTTTGGAGCGAACTGGGCATCACCCCCTCGCTAGCCGCCCAGGCACTACAACAGCCTATCCGCCTCCATCGGGTGGGCGATCGTATTGGCGACACAACCTTTACCGCCATGGCAGCAGCCCTTCAGCAGGCGGGCCTCTCTATTTGTACAGATACGGCAGATGCTGGAGCCGCAATAACCGTCGTTCTCACCGACGACTACCTGCACCCCGACCTCGCTGCGCTCAACGAACAACAGTTAGGTTCGGGGCATCCTTGGCTGCTGGTTAAACCCTTGGGTTGCCTGCTCTGGATCGGGCCGATTTTCGTTCCGGGGGAAACCGGGTGCTGGCACTGCCTCGCTCAAAGACTGCAAGGCAACCGAGACGTGGAAATGTCTGTGCAGCGCCAAAAGCAAAAGCAGCAACAAGAGCATCAGGCGGCCTCAGACGATCGAGTTTCCCGGTCGAATATTTACTTGCCTACCTCGCGCGCCGCCTTGCCCTCCACCGTACAGGTCGGGTTACAACTCGCTGCCACAGAAACTGCAAAATGGCTGGTTGCCCAGCAGATCAGCCCAATGGATGCGAACGGGACCCCACCGTCCCATCACATCTCCACTTTAGTGGACAAGCTCATCACTTTTGATCAGACTGAGCTGGAGTTCAAAACCCATGTTTTTACCCAACGACCCCAATGCCCCACCTGCGGCGATCCGGAGATTTTGCAGCGCCGAGGCTTCAAACCACTCATCCTAGAATCGCGCCGCAAGCAATTCACCCAAGATGGCGGCCACCGTGCTTTCAAGCCCCAGCAAACGGTGCAAAAATACGAACACCTGGTTAGTCCGGTTACCGGCGTGGTGAGGGAACTGGTTCGCATTACCGATCCCAGCAACAATTTAGTTCATACTTACAAAGCTGGTCACGCTTTCGGCAATGCGACCTCCCTGCGAGGGCTGCGCAGTACCCTAAAGCACACCAGTTCGGGCAAAGGTAAAACCGACAGCCAATCCCGAGCAAGCGGCTTTTGCGAAGCAGTAGAACGGTACTCCGGGATTTTCCAAGGTGATGAACCCCGCAAATCGGCGACTTTTGACGAGCTCGGCGAACTCGCCATTCACCCCGAACGCTACCTCTGCGTCAGCGATACACAATACGCCAACCGCGAAACGCTCAACGCGAACCTCAAAAGAACCTTACAAGAATGGATTCCCCAACGCTTTAAAACCGATGAAACCGTGAAATGGACACCGATATGGTCGCTCACCGAGCAACGATATAAGTATCTACCGACGGCAGTGTGTTACTACGGCTACCCGCTCCCCAAGGGGCATCAATTTGGCCGAGGCGACTCCAACGGCAACGCGGCAGGCAACACGATCGAAGAAGCAATTTTGCAAGGTTTTATGGAATTGGTGGAACGCGATAGCGTCGCCATCTGGTGGTACAACCGCCTGCGCCGTCCAGCCATAGATTTAACCAGCTTTGAGGACCCTTATTGTGCCGAGCTCCAACAGTTTTATGCCCAGAACGACCGGGAACTGTGGGCATTGGATCTGACTGCAGATTTGGGAATTCCAGCTTTTGTGGGGGTGTCTCGCCGCACCACTGGCGACGCGGAACGGTTAATTCTCGGTTTTGGTGCGCACTTAGACCCCGCAATTGCCGTTCTGCGGGCGCTCACAGAGGTCAGCCAAGTGGGGCTGGAAACTGACAAGGTTCCCAACGACGAACTCGACGGACAAAACAAGGCCTGGCTGCTGGAAGCCACCCTAGAAAGTCAACCCTATCTTGCTCCCGATCCGACGCAACCCCTTAAAAAGGCAAATGACTATCCGCAACGATGGGGAGAGGATATTCGAGACGACGTGATGACCTGCACGGAAATTGCCAAAGGCGCAGGGCTTGAAACATTCGTTCTTGACCAAACGCGACCCGACCTGGGTTTAAATGTGGTCAAGGTTATTGTGCCGGGAATGCGACATTTTTGGCCTCGGTTTGGCTCCGGCCGCTTGTATGATGTCCCGGTCAAGCTGGGCTGGCTTGACCGACCGACACCAGAGGCGGAGCTGAATCCAACACCTGCATTGTTTTAATTGCCTTGAGCAAGAGCTGAACCAGCACATCTCGCCAACCATCGCTATTGTTGTCCCATCACCCAGCGAAAACCATGCGTCGCAACCCTTTCGCAGTTTCTCTCCGTTCCCAAATTCAAATCAACCCCACTGAGAGCGGCTATGCCTTCTGTTCTGCGGCGGGTGATGACGAAGCGCCTGCGATCGCAGCGGTTGAGGTCTCGGCATCGCAGGGAGTCGGCAACGCGATCGCACATTTGCAAGCAGGGCAAACAACTCCGAACGCCTTGATCCAAAGCCTCACGGAACGAGAAGGCCCAGCGACGGGCAAACGGTTCGCGGCCACGTTACAACAACTCGATGCACGGGGCTGGTTGCAGTATGCCGTTCCCCCGCTTGCCGTCGCCATACCGATGGTGGCTTCTGCTCAGCTCGACTTGGATCTGCCCCATTGGACGCAGGCGAGTACCAGCCTCTCGCGCTTTGCCTATCAACGCACCGATGACGGCGGCATGGTGCTCGAGTCGCCCCTCTCCAAATTTCGGGTTCAACTCACGGACTGGCGAGCGAGCGCGATTTTGACGCAACTCGTCCAACCCCAATTTCTGGGACACATCACACCACCGCCCCAAGTCGGCTTAGAGACGGCCTACCAGTTTCTCAACCTACTTTGGGCAACGGGGTTTTTAACCGTCGAGGCGGAGGCACCTGATCTCAAGCTTTGGGAATTCCATAACCTCCTGCTGCACAATTTCAGCCGTCTGGGTCGCCACGACTATCCTGTACTCGATTTTGCAGCTGGCCTGGCTCGATGGTCGGAGTTTCCAGTGGTCAAGCCACCCATGAGCGATCGCATTGTGGCGCTGCCCCGTCCTAGCTTAGAAACAAGCCCTCAACAGGACGATACCCTAACGGCGGTGATGGAAAAGCGGACATCAATTCGACACTACAACGATGAGCGCCCGATTACCATGGCGCAATTGGGGGAGCTGCTTTACCGTGCCGCCCGCGTCAAAGAAATTTATACCCTCGACCCAGAACAACTAGAACGGATCAAAGCGGAATCCGGAATGGAATTTGACTGGGGAGAATACAGCCGCCGTCCTTACCCCTGTGGGGGAGCGATGTACGAACTGGAAATTTACCCGGTGGTGCGTTATTGCACGGGACTACAACCCGGTCTCTACCATTACAATCCCCTCAACCACCAACTGGAGCAACTGGACGCTCCAGAGGCAGAGGTTGCGGCACTGATTACCGAAGCCCGTCAGTACTCCTATCTAGACGCGCCCCAGGTTTTACTGGTTATTACAGCTCGATTTGGTCGGGTCTTCCGCAAATATCATTCTATTGCCTATGCGGTGATCCTGAAGCATGTCGGCGTGCTCTATCAAACCCTCTACTTGGTGTCTGCGCAGATGGGACTCGCCTCTTGTGTTGTGGGAGCAGGCGATAGCGACTGTTTCGCTCGCGCAACCGGGTTGGACTCTCTCACAGAATCCTCCGTCGGCGAGTTTAAACTGGGGTCGCTCCCCGCTCAGGGTGTCACCGCTAGCGAGGAAGAAAATACGACGACAGAACCGTCTGGGGGAATCGACAACTTAGGCACTGACCCCAACGACTCAGCCCCAATTCTGGCGGAACGAGAAGGCGCGGTTGTTGGCGAATGGTCAGCAGCCACCTTGCAACAACTCGATATGCGAGGCTGGTTGCAGTACACAGCGCCGCCCTTCGCCGTGGCCATTCCGATGGTGGAGTCTGCTCGGCTAGATTTAGATGCGCCCCACTGGATGCAGGCAAAGGTGAGTCTCTCGCGATTTGCTTACCAACGTCCCTATAAGGGCAGCATGGTTATCGAGTCGCCCCTCTCCAAATTCCGAATTAAGCTGATGGACTGGAGAGCCAACGAGATTTTAGCGCAACTCATTCAGCCCCAGCTCCCTGGACGCGTTGTGCCCCCTGCTCAGAGCGATCCGGAAACAGTCTATCAGTTCTTAAACTTGCTCTGGGCAACAGGGTTTTTGACCGTCGGGGCAGAAGCCCCAGACCTCCAACTCTGGAAGTTCCACAATTTGTTGTTTCACCACTATAGTCGTCGAGGTCGCCATGATTATTCCGTGAGTGTTTTCAGCGACTTTTTTGCTAGCCATGACAGTTTATTGAGTGAGGCTGCAGACGGCATCGCTCGATGGTCGGATCTTCGGGTACCGAGCGAGGTTCCCGACGGCATTGCTCGATGGTCGGAGTTTCCCGTGGTGAAACCGCCGATGAGCGATCGGATTGTGGCATTGCCCCGTTCCAGCCTAGAAACAAGCCATCAGAAGGACGATACGCTAACGGCGGTGATGGAAAAGCGGACATCGGTTCGACAATACGATGAACAGCGCCCGATTACCATCGAGCAATTGGGCGAACTCCTCTACCGCGCTGCCCGCGTCAAAGAAATTTTTACCGATCAAGATAAAGTCGCCGGATATAAAACTGTATTCGGGCCAGACTTTGATTGGGGCGCAGAGAGTCGTCGTCCCTACCCTAGCGCCATGTACGAACTGGAAATTTATCCTGTGGTACGCCATTGCACGGGACTACAAGCCGGTCTCTACCATTACAATCCCCTTGACCACCAACTCGATCAACTGGACGCTCCAGAAGCAGAGCTTGCGGCACTGATTGACGAAGCTCGTCAAAATCGCCACAATGACACCCCCCAAGTTTTACTGGTCATTAGCGCCCGATTTGGGCGCCTACTGCGCAAGTATCGTTCTGTTGCCTATGCTTTGGTGATGAAACATGTCGGTGTGCTCTATCAAAACCTCTATTTGGTAGCCGCCAATATAGGCATCGCCCCGTGTGCTTTGGGAGGAGGCGGTATTGATGGTTTTGCTCGCGCAACAGGATTGGACTATATCACCGAATCTGCTGTGGGTGAGTTTGTACTGGGATCGCTGCCCAATCGGAATGTCACTGCCAATGAGGTTGACGATGCACCAATAGAGTTGTCTACAGAAACGGACAGTTTAGCGTCTGATGAAACTGAAGTCAGCCTCGCAGCGAACGAGACGACTGAGCGAGCTGAGTTGTCTGCGATCGCTGCTCTAGAGCATGAGTTGACCATTGCCGACGTGCTAGACAGAGATGAATCCGTCGGGGTGACAGATGCCTCTACGGTAAATGATGATGCATCTATTGTTGAGACTGAAAC
Organism: Spirulina sp. SIO3F2; assembly: GCA_010672165.1. Lineage (GTDB taxonomy): Bacteria > Cyanobacteriota > Cyanobacteriia > Cyanobacteriales > Spirulinaceae > SIO3F2. Next base: position 31,522 of record JAAHHN010000030.1, on the reverse strand, counting down.
GGAATCTCGCCCCAGCGTAGCGTCTTCTGCCGAAGCGGCGATCGCGCCTGCTGCCGCCTCAGCGCTCTATCCCCACGATCTCGACGATCGCATTTCTGGTCTTGCCGATTTACGGAATCAAACCCTTGGCGATCCGCGCGTGACGATTGTCATTCTCGATGGCGACCCTGACCATACCCTCTCTTGTTTTGAGGGGGCGGAAATCTCCAAAGTCTTCCCCTATTGGCATCCTCCAGCCGAACCGATTTCCGCATCGGCCTATGAAACGTTTCGAGAAATTGCCAATCAGGAGGACTTAACTAAAGACGAAAAAACCGAAGCCCTTCAAGCTGTTTTGCCTGACGCTGTTCTCGCCCGTATTCTGGGAGACAAACATGCCTGCCACATCACCAGCACCATGATCGGGCAGGAAAACACCCCCTCTCCAGGCCTCGCTCCTCGTTGTCGCGTCATCAACGTGCCCATCAATACAACTGAGATTGGTGAAGAGTTTATGTCGCCGCTAAATCTCGCTCGGGCGTTTGAGTTAGCCCTAGACCTCGGCGCAAATATCATCCACTGCGCGTCTTGCCGCCCGACTCAAACTGGCTCAGGGGAAGAGATCTTGCGCCAGGCTGTGCAGAAATGTCAGGACAACAATATTCTCATTGTTGCTCCCGCAGGCAATGACCAAGGTGAATGCTGGTGCCTGCCAGCCTGTCTGCCGGGGGTGCTTTCCGTGGGTGCACTCAAGCCGGATGGGACGCCTTACAAATTCAGCAACTGGGGGGGCAATAATGGCCGAGAAGGCATCATGGCTCCGGGGGGCGACATCTTGGGGGCTCAACCCGCCACCGAAGAACCCGTCCGCTTGAAAGGCACAAGCATGGCAGCTCCAGTGATGACTGGACTCTGTGCCCTGCTGGCAAGCCTGCAACTGCAACAGGGCAAACCCATCGATACCGAAGCGATTCGCGCTGCCCTGCTCAACACTGCAACCCCTTGCGATCCAGAGGTTGTGGCAGAACCCGAACGCTGCCTGCGCGGCAGGGTTAATCTTCCTGGGGCCATGAATATTCTGTTCGGCCCGTCGGTCACGATTTCCTTCGCAGGCGAGGGTGCAACACGCACCGAACGCGCTGGAATTTCTGCCGCGATTGCAGCTTCACCCCCTGCTGCCCCAGCAGCAACCGATGCTCCGATACCAACGCTTTCCTCATCCACTTCGGTCACTGCAACCCCGACTGCCGTCACCCCCAGCGCTGCCCATTCGGGACACATCTACGCTCTAGGAACCCTAGGCTATGACTTCGGCGATGCAGCTCGCTACGACACGTTCGAGCGCCGCATGGCCCCTGTCAATCTTGAGGGTGTTATGATGCCTGCCGATCCCTATGATGCCCGTCAAATGGTGGAACATCTCGATCGTAATCCGGACGAAGCCCAGTCCTTAATCTGGACGCTCAACCTCGATGGCAGTCCAATCTATGTACTGGAGCCCAAAGGCGCGTTTGCCAATGATGTTTATGAGATGTTGTTACTGATGTTGGACGGGCAACTGGAGCTGGAAAACAGTCCTGAATTTATTGAGCACATTAGCATCCCAGCCCGACGGACGGAACGCACCGTGGAACTGTTTTCTGGAGAGGTTGTGCCCGTCGTCAATATAAACCACCCGCGGGGGATGTACGGTTGGAATGTGGATGCCTTAGTTGATGCGGCCTTAACAACAGTAAACAACCTTGCAGACGTGAACGAAGTGGAGCTGCGAGAAGGACTCACCGCCTTTTTAAATCGGGTGTACCACGACCTACACAATCTCGGGCAAACGTCTCGCGATCGCGCCCTCAATTTTACCGTTACCAATACGTTCCAGGCTGCTGCCACCTTTACCGAAGCCCTTGCTTCCAGGCGTCAACTAGATACTATTGAAGTCGAGAAAAGCCCCTATTGTCGCCTCAATAGTGACTGTTGGGATGTGGTCCTGACGTTTTTTGATCCTGAAAATGGTCGGCGATCGCGTCGAGTCTTCCGATTCACCTTGGATGTCGCAGCCAGTCTCCCTGTTACTGTCGGCAATATCAAGCAGTGGTCGATTCCTGGCAAGAAAAGTATTGCCCCCTAAGGCAGACAGGATAGCGTCTGCGTTGGGGGGACAAAACCAGTCTGTCTTCTCTTGGGGCTAGCTCACGCAACAGGTTTACTACACCGAAAAGGCAGCTGGGTCATTGTAATTTGCCCCATGCAGCAGATCGATCCGGATACTGACCAAGTCCTCCGGACGACCACGCTCCACATCCACAGCTAGAGCAGGCTGGATGAAATGAGGACGGTGAACGGGGAGCGAGAGCTTAGGGAACCGGAGTGCTCCTGAGGCTGGGGTTGAACGTTTGGGTGTTGGCACGGGTTTAAGAGCCAAATCGTCAGCCGTGCCCCAAGTTACGCCATGTAACTCCCCATCATTCCCATTGCTGGTTTTGTCTTTAACTGTTTCGCCTTCCCCCTCATCCAGCGGCCAATAACCGACCAAACCCTCTTCTTTACCCGTACAGCGCTGACTCATCAGTGCCTTAATCTCTTCTGGGGTACGGACATCATTCCAAACCCGCACCTCTGATATCTGACCTTGGAAGGCTTGACTGGTATCAAAACTGCCCCCATAGCTATCTTGTTCTTGACCCAAAACCAAGATGCCCTGGGAATCCAACACAGCACCTTTCGCAAGCGTGGTCGAAAACACAGATTCACCGTCGATGTAGAGTTGTGTCTGGCCGGTTTGGCTCTCCCAGGTTACGGCGCAATGCTGCCATTGATCTTTTTTAAAGGCAATAGAACTCGATTGAGAAGCAGCGTGAACATAAAGCGCAATGTTTTTACAGCCGTAAATTATAAATTCATTGGATTGATTGGGTGTAGAAATGCCTAATGGCGTACCATTATTACGCCCATTCTTACCCACCTTAATCCAAAATTCTATCGTTAGAGCATGGGTCGGACTGGTGGCAAAGGGCTTAACAATGACATAGTCTGAGGCACTTTTTGCGTTGGTAAATTTCAGGGCGGAATTGGGCTTGGTTGCTGGAGCGATCTCCTCTTGAACAGTGTGTCGCTGGAAGGGCACTGCCGTATTTTGCCAACTCTCGTTGTGAATCGTGCCATCATGACCGTTACCCGTTGCGTCTTTGACAATTTTTCCTTCGCCCTCATCCAAAGGCCAGTAGGCGAGCAAGTCTGCTTCTTGCCCAGCCAATTGGACGTTCATGTCCCTCTGGACGTCTGCTGCCGTGCGAACTGTTTTCCAAAGACGTACTTCAGCGATCAAGCCATTAAAGAAAAGGCGCGTGCCGTTATAACAACCAATGTAGAAATTACCACTGCTATTTAGATTGCCGCTACTCCGAGCGGCCACTGACTGACCATCGCAAAATATTTCTTGATGTTTTCGATCGCGATCGTAGACGCAACTCCAATGATGCCAAGCATCATCAATATATTTCTTACTTGTAACGAGGTCATCACTATAAAAGCAAAAAGCAAATATATCGTTGACAAAGCCGATATGCAAGCTCCGATCCTTACCGTCTTCCCCTTGTTGCACGACAACATTCCATTCTTTTCCGCCAAAGTGCTTTGCCCAGAACTCAATGGTGAAACTGGTGCTGTTGAGGTCTAGCTCGCCACAGTCAATAAAGACATTTTGACCGTTAAATTTGAGTAAGCTGAGGGTTGAAGGTGTTGGGGCCATGAAAAAAACTCCGAAACAAATAATGTATCAATCAATTCAGGTCAGAGACGATTACCCATAACAAGAATGCATCACGCTTTAAATAGCCAAGGGGGACAAACGCAGCCAGGTCGTTATCACTCACATCAATCAACAAATCCATACAGAGCACAGCAACTTTAGTTGTCCTTGGTTGCCGCCTGCCCCTTCTTCATCTCCTGCCCCCATAGGCATAATCGTCCAAGTTCACCGTTTAACCAAAACAGCGCGAGAACATCAACCGCTGACAGTCCCAAAAGCAGCCGGGTCATTGTAATTTGCCCCATGCAGCAGATCGATCCGGATACTGACCAAATCCTCCGGACGACCGTGCTCCACATCCACGGCTAGAGCAGGCTGAGTAAAATGAGGACGGTGAACAGGGAGCGAGAGCTTGGGGAACCTGAGTGCTCCTGAGGCTGGGGTTGAACGTTTGGGTTTTGGCACGGGTTTAAGCGCCAAGTCGTCAGCCGTGCCCCAAGTCACACCATGCAGCTCACCATGATTGCCGTTGCCAGTTTTGTCTTGGACTGTTGCACCTTCGCCCTCATCCAGGGGCCAATAGCCCACCAAGCCGTCTTCTTTACCCGTACAGCACTTATCCATCTGGGCAGTGATTTCTTCTGGGGTGCGGACGTAATTCCAAATACGGACTTCTTTCATTTGTCCCTGAAACGCCTGATTCACATCAAAACTGCCCCCATAGCTATCGGGGTCTTGTCCGAGAACAACAGCAGTGGTTTCATCAAGGGCTAGACCTTTAGCCAGAACAGGGTCAAACAGGGATTGACCATCGATATAAAGGTGTATTTGCCCCGTTTGGCTTTCCCAGGTGGCAGCACAATGCTGCCACTGACCTTTCTTGAAACTGGCTGACCCCCGTTGGTGATGAGAATCATGAATATAGATTTCAATTTTTTTACAATTAAAAATCACAAATTCATTCGCGCGATTGGGTGAAGACAGCGCGAAAGGAACGCCAGCATCTCGCCCATTTTTATTCACCTTCAGCCAGAACTCCACAGTAAACGCATGGGTTGGACTGGGAGCAAAGGGTTTAACAATGACATAGTCTGAGGGACTTTTGGTATTGGCAAACTTCAAGGCAGAAGGAGGGCTTTGGGCATCGTTAGACGAGGCAGAACCTTGTGCGCTTGCGGGTGCAAGGGTTAAATCGGTGGCAGTCTCCCATTTCGCCCCCCCTTTAATCGTGCCATCATGCCCATGACCGGTTTGATCAATGATCTTCTTACCCTTGCCTTCGTCTAGGGGCCAATAACTAACAAGGTCTTTTTCCTTGCCTGTTAAGCGTGTGGACATGGTTGCCTTGATCTCGGCTGGCTCTAGGGCGCGACGCCACACACGTACATCACTCATTGAGCCGCTGTAAGCACCGTAGCCTTTACCGATCTGCACACTACCCACTTTGGCAATCGTGCGTTTTTGTCCGCTTCCCGTTTGCCATAATTCCCCATTACGGCAGATGGTCATTTTTCCAGTGTTGGCATCGAAGGTAAATGCCCAATGAACCCAAGTTCCCTTGAGATCAGCAGCTTGGGGCGATTTTTCAATGCGGTTAAAGGCACTACCATCTGGGAAACCGCAATCCCAATAGACGGTTGACCCCCAAGGCAGATGGATGTTGATGATTCTGGCATCTGCTCTTGAAACCGAACCTGCATAGAAAATCGAGTTATTTTTGGGTTGAGTGCTACCTCCTTTCGCCCAAAAGCTAACTGTAATTTCTTTGCCCTCGGGGACACTGGCGATCGGCAACTCGACATAGTCATCTTGGCCATCAAAGGTCAAAATTGATTGGGATTTAGCCATAGTGAAAGAGTCCTAAATATGTGGCTGAAGGCTTTACTTTCGTATTCACAGCATAGAACAAAAAAGAGTCATACTGGACAGCGATCGGATTGCTTGGGAGCAAACTGGAATCTGTGCTGAGTGCGATCGCTCCTGATACGAAATCCACTTTGTATGCACCGAGAATAAATACCCCGTAGGGCAGGGAGAACCAGCCCCTACATCAGGAAAATTCTTTGGTTTTAATGATCGGATTCAGTATGACACTGTGCAGAGCGCGATCGCCAGACAGCGAAACAATACAAAAGCTCTCATTCACTCCTCAGTAATGACCAAATGGTTCAACAATGCCGGCCCCTGTCGAGGAGATATTCACGATATGCTCCCGCCCACCGAGCGATCGCTTCTTGACTCTTGGAAACGTGCTTGTGAAGCTTGGCTTCATCCAGTCAAAAGCTCACCAATGACCAATGTTCACTTGACAACTAAACACACATTTGTAATGCCAAATACTACAAAAAGAAGACGCCAGGTTTGTTTGTCCCCATATTTTGAAATGCAGTCCAGCAAAGAAATTTAGGAGGGCTTTGTTTTTCTCCAAAACCGACGATCTCGGTTCGAATCTGAGTGCCTGTGTTTCTTGAAATAGCCGCTAAAAGACCTGTCTAGGCGTTGTGCTTCCAGATTAACCAGATTGAATATCAATCTCAAGCAGCTTTGCATAAAAAACAGGCGAAAGCTCCAGAGACTGATGTGGAAAGCAAACACTACATTCGTTCAATTTTGGGGTTATCTCTATGCACCTTTTTTTGTGGTATCGGTTAATCAAGTCTTCATCGTGGTTCACAGCGATAGTCACCATCATGGGAATTATCCTGTTTACCCCTTTGGTCAAAGCTGGAACCATTCGACACGATACAAGCGATCAAAGCTATCGCAACCTTGCCAATGGGTTTTCGAGCGTTGGCTATCTCAGTGCTCGCAATTCAGCAGCATCATGGGGATGTTCAGGAACCCTCATCGACAAACGATACGTTCTCACCGCAGCTCACTGTGTCGAAAATGGAGGATGGATGAATCAGGGGACATTTTGGATGGGAAGTCAAGCTTATAGCGTCAACAGGATTGGGGCCCACCGAGACTGGTTTACAACTGGGCGAAATTTGTCAGCAGGGGTTGATTTAGCAGTACTCAGTTTAGTGAATCAGGTCACAAATGCTAATCCTGCAACACTCTACTCCAGCCGTGATGAAGATCTCAAAAAAGGAACCTATGTTGGCTATGGTATGACAGGCAATGGGGATACAGGCTATTACGATAATTCCGGGGTGAAACGGGCGGGTCAGAATACGATGGGAATTGGTACTCGTCTTCGCTATAGCGATCGCTTGCTCGTATCTGATTTTGATGATCCGCGTGATGCTGGGTCTCATCCCCTAAGTCAACCGCATGCTCTTGAGTATCAGCTTGCGCCTGGAGACAGTGGTGGAGGCATGTTTATTGATGGCCGTCTTGCTGGCGTTCACTCCTTCATTAGCTCACGGGATGGCAGTACGAACGGAGACTATGAAGATTATTCTGCCTCAGTGCGAGTTTCATCTTGGACGAATTGGATTCAAGGTACGAGCTACTATCTGGCTCAACGCCAAGGACAATCTCTCCCAACCATTAGCCAGAGTCCAGGCGTGACGTCCGATGGTGAGGGTTGGGATCGTCAAGCCTTAGCACCGTTAGTTGACCAGTACAATTGGTTTGATAATCAGTATCAGGTAGAAGAAGTGGTTTATGACGTAGATTTCTCAAAGCACGCCGAACCCGTTCCTGAACCTGGGTTGATGTTAGGGGCTGCTTCATTGATGTTAATGGGTTGGAAAGCCCGTAAACGCCAGTAAGCTTAGTAGACAGGCTGTCGTCAGTTAGATTTCAAACTCCGGCAATGACTGACTTACAGCCCCTTTTTCTGTTTTTAGGGTCGGGCGCTCTATCCCTTGTCCCGTCAGACTTTTGGTGTTAACTGACGACACGCCCTAACTTGGTTGTTCCCGTAGTCAGCTTGGCTACGGGATTATGTCTATTTTTTTGAGGTCAATAACTGCCATAGCGAAAGTGATCTGCATAAAAATCAATTGAGAAACCTAGTTAATACAGTAAGCTCATTTCTTTCCTTGATTATGCTTTGCTCACACTAGATCAAGCCCAAGCTTGGGAAATGCATTAAAAGACTATCTTCTCATCCAGTTCAGTGTTCTAGTTTATATGGAGTGAAATTGTCCATGCGCCGCGATCGCGAATTACCTTGGCAGCCGCCAAAGCGTCAGGCAGATATTGTTAGTCAGTTTTCGGAATGCTTACTCTTTGTTACTAACGAAGCCAACTATACTACCAGCCATTGGGTTATAGACCCTAAGCTTGATCGAGATATCTCAAAACTCATCAAACAGCATCCTCAAAATACAGCTACTGACTGGTTGGTATATTTTGTAGCTCGTGTCACCTCAAATCAGTATTCTCAAACAGATCGAAAACTGGCTTTACAGCATTTGTGGTGCTTCTATCAGCTTGACTTTTATTACTTGGCTCGGAGCTGGTGGTTCAAAACTAAATGTCCCCAAGGTGTATATAGCTGGACAGAACTCTTTGAGGCGATTTATCAACCATTCTTTGATTTAAAAGAAGCTGAGAATGCGCTCAAGTACTTTGACCCAAAAAATACAAAATATAGCTATATTAATACGATTTGTTATCGTGCAGGTCGAGATTGGTTACGTCAACGACTCGGTAGAGACTTTGAAGCAAACCCGATCGCATTACAATCTCGAGAGCAATCTCAAGTCAATGATGATGAGATATTCCTCTCGCAGCAGTTAAAGATCGAAGCGGCTGAAACTGAAGAACAAGAAAGTAGCCAAGAACATGCCAAGATCAAATCAGAGCAAGAGCGTATTTGGAACGTTGTTTGTCAAAACTTAGCTGATCTAAAACGTCAATCACAGCAAGGTCAACTCTCTATATTCGAGCCTAGTCAACTAACATTGTGGGAGATTATGTTGATCGGCTATGGTCTAAATGTGGGTCAGTCGGGTACATCTCAGATATTAGATCATAACAACAAAAAAGTTGATCAGAGCAAAATATCGCGTAAACTCAAAGCCTTGAAAATTGAGCTTTTTGCAAGCTGTATAAATGAATTCTCAGCAGAAATTGCCGAAAATTTTTCTGACCAGAATTTAGTCTCAGAGCTACAGCCCAGTTTCCAGAAAATGGCAAAAGAGCAGAATAAAACTCTTGACTCGATCCTAAAAACATACTACAGGGACTGGCTCTACAACGTGCTCCTCAAAGCTCAAAATGCACGGCGCTACTCTTTACTCGCCAAAGATGGGATCATTGAATGCTTAAAGTTATGGTTTAAGGAGCAGCTTCATCTCACTTTTGACATTGCCTATCTAACCAACGGAATGGTCAAGAAACTATATAAAGTGATAGCCCTATGGATAGAACAGCTCAACCATGAGACTCGGTAATTAGTCTAATTGTTAATGTGATATCAAGGAGATCAGAATGCTAAAAACCAACATTACCATGACCACTGCGCCCAACACCTTGGCTTTGGATATACCAAAAACTGCGATTGTTGAGGCTGAGGGGATGCTCAATACCCAATCTAGTGCTCAAGCTGCTTGGAATGCATACCACCACCATTTAGCTATCGAAACCCTTATTCCGTGGCTTCAGCACCATACTCAGGAGGTAGTAAGACCGTGGTTACTGCCGTCAGAACGTGCAGCTTTTTGGGATAATGTGCCAGGTGCTGCATTGCGCTGGGGAAATGTGCATCTGATGGTTTTAGCAACTGAGTCTGAAGGAGAAACAGATTTTGCTGTCCCTCAAGAATGGGTAGATGTGCCTGAATTTATGGTGGATTATTATTTAGCCATAGAGCTGCATATGGAGCCTGATGAAAGTTGGCTAGAAGTACAGGGTTATACCACTCATCAAACAATCAAAGAACAGGGCCAACTTCTAGGTAGTGAGCGCTGCTATGTTCTACCCCATGACTTTTTGATTAAAGATTTCACATTACTGTTGCTTGCCCAACGTCTGTTTGGGTCACGGCGTGCGACTGTTGCCCCATTAGCAGACTTATCATCTGAGGTGCAGGCTCGATTATTGCAAAGCTGTCTGAATCAACCGGAACCGCGTTTCACTCTGCCGTTTGAGCATTGGGGGTTTTTAGTTGCTCAATCCCAATGGCGATCGCAACTGTATCAACAGCGCATGGTTGCCCGTAGAGAGGCTCAGGTCAATCGTCAATCGACCACTGCCTTGCGCCAATGGTTCACCGCGTTGAGTACCGAAATCCAAACAGGGGCGCAAGCGTTGGTGAACCAGAGCTGGCAGACGCTAGAGGCGATCGCAGAAGAATTCCAAAGCTCAGAAGCCGTTTTGGCGTATCGCTTTGAAGGCAACTATAGCCGTGATATTACCGCACCCTTTCCCCCTGCTGTTTCTGGGGTCGTGGAGCTGCTCGCCTCACGCACTGATAAAGAAACTCAACTCTCGGCTATCCATTTACTGGGGCAAATTGGTCGCGGGAATCCCGATGCCATCACGGCCCTTGCGCAATTCCAACGCCGCACCCCCGATGCAGATTTACAACGACAAGCTGCTGTAAGCTTGGGCAAAATTGATCCCAGTCACCCAGCGGCGGGGGTGCGCCGGGGCAAAATTCTCGACCTGGGCGTCAGAGTGGGTCAAGCACCCCTAATTTTAATGTTGACACTTCTCCCTGAGGGCGATAAGACCAATTTGCAAGTACGTCTCAATGGGGTGAACGATCGCACCTTGTTGCCTGAGAATCTTCAGCTCATCATTGTGGATGATGAGGGAACGGTCTTTCGGGAAGCGCGATCGCGCACCCATGACCAAGCCCTGCAAATTGCCTTTCGAGCCAGCAGCGGCGATCGCTTTGGTATCCGTGTTGTGCTCGGCGAAGCGCATCGAACTGAGTTTTTCATGGTTTAGGGGATTGGCCAATGAATGATATCCATAAGCAGGTCATTCTTCGGTTTGGCTACGGTAGTTTTGAGCAGGGTTTTGATGTCAACTTGCGCATTATAACGGACGAGAAAACCCTCGTCGATCGTGATGGCTTTCTGCCCGAAAACTTAGCGCTGCTCCACACCTATAACCAGCTTCTACAGAGCTATCAAGATCAGTTTAGGTGGAACTATAACGGCTATTACCGGGGCTTTCGCGCCTTAGAAGCGATTTCTATAGAGACAACCAATATTTCTGTGCGAGATTCAGCCGATGAATTGATAGCACAATTTAATTTACTCCTGGATCAATCCCTGGCCTTTCAGCCGATTCGTGAAGCGCTTTTGCATCATCTGAGTCCCAGTGATTCCATTCGATTTGTGATTCGTACTGTTGATCCGGTTCTGCAATGGCTGCCTTGGCATTTGTGTAATCTATTTCAACGCTATCCCCAGAGCGGTGCGACTTTAAGCTTACCCCCTAAATCGCACTCGCTGACGTTCCAAAATCTCAAGTCTAAGGTGCGGGTACTTCCCATCCTCGGTGATAGCACTAATATTAATATCGATGCTGATCTGATTCTGTTGCGGGAGCAGTTGCCTCAGAGTGCAGAAATCTTGGATACGAAAATCGCTACCTCTTTAGCGGCGATCGGTGAGGCTTTGTGGCAGCAGAATCCCGATATTCTCTTCTTTGCTGGGCATAGTTCGAGTCGGGGTGGGCAAGGTCTGTTTTACATTAATGAGCAAGAAGGTATTGCGATCGCTGACCTCAAGTTTGCGTTGAAGAAAGCGATTGGTAACGGGCTCAAACTCGCTATTTTTAACTCATGCGATGGGCTTAAACTGGCCCAGGATTTAGCCGACCTCAATTTACCCGCCATTATTGTCATGCGGGAACGTATTCCCGATGAGGCGGCCCAGAAATTTTTGGAATATTTCCTTGCAGCCTTTGCCAATGACGATACGCCGAAGCCCCTGACCCAAGCGGTTCGAGAAGCCCAAGAGCGTTTACAGCATTATGAGCAACAGTTTCCTTGTGTGAGTTGGTTGCCTGTGTTGTTTCAGCAGTCGGAGGCGAAAGATCTGACTTGGGCGGATTTGCGTCTTAAGGTTACAACACCAGCTGTTAGCCAACCACAACCCTCATCTGTCTCTCCAGCTAATTCTAGGGTTCAGAGACCCCGAAAATCCTTATTCAGTCAGGCTTGGAAGGCTACTACGACAACATTGCTAACCGTAGGAGCTGTTCTAGGCATACAAGCGCTCGGTTGGCTAGAAATCTGGGAATTACGCACCCTTGACCAATGGCTGAATCAACGTCTCTGGTTTATTAATGAAGGTTACGATGACAATTTACTGCTGGTTGAAGTCACTAATACTGATATTGGCGATAGGGATCTGAAGGCGCTGCAAAATGCATCTGTCCTACCAGAGGAGCTAGCCCAAGCCTTCCAGATGCTGTCGGAACAGGGAGCAGAAATCATTGCCTCTCTGATTTATCGTCAAACAGAAGAGGATAATCTTCAACTTAATGCTCAATTTGCCGAAAACTCAAAACTTGTCAATGTTTGTGCATATGCCACATCTAAACACAAGGGGATTCATGCCCCCCCTGCGATCAATAATTCAGCTCATCTCGGTTTTAATAATAGTTTTAGTGATCGAGACAATACATCTCGTCGAGACTTGATTCGCTTAAACAAGGGTTATCTTCCCTGTGAAACGACCAATTCTTTTAGCTTTCAGACCGCACAACGTTATCTCGCAAGTCAAGGTATTAACTTAGAATTCCAAGGGAATCAACTGAAACATCAACAACGTATTTTAGCTCAACAATTGCGTCCCGACAGTAGTGGCTATCGCAATATTAATGCAGATGGTTTTCAAGTCTTGGTCAATTACCGGATGACACGCAGCATAGCTGCTAGATTCACTTTTTCTGAGCTGCTGAACGGTGATATTCCTGAGCATTTGATTCGAGGTCGTATTGTGTTGCTCGGAACAACTGACCCGACATTTGATGCTCGCTGGCGACTACCATACCAAGGCGATCGCGAGCGTTCTTACAGCTCTGGTGTTGAGGTTATGGCTCACCGTATTAGTCAATTAGTCCAAGCGGGTTTAAATCAGCGTCCCCTCTTACAACCTGTCAATACTGCTGTTAATTTTCTCTGGCTGTTGCTCTGGACAAGCTTGGGCATTGTTACGATGTGCATACCCGGATCATCATTCCAACGGTTTCAGCGATTGGGGGTTTTAGTATTCTTGATTTATGGCCTGGGTTTTGTCATGCTGATTCAAGGATTTTGGATCATTTGTGTTGCACCAATCCTGGGTGTACTCGTTGGCAGTGCAAGCTTTGCACTCCAGCAGAAACGAAAGTAGTCAATAGATTTAATAGTGTTGTTTTTTAACTTTGCTGATGTCCCGGTTCACTCATTCTCACCTTCTCTCCATATCACTGTTGCTTATGATCCCCAGTAACGATCTGCACTGGCTGGATGTAATTAATGCTGATCGAAAGACAATATCGAATCTGGAAAGTTTACCGCCTTCCACATTCAAACATAGTCCAAAACGAACAACGTTGCCCTCACTTGCTCGCTCACAATCTGGGCTACGGCAAATTCTCCTGGCATCAAACCATGAATCGTCTAATGATGCACCACCAGAAGCTCCACCTGGGCCAGGTGGGACACGTGGTGAATGCCCAAAAACCCCTATTGCGCCCTTTGTCTTAATTCCTCCTGCCCTTGAAGAAGGAAATCAAGCAATTGGCAGCATTGCTTACCACAATGTAGACAATGTAGAGCCAAGTATTTGGTTCTATTTGCCCTACACAGCCCAAGATCGTGCAGTCAGGGAAGGGGTATTTAAATTGCAAGACGGTAAGGGTAGGGAAGACCTGATGATCTTACGATTTACACCGAATAACCCAACGCCAACGTTTGCAAGAATTCGTCTCGATTCAGAGCTAATTAACTCCGAGCAATGGCAAGCAGAAACTACTTACCGGTGGTCTTTGAGATTAAACTGCGAAGCAGAAGATGGAGATATTACTCCTGTTCTCATCAAAGGCAGAATTCGAACGACTGCGATCTCACCTGAAGTGAAGTCAAGACTCAATGCAGCAACGACTTTGGAACAAAGAAGTCAGATCTACCAACAGGAAGAGTTGTGGTATGACTGGGTTCAGACTTTGGCAGAGCAAGGTCAGGAGTCTTCCTCTTGGAGTCTTTTCTTGGAATCACGCTTTCCCGGATTTGAGAATTTGGCAATTTTACAGAACACACCCATTAGCCATGAGCCTATAACCAATTCCCCACTAGAGTAAATGCTGACCAGTAGTAGGGATTATCGTATATTTCCCCCTCTTCATCTTCTGTCTCATTAAATCCTTGTTGATAAAACGCAACTTGTACTCTCCGCAGTGCTTCTGCTTTAGAAATTTCAGGAAATTGAGTCAGTTGCTCGTAAAGCTGTCTCATAAACTCTGCGGTCGCGTAATCTGCGACTTTCCACAGACTAGCAATTGTGCTCTTCGACCCTGCTCGGATGGCAACACCAGCAAGACCCAGAGTTGCTCTTTTGTCTCCTGTTGCTGTTTCGCACGCACTCAAAACCAGTAACTCTAGGGGATTTTCGGTTAGATTGGCTTGGCCACGCAGTAGCTGTTCTAAGCTCTTTGTACTAATTTTATCACTCCAGTCTAAAATATACGTATTATCTGGATTTGAGCTGAAGCGAGCATGACTGGCAAAATGTGCAAGATTGATCGATCGCTCCGCTACGACTGTCTCTAAGCCCGAACGGGTAAATGCCTCGTTAACCAGAGGATAAACTTGATGACCACTGTCAGAGAGAATTGTGTGGATGTCATTGATCTCTGCGACTGCATTGGATAATTCGTCAAGCTGCCCAAAGCTCGGTGCATTGCTCGCACCAGCAAGTATTGCCTGGTAACGTTTCTCGGGCTTGGGTGCATTGTCTACAAGCTGTAGTCCAGGACTCACTACGATCGCGTAACTTTCAATGAGAAAATGTTGACCATCAAACAACACAGCAGGAGGTAAGTTGCGGAGTACACCATCGGAAACAAAGATCAATGTTTCAATCTTGCCACTGCGTTCAATAGCTTGCCGATTCTTCTTCAGAACAAAATCATATATTTTTTCAGATGCTTGCTCTAGATCACTAAAGGATGCATCTCCCAGTGATACTTTTTCGATAAGATCATTCACCCCTGCCTCAAAGCTTTGAACATTTTCAAAGGTACTATCTTTACCAAAATGATATGTTTTAGAGACAAGATTGTCCTGGTTGGGCAATTCTAGGATTGTTGTCAAGCTCTTTTGAGAAATTACAGGATAAATAACAATTGCATGAGGATCAAAGTCGGCAACAGATTGTTTGGTGAAGGTTGTGCATCGATCTCTAAAAAAATTTTCGAGTTCTGCAAGTTGCAAGGTTTCAATCACATCTCTTGCCTCTTTGAGGTTTTTCTGTTGAATGCTTTTCTGATGCTCCTCTGTCTCTAATAGCAGACCAACATATTCCCGATACAATGGCTCAACACGATCTCGAAAATCATATTGAATCGACTGATTAAACGCCACCAAATTATTACGTAGGCTTTGTAGGGCAGCATAGGCAGATTGGTAATAGTCTAATGCCTTAAATGTTGATTTTTCTGGTGGCGCTAGGCGTAGAATTCGCCCCATCTGCCAGAGCCACTGATAACGCAATAGTGCTGAATCACCTGCGTGTTCCAATGCTTGCTGCGTTAAGCCTCGTGCTGCAATAAGTAATGGGGATTGCTCTAATTCACTTTTGCGAGCGAGATTCGCTGAATTCAACGTATTATATTCAAACTCCTTGAATTCACCTAAGTAACCATAGCCATAGGACAGAAATTGAGTGTTGCCTTGGATTTGATTGGTGGCAACGATCGTCTCAACCAAGTTCGTTGCTTGCTGCAAATAATCTAGAAACAGTCTTTGCCACGACGCTAGAGGGGTTGCCTTGGGGCTTTTCGGATTACCTGCATCTCGTACTGCCTGGGCATAGCAGCGAAGGAGTTGCGCATAACTTAATAGGCTCTCCTGCAAACGGGGATTACTCAATTGAGCAGGTGTCAATGAGTGCATAAATATTGTTTTTTTGTCAAGACCTTTGAGGGCAAGTTTCAAGTTTGCCCAGCTAATCCATGCCTTGAGACCCACTTCACTCTCCCAGCTAAAAGTCTCATAAATGGCATTGTAAGCATCAATTGCTGTGTTATAGAACCCAGGCCAATCCCCTGATTGTTTGATATTATTCAGACTCGGACAAAAATTGGCTGAGAACTGAATTCCCAAACTAGCTGCGGCCTGCGCACGCTGTGAATCACCCTGCGATCGCACTGTATTCGCCAAAGCTAATAAAATCTCACCCTGGTCTTCCGTAGATAACTCAAACGCCGTCTCTTTGAGGTCTACTAAGACTTTCATCGCTGCCTCAAAATATCCCCCCTTGCGCAACACATCCCCTAAATTCAAGCGTGTGTGGACATCAATCAAATCTGTTGCCAAATGATGAATAAGCCGATCGATAATAACAGCTTCATTCGGTTTTAGATTTCCTCCATCTTGATATTGAACGATCGCCCTGCTGACCGCCTCACAACTAGAATTCTCCAGATCAACATTCCGCAGCAGCGTCTCACAAGCCTGCTCAAATTGACCATTACTTTGCAGTGCCCGGGCCTGATTAACTAAATTCTGACGGAAATGATCCTTCGCCTCAGTCCCAGACAAGACATCGTATATATCAGCCGCCTCTTGCCAAGCGATTAATGCCTCAGCAAACTGACTACGATCAAAAGAAATTGCGCCAGAAAGATCCAAACTTAGCGCCAACATGTCTTGCTGATCAACGCTTGGGGAGAGGGCTTTGAGCTGATGAATGGCTTCACCAATTTTGGCACTGGCAGCGATGAAATCCCCTTGCTGATAGCTTTGCTCTGCCGCAATAATCCAGTCAAGTGCTTCATCAAAAAGCTCAGACTCCGAAGCCTGGACAATTTCTTCCACCAATCGCCCCTGCTCCACCGCTAACTGAGGCTCAAACTGAATCGCTATAACAGACTGGGCAGACAGCGATCGCCCCCCCACCATCAACAGTGCAACCCCAACAACTAGCAGTAACCATCGAACAACCCTGAATCGCTGCATTCTTTACCACCCGAGACTATCCCTACAATTCGAGAAAATGCGATGCACCCTTTAGTCCCTGAAAACAGGAACTCATCAACCATCATCGATACAAACTAACGCTTAGGTTAAGTGACCAAAGGGCTGACCGCAAGCAAATACACCTAATGTTAAATGTTACTTAAAAGTCCCATCGAGACTGCACCAAAAAATGAAAGCCCCGCTCCTGAAGTGTATTGTCGCGGCTGTCCACCTCTATCAGCGGCAGGCCCCAATAAGCTTGCACCGTCAAATCTGACGGTGTGCTCCAGAGCAGACCCAAACCCAAAGATGCAAGGGTTTGATAGGCTTTCTCATCCCGTTGAGCGGACTGCCAACCTACACCCCAATCGGCAAAAGTCGCCAGAGAGAGTAAACCCCAGCGATCACTAAAATCTCCCAGCAGCGGCTGTTGATACTCCAATGATAGTGACGCCCCATTATCCCGCGAGACCACATCCTGGCGGTAGCCACGCACAGTTCCTAACCCCCCCAGCGTGAACTGCTCTTGGGCTAAAAGGGGACGATCGCCCAGTTGTAATGAGCCTTGTACCAGGAGTTGGCTCCGATTCGGGAAGCGATGGAGCCAAGTGCCTTGGGCCTGCCAATGGAAAAATCGCCCGTCAGGAGCAGTTGGATTCACCGTTGCACCCAAGGCATTTGTCCCCAGACTCAAGCGCGATCTCAAGGACAAAAAGTCCTGATCACTTCGCCTTGTCCAGTCTTGACCGAAGGTCAGCGTCGTGACGCGCAAACGTCCTTCATCATCTGCACCCTCAGAGAGGGGGAAGTTAAATCCTAGAATTGAGGTTTGGCTAAAGCGATGCCCCAGCCCAAGGCTTAAGGCCACCTCATGTTGGGCACTTTTGTCGAGAGGCTGGCGAAACAGCAACTCCCACATGAATGAGTCACCCTGCAAGTCCAAATAGTCAAACGGTTCTTCGATCACTTTACTTGCCCCCTTGCTCAGGGTCAGGCTCAAGGTGCCATCTCGTGCATTCAGGGGTAAGGTGTAGCGGGCATCCAAGTTGTTACTCCCCGCTGTGTTGCTGAAGGTGAGCGCCAAGCGATCGCCAATGCCACTGACATTGCCTTCGGAAAGTTGTATGAGGCGGCGCTGAGTGCCCACACTGGGGGGACGACCGTTGTCAAGCCCAGCGGTAACCTGAAGACTCGGCGCTTCGATCACCTCTACAACCAGAATACTGCTCTCTTCGTAAATGCCAGGGCGGAGTTGGGCGTTGATTTGTTGAATCAAGGGGTTAAGTTGCAACTGACGCAGGGCATCGAGGAGCTGATCCAGTTGCAACGGGCGTGTGGCTAAAGCAAGGCGATCGCAGATATAGGCATTATTCAGGCGATGTTCCGCTTTGGGGCGACTGAGATGAATTTCACTAATGCCGCCTTCAATAATGGCGATCGCCACTCGACCTTGGGCATCGACAATCTGTTCAGGAACGGTTGCCCAGGTGTTAACGTAGCCTTTTTCGTTGTAAAAACTGGTGATGATTTGAGCGATCGCGATTAGCTCCGTAAAGGTAAACTCCGTTTTCCCATCGGTTTGATCAGCAACATGCTTCTGCAAACGGAGGTCGCTAAAGGCACGATTACCCACAAAGCGAATGCCTGTAATCGCTGGAATCTCAATCCCCTCAGGAGGCGCATTCGTTGTGTGTTCGATAGCCGCCAGAATTTGCTCGGGGGTAGTGGCCGTATTCACCGCGCAGTTGTCAGTGGCAGACAGGGTGGGTTCACCCTGTTCAAATCCTGGGGGTTGAATGTCCTCTGGACGAGGGGGCAATTCAGGCAGTGGGCTGGGAGGGCGATCGCCAGGAGATGGCGGTTGTGCTTGGGACAACTTGACCGTTTCGCTGGCGCTTGCCCCCTCCGGACAACTGATGAGCAACAAAAGACCCAGCACAGTACATTGATAAATTCGCATTGTGGTTACAGCTCCTGTTGCTCTGTTCACCAGGGATGGACTCTTCACCGTTCCCACCTAACATTGCATTGCACTAATCAAAACGGGTATTGAGGGTTGTGCTGTTGGGTTGGCAACCTGAGCGGTCAATGCCAGTTGACCTTGGGCATTCTGACCAATTCTCTGGGCAATCAGGCGATCGCGATCACTACGCTGTGGGGCTGGAAGCCGCGGAGTCTGGGAGAGATGGCGGTTCTCCCCTGAGATATCCAGTTCCCGCAGTAGAATTCGCCCTACTCCTGGTGCGTCTGTCGGGCTACTGGGTACGGCTCGACCCTGAACGTTTAATGAACCATCACCATCACGGCCATGCCCAACCCCCACCCGACAAACTCGCTCGACGATCTCGGGGGACTCGACTACAGGCACTTCAATCAGAGCTTGGGTGGGGTCAATATCAGGTGTATTCAGAACCACTTCGCCGTTGAGTTCAGGGTTCACCAGAGAAATAGCGGTGATGTCATTGCCAGCAGTACGAGCGAGGCGAAACTCTAGCCCGAAGATGCCCTGAGCGGTGATCACAATGCGGCCGCCACGCCCTTGGAAGGAGTTGGAGGCAATATCGCTGTTGAAGAGGCCCGTGACGGTGGCGGCATTGATAGTGATGTTACCACCATCACCGGGTTGGTTGTCGGTTCCGGCAGTAGTCGCGATTTCGCTATCAAAGAGCATGATGATATGCATAGCATTGAGGTTGAGGTTGCCGCCTTGGCCGGAGGTGGTAGAGCCGGTGATGCTGGCGTTGTTGTTGAGCTTGATGTAGCGGGCGTTGACGCTGAGGTTGCCCGCGTTGCCGCTGGGGCCATTTTCGTTAAAGCCTGCGACGGTAACTTCACCTGCATCACTGATTTGCAGGGTGGTTGTTGTAATAGCTAGATTGCCTGCATTTCGGTCTGTGCGGGTGCGGGCAGAAATAGCACTGACTCTACTGTTCTGAGAGCCACTAATTGTGAGCGAATCAGCAACATTGACGGTAACTGAACCGCTTGGCCCATTCCCCGCCGTTCCCCCTGTAATCACACCACCATTACTGATCTCTAAGTTACTGCTACGAAATTTGACAAAGCCGCCGCTCCCTGAGCCTCCTTGACTAACCTGGCTGGCAATTCCGCTGGAGATGGGGTCAGGGTCACTCGTTCTAACACCGATGCCAGTTATAGTTGTTGTGCCTGCCACCTCAACAGTGATATTGCCACTGTCTCCTTTTCCAATCGTGTCAGACGCAATTTGTGCTCCACCAGACAGGCTTAACGCTTGAGTTTGAATGTCAATATCACCACCATTTCCAAACGCATTATTAAACGCTACTTTGGAACTAATCGCACTAGATTCTTGTGCTACACCGGACAAAGAAATTGAGTTTGCAGCAACATTAATATCACCTGCATTACCGTCTCCGCGGGTTGAGGTGGAGACTTGACTACCGTCTGTAAGAAGCAATGAATTACTTAAATTTAGATTAACGATTCCTGCATTTCCTGTATCTTGTGTCTGTGCTGTCAGTACACTGGCTCCACCTAAGGATAAATGAGTGGCGTTTACCGTGATATTTCCTGCATGTCCTGCTCCAAAAGTACTACTAGAAATCTGACTAGACTCATTGGCTGAAATTGAGTTAGTTACAGTTAAGTCAATCTGACCGGCATTACCTTTTCGAGACGTTTCGGTTTTGAGTGCTGCACCATTAGCAAGTTGAATATTGTTTGCGACAATACTCAGATCCCCCCCCGCATTATCACTCTGAGCCACAGCGTAAATTCCACTCCGCCCAAATAGTCCAACGTTATTGTCACCGCTAATGTTGAGGCTATTTGCTGTAACAGAAACATCCCCACCCCTGAGCCCTGAATTAAAATTTCCACTCCAGATCTGACCCCCGCCACTGAGGTTCAGCACATTGGCTTGAACAACAACTTCACCCCCGCCACCTAGTGAAAGATTAGTGTTTTTAGTAAAAATCCCGCTCGGCATTGATCCATCAAAGCCTCTGATGCCAAGTGTTCCGGCGGCGTTAACCTCAACAGTTCCACCTGTTCCACTTGCTTCAGTAAATGCAAAAATATTGGCAGCTTCAGAGAGCGTAATATTGTTGCCGTAGACTCGAACTGAACCCCCTATATCACCACTGGCATCAATTGAGGCTTTTTTGTTGAGTGTAATGTCAGAAAACTGGCTAACGGTTGTGTAATCAAAACCAAAATTTGTGTTTTTAGTAATACCAACTGTGCTATTGGGGCCAAGACTAGCAATGTCAAGAGTACCACCGTCAGCCACAACATTTCCCCCATCAAAAGTGACCCCATTACCGAGTAGCCCAATATTATTCCCTGGGCTAGCTTCAAAACCAATGATAGGATCAGGTATTATCGAATAATCAACCAGTTGTTGCGAACCACCACTCAACAAATGTCCTGTCCCTTCGATGCGGATCGAACCAGGCGAGCCTGTAAACTGCAAGGCGGTAGGGATTTTCATTGAAAGTAGATCAGTAGATGTTGGGTTCACCGTTGTAAATTCAGCATCAGGGAATGTGATGCTGCTGGCGGTGCTACCGTAGAAAGAAATTCCTGGATCAAGACGTGCATTTTCTCCAAAAATAATGCCTGCGGGATTAATTAGAAAAATATTGACAGGGGTCTGACTTGCAGAAATCAAGCTATCAATATTTGATGGCGTGCTACTCCCTACAACACGCCCAAAAATGTTTTCAATTCCTAGACTGGGGTTAAAGTCAAATGTGACGTTTTTTGTGCCAGGCGAGAATTGTGTAAAGCTATGGAAGAGGTTAGTTCCCTCAACAGTGCCATTTTTAACCAATGTGGTTGCACCAGAATTATCCACTGTGGTGTCAGTGGGAAGAGTATGGAGGGCAGGCGTAACTTGTGCAGCTACAGGAGCCATCAACAGGTAGGACATCCCAAGACAGCCCAAGGCTGACCAGAATGGAGTAAGACGAAGCAGCATAGATTTTAAGCACGCTTATTAAATAGGCGAGAGCAAACGAGACAGCCAATTAGAATAAGTCCCAGAAGTTGTGAGGGTTCGGGGACAGGTTCAGGCGTTGGGCTTGGGGTTGGGTCGGGAATTGGAATAATCGGTAGAGGACTGGGGCTGGGTGTAGGTTCTGGCGTTGGTGTGGGACTGGGGCTGGGTGACGGAGAAGGACTGGGACTCGGTGTAGGTTCTGGGGTTGGTGTGGGACTGGGAGACGGAGTGGGGGTCGGTGTAGGTTCTGGGGTCGGTGTGGGTTCTGGCGTTGGTGTGGGACTTGGAGTGGGGGATGGTGTGGGACTGGGGCTGGGAGTTGGAGTGGGTGTAGGACAGGCTTCGATACACTTGACTCTGAGCGGGAGTAGATCCCCTACTCCGTGGTTTTGGGAGATGTTGTTGTAGAGTTCGTAATCTTCGGCGGCGAGTCCTTCAAACAGTTCATCTGTTGCGGTGGGATCACTAACATCCAAATCAATAGAGAATTCATCCCAGTCTCGGAACGGGTTTTGACCATCAAGGATTTCCGGAAAGATCAGGTAGCGGACAATGCTGGTCGATTCTGAGGTGACTTTCAAAAATTCCAGACTATCTACGCCCCGTTGGTTTTCAGTGGTTTGCGTGGGTAGACCTAAGTGACCCCAGAGATCAAAGCTGGGGTCATACTCAACATTGAGGCGTTTAGCCCAAACATAGTCGGCTTGGATGATGTCATATGGATCGCTCTTATTGATGAACTTGGCTTTACCACTGGGATAAAAGTCAAAGCGATAGTGGGTGAGAGCGTTGTAGCTACTGTAGTCAAATGTCCAGTCAGGCATAATTGTCTTGGTTTGGGTAGATGAGTTTAGGTGTATGGTGATGAGCCACGGGGAATATATATCCCTATCTGGGAGATGGGGAATTTTTTATGCAGCGTGGCAGAAAGAAATTTTTTTCATGGCGAGAGGGGGGCTCGAATCTGTCCGATGGAGTTTAAGGCTTAGCCATATTGAATGTGATCGACTTGCCACGAATCGTCGTTCGTGGTGATTTTCACAGAGGCGATGCCTTTGTTATTAGAAATCCCCAGGAATTCATCAGTTTGGTTTTTGAAGGTTTGGGTGTTGCTCTGGCCGAGGCTAGAACCTTGGCTATCGAAGGCTTCGATGATGGCGGTGCTGTCTTGGTTGATGTCGGTGATGACGAGGCCGACGTGGGTGAAGCTTTGGGAGAAGTCGAGGGTGAGTTCGGTGCTGTTGACTTGGAGGGCGTTGCGGTTGTTGAGCAGGGGGTCGTCGGTGGCGATGCCTGCGGTGTTGGTGATGTCGGCGTTGGTGTGGTTGTGGATGGTGAGGGCTTCGCTGTTGATCAGGTTGTCTTGGAAGTCTTCGATGTGAAGGGTGGGGAGGTTGGCGGTTTGGAAGGGGCTGTTGGTGGGGTTGGTGTAGGGAGTGGAGGGGCGATAGTGGGTGGCTTGACCTTGGGGGAGTTCGGGGAGGGTGAAGCGTTGAGCATGAACATCGACACTATTCCCATTTTGGTCGGTAGAAGCCCAACTCAAAACAAAATCATTCTCTCCTACTGAGGCTATTGAATTGAGGTAGAGATCAGAGTTGACATTACGAACCACCTCAGCCGATGAATCAATCTCAAATTCATCACCTAATTTGACACCAATTGAATCAAATCGCTGACCATAGATACCATCTTGATTTTCGGATTCCCAGACAATGATAAATCCATTATCGTCAAGTCCTACAACTTGACTGTAGGTTTGGTTTCCCTGAGAGTATGTATTGGCTTGGAACTCTTGACCAACTCGATTACCCTGAGCATCAAATATTTGACCGTATATTCCTCTATCATCACCATCTTGGCCAAGTGAGGAAGTCCAAGTTATGACAAAACCACCATTCTGTAAAGAGGATACTTCGGGATACCATTGATGTGCATCTTGATAGGTGTTGACACGGAACACATCTCCCAAAGGTTGACCGTCGGTGTCATACTTTCTCGCATACACATCAGGCGCAGCCTCCCCATTCTCACCGGAACCTTGCCAGACCATGACAAATCCTTCATCATTTGTGGCTATCAAAGAATACTCTTGACCAATACCAGAAATTGTAGAAAGACCACCAGAACCATTACCAGCGGAGTTGCCACCACTAAAATCGATCGGATATTGCTCACCAGCAGAAATCCCCTGACTCGTGTACTTTCTAGCATAGATATCTCCGCTAGAACTACGCCTCCAAGTGACTAATACTTCCCCAGTTGAGAGTTTTATCAAAGAACTATCGGTATGGTCTTGGGGATTGAAGAAGAATGAATTACCGATGTACTCACTTACTTTGAATTCCGAGCTTATTGCTTCATTGTCTTGTCCATAAATTCGACCATAGATATCACGATTATACTCTAGGAAAAATTCAAGGTATTCCGATGATGTCCATGTAAAGAAAAGATTACCATCATCCATTTCAACTACGGCTACATCGTATTCATCCTTTAACGTGGTTGAGTTGATTTGAAATTCCTGTCCCTGGGAGACACCCTGAGCATTATATCGCCGAGCATATATGCCACCTTCGTTACCGTCTTGATTTTCTGATGTCCAAGTCACAACAAACCCACCATCTGATAAGGATGTGATCGAAGAATGCTCCTGATCGTCGGGTAGATAATTATTCACTTGGAACTTATCATTAACCTTGATGGGCGTTAAGTTCTCAACCACATCGAAATTGACATCCACTTTTCCACTCGAAAACGCCAGACCATCTGTTGCACTCACTGTAAAGCCTAAAACCCCATCACCTGACGACTTCGGAATCCACTTCAACTCATCACCCGGCCCCACCAAAGTCTGACCAATCGTCACCGAATTACCATTTAGCTCCAGCAAACCATCACCAACCCCCTCAATCCGGAAGCTGATCTCATCCCCATTCGCATCCGTCGCCGCTGACGCCGCCAACAAATCCGCATAGGAGATTGTCTTCGCTTGATACTGTGTCACATCACCCAATGTGGCTGCACTGAGTCGTGGGGCAACATTCACCGGGTCAATCTCAACAATGCGGCCAAAGATTTCTGAACTCGGCGTTGCTTCCCCATTGACTGCCTTGAAGCCCTGCCAGGTGGCAATCACATTGCCATTGTTCAGTCGGGTGAGCTTGGGCCAACGTTGGTATGAGTCCGGCTCACTAATCACAAACTCTTCACCAACCTTGCCCCCATCAGCAGCGTAGCGTTGGGCACGAATGCCAAAATGCTGATAGCCGCCAAAACCAGATGCCCAGGCAATCAAGAAGCCGCCATCTTCTAGGCTCACGACCATCGCATCATTCTGACCGCCAAACGTCTCGGTATTTACCAAAAAGGGCTCTCCTTCTTGCTGACCATCGGCAGTGTACCGTTGGGCAAATGTCCCAAACTGGTGGGCATCTTCACCACGCCACGTGATGACAAAACCCCCATTTTCTAGCTCTGCCACTGAGGGTGTAGCTTGGTTGCCTTGGGCGGGGAGAGGCACTTGAATCTCTGGCCCCTCCGGTTGATTGCTCGCATTAAAGCGTTGGGCCATAATCCGATAGCCTCCACTACCATCACTATCGGAATGCCAGGTGGCAATAAAGCCGCCATCTTTGAGTGGTGTAATATCGGGTGCTTCCTGATCCCAAGAGATAGTTTGGTTAATGACAAATTCATCACTGGGAGGTTGGCCATCGGTTGTGAAACGACGCCCCACGATCTCTTCATCGAGCTTAATGTTATTCTGCTCCCTGCCGAGTTGCTCATAGGATGTCCACGTGACGAGATAACTGCCATCGGTTAAGAGCGTGACATCTGCACTCGTCTGCATCTGGGATTCAGTGACGTTGATTTGGAAATCCCCACCATTTTTTGAGCCATCACTATTAAAACGTTGCCCGTAGATCCCATTCTGGAAGCTATCCGGTGAACTCCACACCACCAAGAACTCGCCATTCGGTAGGGCGGTGACGGCTGGCGCAGATTGGTCGCCCTGTTGAGTCGTACTGATTGAGAACTCACGACCCACAGGCACACCTTCGGTGTTGTAACGCTGGCCATAAATGCCGTAGCCACTACCTCCCTGGTTCTCAGATTCCCAAACCACAACAAAGCCACCATCGGTTAATGCGGTGATATCAGCACCCGAGCCACCGGGTTCACCACCTTGATGGCCGGGAGTATGGGTATTGATGCGGATATCTTTTTCGGTGGAGAGGGGCTGGGGTTCCTCGCCTGCAATGCCGTATTGGATGTGATCGATCTCTAAACCTGGATTACCGTCAGGCAACGTAATTTTGATGCTGCTGATACCTTGGTCGTATTGGACTCCCAAGAAGCGATCTTCATTGGTTCCACCAGACGCATCGTTATCACCAAAGTTCTTAATAATTTTGGTTCCGAGGGATTGACCGTTGGCATCAAAGGCTTCGAATTGGACATCGCCAATTAGTTGCCCAGTGCTACCCAGAAGGCTGATATCGGTCATTGCCAAACCTGCATGGGTCGTCAGCCCGCCCAGTTCTTGGGCATCAAAGCTCACGGTCAGCTCTCGCGCACCGGGCGCGTACCAGCTTGACCCTTGCAAACCAAGACCATCCACCGCACTGTCATCTGCATCCACAGAGTCAACTGCTGGATTATTGCCAGGGTTGATAATGCCGCCTGAGGAAATACTGATTCCTGGTGTATTCAGCAAGCCATCTTCAAAAGTTTCGAGGTGGAATGTTGAGAAGGTTTGGGTTTTGAAGGGGCTGTCGTCGAAGCTGAGATAGGGTTGGTCTGGTGTGAGGAAAGTTGCTGCGTTAGGAGTGCCAAGAATTTCGACAATGCCAGTCAGTTTTCGCACTCCAAATAAAGTGGATGAAAGACCCAGATCATTCCAATAAGCAGCATCAGGATAATTACCTGCATCATGAGCCGTGTGGGTGAAATCTTCACCTTCTGGCCAAGTACCTGTGACATTATTTGGCTCTCCGTCTGGATGCCAGTTTGTGAAACTTCCTGATTCTCCGCTAACCCAAGAAAAATCACCCTCAGTATTTCCATAAATCGGACTGTCATTAAACCCAATCCAATACCTGTTCGTTTGGATACTGAAGGTATCAACTAACCACTGGTTCTCAGTCGCATCATTGATCGTGACTAAATTACCTCCCGCAGCCTCCGCCTGTTCCTGCGCACCCAACCACGTATCGGTCGTGGTTAAGAAATAGAAACTCCCCGTCACCGGATTCTGATAAACCGGATTGAGCGTATCAATCGGAACCACGACCTCCAGCAGGGACTGACTCACATCCGAAAGTGTCTTACCATCTTCGATAACTTGACGTTTCCAATCTGCCAATTCCTCGGCTGTTGCATCTCGTCCCCGAGCCTGCTGATAAGCTCCATTAACCTTTGCCTCGAATTGAGAATTACTCTGCTCATCTTTAGCCGCATCAATAATGCTGCGACGTAGACTCTCAATTGATTCACCCGCATCAAAACGAGCTTTCCAATCCTCAAACAGTGATAAATCGCGCCCAATCACCTCCCGTGCAATTTGCGTCACCGGATGCACAGGCTCAATACTCACCTGACCCTCACGATGCAACCCCAACGCATACGCCCCCGTATCCTTGAGCGTCAGCGCCACATTCTCAACAGCCTCATCTTCAAAATCAGCCAACGGCGTAATGCCCACCGTCGCCACCAACTGACCCGGCGCAAACGTCACAAAACCAGAAAGCTCAGAGTAATCCGCGCCATTACTCGCGCTGCCACCCACGGCATACTCTACCCTCAACGCCTGGGAAATATCCCCCACCCGAGTCAACACAATCTGCCCTGCATTACCGTCTTCCCCCGCCTCAGCATCTGTCACCATCACATTGACAATGGGCTTGTCGAGTTGCGTCGGATCGATTTCGATGATTCCATACTTGTGGCTGAGTAAAGAATCATCTTGAGAGTCATTCCATTGACCATGAGATGTATTGATCTCACCAAAATCCTCACCCTCAGAGGTGTAGAGTAAATTATTGGGTTCGCCAGGATACCAATTGAGGAAATTAGCCTCCTCACCAGTAACCCACTGATAGTTCCCCTCAGAAGCTCCATAAAACTGGCTGTCAGTCAAACCAATCCAATAAAAGCTATCAGCAAATGTTTGAACTAACCAATCATTTTCGGCTTGGTTATCAATAGTCACTAAATTACCGCCAAGGGCTTCCGCTTGAGACTGTGCCCCGTGCCAGCCATCTAAAGTACTCAACAGATATTGCTTATCGCCAAATTCATACACAAACGAGCCATACCGGAACGACTCAGCACTCTCCTCAATGACCACCGTCCCCTCAATCTGATCACTCAATCCCAAACTGTAGTCCGTGCCCCCTGCCAGCGTAATCACCACCGACTCACCCGTTTCCGCCGCATAATCATGCAACGCAGCGATGCCAAACGTGGCCACCAACGCCCCCGCTGGAATCACCACCGACCCCGTCAGCGGTGCAGCATCCTCACCACCCGAGACTGTGTAATTTACCACCGTATCTTGACCGCTGGCGCGATCTAACTGAACCGCGATCCGCCCCGCATTACCATCTTCGGAGGCCGTGCCATCGAGAACTTGGAGCGTAGCAACTGTAGTTGGAGCATCCGGATCAACACCATGAAAATGGAGATCCCAACCCGTTAACTTGCCGGAGTTCCCCGCCAACTCATCCGCCACCTTGAGCGTCCAAGTGCCATGAGACGGCTCACCCCAATGCCGTGCTGAAGTGTAGAACCAATTCTGGCGCTTTTCTTCATACGGGTGCTGATGGGGTTGTGATAAAACCGACTCAGTTGTGACGGTTTTTCCTTGTTCATCGGTGTAGGTATGCTCCAGGATGAGACTTAAATCCCCAGCTTTTTCATGCCAACCTATGACCTCGATCTCAACCCAATCTAATGTCATCTCCTGAGAATCAGGAACCAACACCGTCTTCTCAGCTTCCGTAGCCACACTCAAATGCCAAGCCTTCAGCTCACCCTGTTCGCCCACCTGATTATCTTGAACAACTAACTCCCAGTCCCCATCGCGCTGGGAACCATCAAAAACTTCTGAGAGCCTTTGCTCAGGTTGATAAGCACCACCAAAGTAGAGATTACCTGAATCTAATGAACGTTCTGCATAGTCAGAAAAGGTCAGTTTGTAAGAGGGGTCTTGACCCACAGGCTGCTGAAAATCTTTACTTGAGAATAGAAGAACCTCTTTGTTACTGGTCTGGTTGACCAACTTAACCGTCAAATCACTTGTCCGTGAATGGTCAAGCTCCAGCTTGACCTCCACATTGGCAACCTTGCCTGCATCTAGTTTTTCCCCAAATGCATAACGTGTTGTATCGTTATCCGCAATAATTCGGTCTGCACCAAACAGCTTCGTTTTGTCCCAACGTGGGTCATCAATGCGGCCAGGGATACCAGGTAATCGGTCATCACCAAAGAGAGCCGAAGCAGAAAACGAATTAGCATAGGTCGGTGCTTGCCAATTGTGGGGTTGAGCAGCGTCTACTGCTGCAAACGCATCCACTAGACCAAAACCATATTGATAATGGACATCGTACCCCGCACCATTCTCTGCCCAACCAGAATCGCCAGGATTAATTTGTTGGGCTGTATCTACTAAAATATGCTGCACATCCCGCCAGGTCAGGTCAGGATTTACCCCCAACATCAAAGCAGTAACCCCCGACACAAAGGGTGCAACCGCCGACGTGCCATGGAAAGGCTCAACATGATAGGTATTATCAGTGGGGTGAAACCCTGTGGTCTTTAAGCCCGAGAACGCAGAAACCAGAACTGACGAGCCCGGTGTACTGTAACTTGCTGCCTGCCCTGAAACGTCGACAGCCCCCACGGCAATGGTATGACGAGAGTTCGCGTAGGCATTGTAGTTAACATTGCCACCTGTCTCGCCAGAATTCCCAGCCGAGAACACATAGATATTGCCTTTCCCGTCTCGACCCTGTTCAATATCCTGAAACAGAAATTCCTGAGACGCGAGATTCTGCGAACTGCCGTAGAAGTTTGCCCCCCAACTATTGTTGTAAACTTCAATAGCACCCCGCTCATGTTTAAGGACAGTGTTCAGCGTATCTTCTGTCTGTACAGGGAGATTGACACTTAAACCCGCCCAATCTGCGCTGGGTGCAACACCGCTACCATATTCACCATTATTACCATCGGCAGCAGCAACGCCTGCAACTTGTGTACCGTGAGGGTTATAGGTCTCTACAGTAAGTGAGAAATCCCAAAGATACCCACTTTCGTCGTCTGTGCCGAGCTTCTCAACTTCTAAAAACCATGCACCACCAGCCCAATCATGATCAAACTCAGTGAGCGTTTGGCTATAAACGCCATTCTGAATCAGACTCTTGTCAATCACATGCCGCTTCTCCTGCGCATGCTTGGAACCCGCGGGACGCACCAGGGCTAGCTCTAGATTATTCAGACCATCATGCTCAATCTCCAAGTTCAGATTTAAGCCTTTAATCTGACCTGTGAGCTGAACGGGTAGAAAGAACCTTTGGCTTTCTCCCACCTGCATCGCTTCGATTTCTTCATCGGTGCTGCCCGTCTGACCCGGCTCAAAGGTGAACTGAATCGGCTTAAAGTAAGGATCAGGATCAGGCAATTCATTCCCATCGACTTCACCCACAAAACTTTGACTCAAGGCTGGGTTATAGTTACCTGCAAGATCGACATGGTCATAGACAAAGCCATCATCAACAATGCCAATTGTTGTATTCTCACCCCGGCTTAATTGCCAAGCCTGCTGAACATTCGAGGCATTGGTCGGCGACAAATGCCATTGGCTGCCATCCGCAACAAAATCCGGCGTATGAAACTCTAGTTCTAAGGGAATAAGAGGGTAAGCATACTGAATCCCCTTGGCGTCTCGCAATGCCTGCATCAAGTCATCCCGATCCAGTCCTTGCGGAATGTGCCAACGATAGCTATTGGGAATACCGCTGGCAGCGCCTAAATTGGTCAAACCCAGGCTCTGAGCCAGGGTATCTGCATCTTGCCCGGACTGGAGACTAATAATCCATTCATTCGCTCGGTTGAGTTCAGCCTCACTGTAGTCTTCCCAGATGACGGCTCGACGGAGGGCTGCCTTAACCCGTGGACTCAGCTCCATCCCATCGCCAAGGGATAGCACTGTAAAGTCTTGGGTTTCACTGGTCTCGCTCAAGCCCGACTTGTATTGCGTAACGGTCTTAACCTCATAATTCCCTGCATCGAGCTCAGTCCCATCGCCAGACTTAAACCGACCGAGTTCATCAAATGCGGTGATCGTTTCAATCTGCGTCCAATCTCCACTGTGGCGATCGCGCATCCAGACTTCAATGTTGTCCACCAGCTCTGGCGCATCTGCGCGACCAATCAGGCGAAAGTCCTCATCGGGATTGAAAAAGCGATCGCTATAGGTGACCACCTCTGTATTCTGCGTCACTACGTCAATCAATGTCTGACCTTGCTGTGTATCCTGCCAAGGCTTCTGGGTTAATTCATCCAGCAGAGGGGCAGTCGCTGTCGCTCCATGAACTCGGAAAATAATGTCGTTATAGTCCCCGTCATAGTACTTATGAGTGGGAGCAAGGTCTTCAAAGCTAAATGTCGTCCCGGCTCCTGTCACATCCGCCAGGGGCTGGGTGGCCGCATCAAATGAGAAAATCGGCTA
>JAAHHN010000003.1 GCA_010672165.1 Spirulina sp. SIO3F2 | reverse complement strand
TTCTCAATCTAGCGGTGATCGGCGCAGTGATTCAGCCTCGTGTGACGGCTGCAATTACGCTGGGTGCGATCGGGCCAGATCTACCCATTTTTGTATTTTACGCCTGGGCAAAATTTATTCAGCGCTTTGTCACTAATCTGGGAGATGGGCAACACGGGGAATAGTACTGGCCCCCATTTACATCTACAGCTCCGCGATGGGGGGGAGTTTGTTGAGCCCAAGAAGGGTCATGTAATTGCAGTGCTCTCTCCACCGTCGCATCCAACTCTGGCCAATGTAACTGAGTTGGTGATGGAGCTTGAGGGGTTTAGAGCCCAGCCTTACTGGGATTACCAGCAATGGACGGTGGGTTATGGCACTCGGGCACAGTCCAAAACTGAGACGGTTGATCACGCGGAAGCCAAACGACGCTTAGAAGCAGATTTAGCCAGACGTTCCCAGACCCTTGAGCGTCTGGTACAGGTTCCCCTCTCGGCTAATCAGAGAGCTGCCCTCATCAGCTTTATCTTCAACGTGGGCGATGGGGCATTTGAGCGCTCTCGTCTGCTGCGCAAGCTCAATGCTGGTGATTATGCTGGGGCGGCTAATGAGTTTGATATCTGGGTGTATGTCAAGGATGGGGCTGAGAAGTCCGCTGGCTTGGTGAAGCGACGCCAGCGAGAAAAGTTGTTGTTTTTGAAGGGGTGAAATGTCCCCCATTTTGAAGTAAGAGAAATGCCGCGTAAGTCCACCAAACGGGCAAAAAAAGGCTCAGTTAGTGTGATTGAGCGCAGAGGTATGTTATCTCTGCGCTGGAGGTTTGGCGGACAACGCCACAGCATTGCTCTGGGTCTGCCAGACAACCCCGCCAACCATTCTGCTGCGCTCGGACGTGCGGCTGAAATTGAAGCCGATATACGCTTAGATCGCTTCGACTCTACCCTCGAAAAATACCGTCCCAGCAACACAGCAAAACCCACCCGGTCACGTCAAACCACTCCCCAACTGTTTGAACAGTTTATTCAACATCGCCGCGCCAATGGCACTAGTGGCCAGTCGATCGCCAGCCGATATACCCCCTTACTTTCCCACCTCAAACGATTCAAGCGCAGCATTGTTAGCGAGGCAGACGCACGCGAATTTATCACCACAATCAGAGCGCGTCAATCTTCCCAAATTGCCAATCAAACCCTTAGCCTGCTCAAAGGATTTGGTGACTGGGCGGTCAAATCTAAATATTGGACTCAGAGCCACTTCAAGGATATCCCCCGTCTCAAAGCAGCCAGGGTCATCAATCCCAAGCGCACCGCCTTAACCCGTGATGAGGTTGCCGCCTTCCTAGCCGAAATCAAGCAATCGAAGAAATATCGCCACTATCATGACTATTGCCTAGCGCTGTTCAGTCTGGGAGCACGACCGTCAGAAGTGAGCGGTCTACGGTGGCGTGATATCGACTGGCCCCATCAGCGCGTCATCATTGCTGCATCTCTCTCTAGGGCGTCCGATGGACGGTCTGCGGGTTATGCCCGAGAGCGCAAGGGCAC
The DNA here is from genome assembly GCA_010672165.1 of Spirulina sp. SIO3F2. Classification (GTDB taxonomy): domain Bacteria; phylum Cyanobacteriota; class Cyanobacteriia; order Cyanobacteriales; family Spirulinaceae; genus SIO3F2. Next base: position 16,604 of record JAAHHN010000003.1, on the reverse strand, counting down.
AAAGAATGAGAAAGTCCGCTTTGTTGATCTCTCCGAGCGAATGGTTCAAATGCTGCGCGATCGCCAATCACCTGAGAGTAAGCCCAATGACCTTATCTTCACCACACCAAGAGATAAACCGATTGATGATCACAACTTTAGTCAACGGGTATGGCGGCCGGTATGCCGCGCCATTGGCATTGATAAAGTCCCCTATGCTGCCCGTCACACCCTAGGGAGCCACTTGCTCCATGAGGGAGCACCGATCACTAGCGTAGCTGCCATTTTGGGCAACAACCCAGAGACGGTCAGCCGCCACTATGCCCACGAATTGAATCGACCTCCAATGCCCGAATTCTAGCCTCAAAATCACTGCGCCCAATCTGCGCCCAATCCATGCCTCATTATTTAAGCCAAATGGGGACAGATTGAAATGCAAAAAAGACCCAGAACAGTCTCTCAGAGTAAGTTCTAGGTCTTTTCTTTTTGTATCGGAGCGGCGGGATTTGAACCCACGACCCCCACTACCCCAAAGTGGTGCGCTACCAAGCTGCGCTACGCCCCGATATATTGAGTTGGAGTTATGCAAATATTTTTGCAACAGTTCCCTATCTTAGCATAGGTTTTCCCTGCACGGGCTAAAAAACGGCGAGCATCTTCACACCTTGTAGTAGGCCAGGTAGCGCCTCAGCCTGCCAATTCCCCTCACAGCGGCGATCGCCCTTCACAATCAACCGCAAATCATAAGCATCGGGAAAACCCTCAACCTCCAACCACAGCCGTTCCGTCTCCGCTTCACAGGCAATGCGTTCCTCATCCATCAGTTCAGTGGTCATTTGGCTCATTGTCTCTGTGAGCTGATTCAGCAAACGGCAAAAGTCCGTAAACTCCGGTTCGGTGAGTTCAATCGCCCAATCCTCTGACCCAACCAAAGCACAGTAGGGCTGCTGTTCTGGATGCCAACCCACCCGCCAGCCGCGGCCAGTCTTGAGGATGCGGGGCATGGATAATCGCTACACCCAAGCCGATACATCCACGGCTAGCCGCTGACCGAGGGCCAACAACACTGACATTTGCTCCGGTTGCCAGGGGCAATCTTGCGCAGTCTCAACTGAAGTCAAACATTGCGGCAGCAATGTCTGATGCAAACAGTGGAAGTAGAGTTCCTGGGCGCGATCGAGCGACAGACCCACCTGGAGACGATCGCCGAGGGTAATCATCCGATCGAGCTGCTCATTCTCTGCCGACAAGGTTGCCGCATTTGGTTCAACAACGATGCGCTCTAGAGTGGTAATGATCAAAACTTCCATCTGCTGTTTGGCATCCGGCAACTCTAGGGTACAGCGCATATTTTCCGCTTCAGTCAGCACGCTATCGAGTTCCGTGAGCCAGCGATCGCGCTCACTCGGGTCTGTGGCTGCACAGAGCTGCTCAATCACATTTAAGCAACGATAGGAGAGGGCAATATCTGCTGCTACCCGCAACTCCTTGGGCACAGGCATCTCTTCTCGCTGAAACGCCCGCAGAATGCTGTAGTTATCCCGATAGGCTTGGCTATAGAGTTGATCGAGCTGATTTTTACTTTGATCAGCAATTTGTTGAATAATCCATTGGCGCTCCTCGGCAAAAAGGGTCTCTAGGCTAAAGACGCGATCGCCAAAGACCTGCGTCATCGCAAACATCGTTTTGGCGACGCTGGCTTGGTTGAGGATTGCCAATAATTGGTCTTTGACTTGAGCATAGGCCAAGCGACCAATAAACGGCTGAATGCAGCAATGGAAATCCCAGCCGCCCAAATGCAACACTGCACCGATAAAAGATTGGGTCTCACGGGTGATCTCAGAGGTGAGTTGCAGATGGACAATCGCTAAGGTTTGGGTGCCAATTTTTTGGCGTTGATAATCAAGCTGTTGCGCTTCGTAACAATAGACACGATCGCGGGGTTGGTAATGGTTAAACAGGGAGGTGATTACATAATGGGCCGCCACCCGCTCAAACGTAATCCGGGAAGAGACAACTAACTCATCGTAGACTTGCGCTCCATCTCGGAAGTGCTCCACGTTGCTGGGGGCCGCCTGGAGGCGATCGCGGAACTCCACTTCTAAGTTTTCGCCAGAGACCTCCCCAGCCAGCTCAATCGCCCGAGCCGCATAGCGCAGGATCTGTACTCCTTCTGGACGCGACAGTTCATCAAAGAACCAGCCACAACTAGTAAACATCAATAACGCTTGATGCTGCATCTCCAGCAAGCGCAGCACATCGACCTGTTCTCCCTCTGTGAGGGGATGGGTTTGGTTGCGGTAGAGGAAATGCATTACCGTCTCGGGCCGGCGATCGTGGATGAGTTGGATATAGTCATCGCGCACTTGCCAAGGATCATGAAGATATTTACGGGCGTGAGCTTCGTAGATTTCCGCCAAGCGATCGCGCAGCCAGTTCAGGCTCTCCCGCAGGGGTTTGCGCCATTTTTGATTCCATAACCCACCGCCACCACAACCACAGTCTGACTGCCAACGCTCGACGCCATGCATACAACTCCAGGCCGTCACAGGCTTAAGCACCACTTCCCAAGCTGGAGGGTTGAGGCTAAGGTAATGAGCAATATTGGTCACCTGCCAGCCCCGCTGACCAAATTCATGGGTAAAGGCATAAGCCAAGCATTTTTCAGTGCCCATCTTGTGATGGCCAAAGGTCTCACCATCAGTGGCTACACAAATAAGTTGGGCGGGGCGATGATCGCCTCGGATGGCCTGAGCAAGGCGATCGCTCATATTTTGAGAGCTACTAAGCACGTCATCAAAGCCCATACCCCGAGAAATAGGCCCGTCATAGAACCAAATATCAATGTGGCGGCCATCGTCGATATAGCACCGATAGGGGCGTGTGGGATCAATTTGTCCACCCCCCACTTCAAACCAGTCCGGCTCAGGGTTGTCTGGGGTGGGTTGCTCACGGCAGCGCTCGGCTTGGGAGGGAGCCAGGACAATAAAGCGAATGCCCTCATCAATCAGGACTTTCAGCGTTGGATAGTCGATGGCTGTTTCTGCTAACCACATGCCTTCCGGGTCACGGCCAAAGTGAGAGCGAAAATCGGCTTTGCCCCAGCGCACCTGGGTGTATTTATCTCGTTCGTTGGCCAGGGGCAGAATAATATGGTTATAGGCTTGGGCGATCGCATTCCCATGACCGTCTAAACGTTCTGCGGAGCGCCGATCGGCGTCAATAATACCTTGATAAACTTCCGCATCATGACGTTTGAGCCAAGACATGAGCGTGGGGCCCACATTAAAGCTCATATATTCAAAGTTATTCACCACCTTGAGCACTTCACCCTGTTGCCCCAAGATACGGGCGAAGACATTGGGGCGATAGCATTCATACAAAATGCGCTCATTCCAGTCGTGAAATGGGTAAGCGCTGGGCTGGCGCTCAATCACATCTAAATATGGGTTTTCGCGGGGGGGCTGGTAGAAGTGACCGTGGACGGTAATGTAGACGCCAGTGGCAGTGGAGGCAGGTGGGGTTTCGGGTAGGGGCGCAGCCGCTTTAGTGTTTTTCTTAGTCTTCGAGGGGGCTGGCTTGGTGGTCATTACAAATTACCCGCAGGGGGAGGCTAGCGATGATGGGGTGGTAAAAATACTCACTGTTCAGTGAAGCGCAGGGGAACAGTCTCAGGGGCAATTCTTAATGTTTTGCATGGGTTCTTTGCATTTTGCAATGTTGAGTTATGACTACTCTCTTGATGGTTGCCCGTTTGATATCTGCCCCTTTAATGACTGTATTACAACAGCCAGTCAAAAAACATTGGCACTGTTAACTCAATTCCTGTGGCAAATTCAGGCACAGGCAATAGGACTTGATCGGTAATATCCAAAACATCGGTCTCTTGCTTGGGATGATAACAAAGATCGTGCGCTCGCCTGGAGCGATAAGCCAACCCATTTGGCAGCCCTGCTTCAGACACATCAAGATTTTTTTAACCACTTTCGTGTGGCTTTGATCAGGAGAGAGAATTTCTATTATCCAATCTGGTGCGGTAAGAAATTGATTGGCGACTTCGTCGTTTTCATCACGGGGAATATTGGCCCATTGCAGCACAGCAATATCGGGAACAATGGAGCGTCCGGCAAAGGTACAGCGCAACTCTGGAAAGGCTCTGGAAATTTTTGAGGGCTTTACAACTTGGTTGATGGCGGGAACCAGTTCGCCTTGAATGGTGCTGTGCTTACTTTGGGGCATGGGCTTTTGACTAGCTTGACTATTGATGTATTCACGCGCTGGCTGGGTTTCGGGTTGGGCGAGGAATTCGGATAGGGACAGGCGTTGGGGTGGGGCTTGTACCATAAGGCTAATTGCGCAGGAGTTGCTGTGTTCTACAATTTTAGCGATTTTGGTTATGATGGGCTTGGTACAGTCCTGTTCACCAACAAGTCTTTCAGTAACAAAGATGGAAATCAAAGATCTAGCGGGTATTAGTGAACCCTTAACACGATTGATTGAAGTTATTTCTCAAGGTATCGGTGCAGTCTCTGCGCCGTATTTGACACGACAGAATGCTAATGCCAAAGCTCATGAGATTCGGGTAATTACCGCTGATGATGGCGATCGCGCCATCAGCAGCGGCAATCACACAGCTCACCTTCACCTCAGAAGTGGAAATCATTTCAAGATTGACCCCTGCATCCGCCAAGGTCTGAAACATCTGTGCGGCAATACCTGGCCGGCCAATCATCCCTGCACCCACGATCGAGATTTTGGCGATATCTCGCTCGGTGATCACCTCAGCTTCATTCGGTTGGGTCTGTTGCCCAGAACGGAACACTGGCGCAGTCGCCTCAGCAACTGCCTCAGCGGCGGGCAGCATGGCCCGACCCACGGTAAAGGCAATATCGTTGGTATTACCCTCATGGATTGACTGAATAATCAGGTCAACATCCACCTGTTGCTGGCCAATCGCCCGAAAAAGTTGGGCGGCAATGCCAGGGCGATCGGGCACCCGCAACAGTGCGACCCGCGCTTGATCGCGGTCAAATTCAATAGCGTCAATCCCTTCGCTGATTTCGAGATTCTGGAGCGATCGCCCCCCTGCCGTTATATCCGAGAGCACCCGAGTCCCCGGGTCATCTGTCCAACTCGATCGCACCACCAGAGGCATACCATAGTTACGTGCCAGCTCCACCGCGCGGGGATGCAACACCTTAGCCCCCAAGCTGGCCAGTTCGAGCATTTCATCAGCGGTAATCTCCCGCATCAGTTGAGCCTCTGGCACCAGACGCGGATCGGTGGTCAAAATCCCTGGTACATCGGTATAAATCTCACATTGGCTGCCTCCCAACGCCACAGCCAGGGCTACGGCGGAGGTATCCGAGCCCCCCCGTCCCAGCGTCGTAATCTCCAGTTCGGTGGTGCTGCTAATGCCCTGGAATCCGGCCACCACCACCACTTTCTCTTCCTTGAGATGGCGCTCAATGCGCTCGGGATTAATCTCCAAAATTCGTGCCCGACTATGGGCCTGTTCCGTCACAATCCCCACCTGGGCTCCGGTTAGCGAAATCGCAGCTTGCCCCAGTTCTTGTAGTGCCAAACTCAAGAGTGCGATCGAGACCTGCTCTCCAGTTGAGAGGAGCATATCCATTTCCCGGCGGCAGGGAGTGGTTGTAATTTCTTGAGCCAGGCTCACCAAGGTATCTGTGGTTTTCCCCATTGCGGAGACCACTGCCACCACTTGATTGCCTTGGTTTGCCGTTTGCTGGATGCGTTGGGCCACCGCTTGAATGCGTTCAACCGAACCAACAGATGTACCACCGTATTTTTGGACAATAAGAGCCATAGCGTTAGGATGCGCAAAAGTTTGGACAATAAAGTTGGAGTGCGCTGAGTCAATGAGATTTTAACCCCTAACCATAGCAAAGAATCTGTCTTCACTCTTGCTTTGGGAACGCTTGGAGCGCGATCGTACCACTTATCCCTCTCGGGCTCTGAGCCGCCCATTCGGGAGGAATAAAATACTGTTACATTCGGCAACTTCCACTGCCGCTTACTTCTACACTGATACATTCAGCCCGTTCTTTTTCCCACCTCGATATCTTCAACCCGTGAAATTAGCGACTCGCATCACCCAAGTGCCCCCGTCCATGACATTGGAGATATCTGCAAAGGCTAAGGCAATGCAGACCCAAGGCATTGATATTTGTAGTTTTAGTGCAGGCGAACCCGATTTTGATACCCCCGACCATATCAAAGTTGCGGCCCAAAAAGCTTTAGATGCAGGCAAGACACGGTATGGTCCAGCCGCGGGTGAACCGGAACTCAGGGCAGCGATCGCCAAAAAGCTCCAAACCGATAACCAACTCCACTGGGAAGCGCAAAATATTATTGTCACCAATGGGGGTAAGCATTCGCTCTATAACTTGATGACGGTGCTGATTGAAGCGGGGGATGAAGTCATCATCCCAGCGCCCTACTGGGTGAGCTATCCCGAGATGGTGAAGCTGGCTGGGGGCACACCGGTGATTGTGCCCACCACGGCTGAGACAGACTACAAAATGACGCCAGACCAATTGGCGGCAAAGATTACGCCCCAAACCAAGTTGTTGGTGTTTAATTCCCCCTCTAATCCCACGGGGTCAGTGTATACCCCTGAAGAAGTCAAAGCGATCGCAGCGGTAGTAGCCGAGCACAAGCAGGTTTATGTGGTCTCGGATGAGATTTACGAGCAGATTTTATATGGAGGGATGACTCACCTCAGTATTGGGGCTGTGGAGGCGATCCGCGATCGCGTAATCATCAGCAACGGTTTTGCCAAGAGCTATGCGATGACGGGCTGGCGAATCGGCTATGCAGCAGCAACGCTAGAGCTAGCCCAAGCAATGATCAAGCTCCAGAGTCATGCCACTTCCAATGTTTGTACATTTGCGCAATATGGTGCGATCGCAGCCCTCGAAGGCACCCAAGCACCGTTGGGTACGATGATGGTTGCGTTTACCGAACGACGGAAATATGTCCTAGAGACCATTGCCCAGATTCCCGGCATTCGCTGCAATACCCCGATGGGGGCGTTTTATGTCTGGATTGATATCAGTGCCTTGGGTCTACCGTCCTTGGAGTTTTGCGATCGACTCTTAACGGATCATCATGTGGCGATGATTCCGGGGGTTGCGTTTGGTCAGGATGGTTGCGTGCGGATGTCCTATGCAACGAGTTTAGAGAGAATCGAGTTGGGGCTAGAGCGGTTGAGTCAGTTTGTAGGGACGTTGGGTTAGTTGGGAGCATTCTAGGGGCTGTCGTCAGTTAGACTTTAAACTCTTGCTATGACTGACTTACAGCCCCTTTCCTGTTGTTTGGGTCGGGCGCTCTATCCCTTCGTCAGACTTCTGGTTTTAACTAACGACACGCCCTAGTTACAACACAAAAGATGAAACCAAAGTCCGCCAAATACCGCTTAATCTGGAATATTGGAACGGCTTTAATGGTGCTTCAGTGTGGCGTGATTCTATTGCGTTATATACTGCAAATTTTCGGTATTGTGAGCATTGTGCCGTTAATCACCACAGTCTTAAGTTTATTGTTGGGATTAGGTGGATTACTCTGCTTTGTGATTGCAATCATCATCGATCGCCAGCAGCTCTAAACCGACTACAACACATAATCGTCTAACCCTACAACCGTATGAAAATCGCGGTAGTCAATGACGCGATCGCCCCCCGGCAAGACCTCCAGCACATCCACAAACTTCATATTCCACAAGATTTGTCGCGCCTCATAAGTATGGCGAGAATGAACCGTTTGACTCACGGTTTCATCTAAACCCATCAACGTGATAATAATCCGGGCATCCTGCTCATACAGGTCAGTGGCCGTGAGTCCATACAGGGGGCTATCGGGTGTAATGGGATGCATCATCATCCAACTCAATGCAAAGGTGGGGGTCTGCGATCGCACCAATTTCAGGTCATACAAGCGTCGTAAGCTATGACCTTCCGGTGTCACTTCCGGCAGCAAAATCGTCACATTCACTTGGGCTTCAAGAACCAAATTACTGCGCTGATTCGCCGCCCGAAACATCAGGGTGGGCACACCATTAAACGGACAGATCACCGCCACATTGCTAAAGAGCACCCGAGCGTGGGGACGGGAAAAGCGTGCAAACATCAAGCCTGTGGCCATAGCCACCGCCAACAACCCGACGAAAACCTCCACTACGACCCAAAAGTTACTGTAGGCTGTGGTGGGATACATCGCGCCATAGCCGATGGTGGCCATGGTTTGCACAGAAAAGAAAAAGGCATCCCGAAACGATCCCGGTTGGGCATTGGCGATACAGTCACCCCCCAGCACATAGATCCCCGCAAACACAATGTTGAGCAACACATAGCCCACAGTGAGCAGACCAAATAAACGCCACCACGAGAGGGTAAACAGCAAATAATAAAAGTCACCGTGGGGTACGAAAGCATTGCCCCGCTCAATCACACGCATAGACCCCAAACTAAAAATGCGTTCCGGAACAACGTCAGGGCGATCGTCTCTCGTCTGACTACTGGCAGACATATTGTTGGGTGGGGCGTCAGCGTGTAGGTTGGGTTGAGTCGTTTCATGAGCGGACATAATGAACTGGGTCGCGTTTCATTCACGCTGACTGTAACATGAGCCTCTACTGCCCTCACCTTAAGTATCGCCAATTCCCCCAGAATTTATGGCGCACTGGGGTGACATAATGGCGCAAAACAATGTCAGTCTCCGCATAGCGATCGCGCCACATAAACTCATCCTCGCGTCCCATAATATAGCGATCGCGCTCCAATGGTTTTGCCCCCAAACGATGCAGCGTCAGATGCATCATGGTTTGCTCAGTAAAGTAATTCGGTGGTTCCGAGAGGGCAAGAAATCGATTCATTACTTCCTGCCAATCCGGTTGCTGCTTAAAGACAATAAACCCCCCATTAATGGGTTTGGCTTCTTCGCCTGGGTTTAAAATTCTCAGATCAAAAGCTGGATCGTTGTCGGGGAGATAGTAAGACTGCCCATCATCTGTTTGTAGCAACTCTGCTAATGCTTTTGCTCCTGGAAAAAAGAAAATATCTGAATCGGTATACACTGTCGTTCCTGAAATTGGAATCGATAAGATTGCCAGCAACTTCTTGCCCATAGAATTGGAGCGCATATAGTCAAAAACAGGTGGCGGCAACTCAGGGTTGGCAAATTCAAGCAGTTGTACCACCTGCACACAGGGATGGATGCGTTCGAGTTGCTGGCTGGCTTCAAGGGTGTAGCTGCCATCGGAAATGATTACAAACTGCTGCGGAACCCCCACAAAGGTTAAAAACGATCGCAAACAAGCGACTTGTTCGGGAAAATCTCGTTGGCAGGAGAGGGTGTAAATGGAGGCGTTTAATTGAGGCGCGGAGGGTAAAGGGCGACGGGTGAGCGATTGCGATCGCTGTTCATACCACCAGCGAGTGAATTTACCCCGCAGCCGTGCTGCCCGATATCCCCAATTGACCATGATGATGTTGAATGCGGTGAATTACAGCAGTGATGGATTACAACAATAACAATCCCCCTAAATCCCCCTACCCTGCGTGAAGCCGCAAAGCGTCTAGTGGAAGGGGGACTAATTGTTTCCCCCTTCCAAAGGGGGGCAGGGGGGATAACGTGAGTATTTGAATATTGCATCTCTCTAAGAATTAGCACTTAACGATAGGTCTTTAAGCAAGCCAGGATATCTTCCCCCAGAAATGAGAGCCCATATTTCAGTAAGAGCTTACCCCCTAGCGATCGCCAGCCCAGCCCTCGGGTTAATTCTTGCATCTGCCACTGAAAAACATCTAAGCGCACTTTACTAAACGTGTCATGGGCCAAGCTCAGCAAGCAATCGCGGGCTTTTTGGCGCACTTCAAACGTGAGGCTGGTATCTGCATACACCTCTTGGCACAACTCAAATGCTTCCTTGGCCCAAACTCGCATTTGCCCGGTGGATTTGCTCTGGTCATGTAAGCGCCAGTTTCCCACCACCTGAGGGTTAAACGTAAAGTGGTAGCCCCGACGCAACAGTCGTAAAATAAATTCTTGATCCATGCAATGATGACGGTTGAGATCAAGGAATTCGCCATCGGCAAAGACCTGGGCACTGTAGAACACCGAATGATTCGTGACTGCGGAATAAGGGATCATATTGGCGATCGTTGCTTCAGTCACGGCGTAGTCACTAAGCCATTGACTGTGGCGATCGGTGTGCCGCACATTGCCATACACCACTTGGGTTTCGGGATGGTCTAGCACCGTTTGAGCAACTTGGGTGAAGGTATTGGGCTCGTAGGTATCATCGGAATTCTGCCAGCCCACCCAGTCCCCCGTTGCGCGACGAAAGCCTTTATTTACCGCATCGGATTGCCCCTGATCGGGTTCGCTAATCCAGGTAATCCAAGGGTCATATTGTTGCAGAATCTCCAGACTCTCGTCACTGCTGCCCCCATCAATCACGAGACATTCCAGGTTGGGATAATTCTGAAGCAGGACTGAGCGTAGGGTTTCTTCCAGGAATTGCGCCTGATTGTAGCTGGGGATGACAATACTGATGCGGGGATAATGAGCGAGAGGAGCACCGGGGTCACTCGCCACTGTCCACGGCCAACCCGTGCGATCGCGTGGGGGATCAGGCAATTGAGTGAGCAGTTCCTCAGTCACAGGGTTCAGTCTTGGGCTGCAAACGGACATCAAATTTTACCCTGATCCTGCTCACCAAGGCATTGGTTATGATGAAGTCACCCACTCGCATCCATTCCCCATGGCTAAACTAGCGAGTCGCCTAGCGATCGCGCTCCTCTTTATCCTCTTTGCCCTGTGGCAATATTACGGCAGTGCTGTTGAGAATCCGGTCACGGGCGAACAGCAACATATCCAGCTTTCGATCGAAGATGAAATCACCCTCGGGCGAGAAGCCCGCGATCAGCTTGCTACGGAATATGGTGGTTTCTATGCCAACACCCGCGTGCAAAACTATATCGCGGCGGTGGGCGATCGCTTAGTGGAGCAGTCAGTGGCAACCAATGCCCCCTATCCCTTTGAGTTCCATGTGCTCGATGACCCGCAAACTATCAATGCGTTTGCGCTGCCAGGGGGTCAGGTATTCATTACCACCGCGCTGCTGGGGGCGATGACCAATGAGGCGCAGGTGGCAGGGGTGTTGGGCCATGAGATTGCCCATGTGGTGGCACGGCATGGGGCCGAGCATGTGGCGAAGCAGCAGTTGGGGCAGTTCCTATTTATTGCGATCGCGGCAGCCGCAGGAGGAGATGACCAAACCACCGAGCAGGCGGAGATTTTAGCCAAGGTGGTGAATGGTTTAATTTCGCTGAAGTATAGCCGGGAAGATGAAACCGAGAGCGACTATTGGGGCTTTGAGTTTATGACCGAGGCGGGTTATACGCCCCAAGGCATTGTGGACGTGATGGAAATTTTGCAAGCCGCTGGTGGGGGTGGCATTCCAGAATTTCTCAGCAGCCATCCTGATCCGGGCAATCGCATCCGTTCTCTGGAGGAGATGATTGCAGTCCGTTATCCCGATGGCATCCCGCCCCAGCTCGAAGCGGGAACGGATCGTTTTGCCCCGATTCAAAATCGCTTACCGGGAGGCAATTGACCATGATTATGTTGCTCTATTTACTGCTGGTGGGCGTGATGCTGGCGGGGGCGATCGGCGAGATGATTCCGGGGATGCCAGGGGTGACGCTAGTGCTGGGGGGCGTGTTGGTCTGGACGGTGGTGACTGGGTTTGCTGGGATCAATTTACCGTTGCTGGTGGTGTTGGCACTCTTGGTGGTGAGTTCCGCGATCGAGGCGCTGGCGTTCTATTGGGGTGCGAAGAAGCTGGGGGCCAGCCGTTGGGGCCAAGTGGGGGCAGTGATTGGCTTAATCGTGGGCTTTTTGGGGTTACTCCCAGCATTACCTGTGGGGGGGCCGATTCTAGGGGCGCTGCTGGGCCCATTTGTGGGGGCGTTTGTGGGGGAGTTTTTACATGTGCATGAGTTGCCGTTGAAGCAACGCTGCCGGACAGCACTCAAGGCAAGCTTGGGAACGGTAGTCGGGGCGATTATTGGGAATTTGGTGGATGGGGCGATCGCGGTTTTGGCGGTGATTATTTTTGTGGCGAGTACTTGGCCGTTGGTGGTGCTGGTGAGTTAGGGGGTATTGTTTATTTTCTTCTTCACTGCTCGGGGGATTGCTGGCATAGTTGGGGGCGATCGCGGTGGCATCCTGTGCTAGGATGGTAAACCGTGACACTTTTTCTAGGAGAGGTGGCCGAGTGGTCGAAGGCGCAGCACTGGAAATGCTGTAACGGGGCAACTCGTTCGAGGGTTCGAATCCCTCCCTCTCCGTACCCCAAATATTGTTTGGATTTTTTGAGCAACCGCGCGATCGCACGGTTGCTTTTAAACTGTAGGGGTGAGGGAGATGGTTTTGTGGGGTGTGCTTGGAGTTCCTTTGATTTGATAAAACGATGTCGTTTCATAACCTTAAAGTTCAAGCCTTAAAGCTCCCCAATCAGGAGCGCCAAGCATTATGTAATGCTCTCACCCAATCCTTGCAGGATATTGATTCAGGGGAGCGCTGGCAATTTCTAGTTTCGCGTCCCCATGCTTGGCGACGGCAGCTTTATATCAAGGGGCGTAAGTTGCGGGCGGCAACGGTTTGGCAAGATATGCTGACGAATCAGATGACAGTTGAGGAGGCGGCTGAGAATTGGGGGTTGCCTGTGGCGGCGATTGAAGAGGCGGTGCAATATTGCGAGATGAATCAAGCACTGTTGCAGCTTGAGGCAGCGGAGGAGTTATTGAGTTTGCGATCGGCAGGAGTTGGCATTGAGCCTGTTTCTACTCATTGATGAGGATTCGCAAGCCAAGTATTTGGTGAATTTGCTGAGGGCTGCGGGTCATGATGTGGTGACGGCTAATGAGGTGGAGATTATGGGCTTGCCGGATGAAGAGGTGTTGAATTATGCACGACAGCAAAATCGGGTGGTACTGACGCGCAATTGTGGGGATTTTTTGGCATTGCATCAGGTGAATCCTAAGCATCCAGGGATTTTGGCGATCTATCAGGAGAGTAATCCGGAGCGGAATATGGGTTATCGAGATGTGGTGCGGGCGATTGAAAATCTTCAGGCGGCGGGGCTGGTGTTGGCAGATCAGTTTGTGGTGTTGAATCAGTGGCGATATTGATGGCTGGCGGTTTTAGGGAATTTCTGCACCACTAGATTTTGGAGTTTTGAAGCAATATAGCGATGGTTACAACAATCCACTCTCGGGTGGGGCGAGAAGTCTTGGATAATTAATATAGATATTGACAGAGTTGGAAACAGTGATGGCGAGAACAGTAACTATCGAGCTGCCGGATGAATTGGAACGGCGGGTGCTGGCCCAAGCCCAAGCAGAACAAATCTCGCTAGAAGCTTGGGTATTACGGTTTATCAGTCAGCGCTTGCAGCAAGCGGTGCAGTCTGAAGCTGCTACCTCGGAAACCAGAGCGGCGGGGCGTGAGGCGCTGATGCAGTTTGCGGGGGTGCTTGATTCGAGCCATGCTACTGGGTTGGATAATGCCGCGATCGATGCGGATTTGGCTAGAGCCTACGCCAATGACTTTTGAGCCAGATGAAGCCGACTATTTTGCTCGATACTTCTGGGTTGCTGTGTTTTTTGAGCAAGAATGAGCCAGATCATGCCACAGCAGTACAGATTATGAACGACCCGAGCACTCTGTTGCTGACGCACAATTATGTTTTGGCTGAATTGATTGCTTTGGCGATCGTTCGTGGTTTTGATCACCTGATGGTCACGGACTACACCCTACGCTTGGTGGATGAAGTCGGTGTGGAAGTGGTTTGGGTGGATGAAGTGCTACACCGAGCAGCATCAGATTTGATTTTGGCCAGACCGGATAAGACCTATTCGTTATGTGATGCGGTGAGTTTTGTGTTGATGCGGCAGCGTGGTGTGGAGGCAGCGTTGACGACGGATCGGCATTTTGAGCAAGAGGGGTTTCGGCGTTTGTTAAAGGCTTAGTTGTGTTAGGGGGCTAGCCCTGAGAGTTTATGCCAAAATAGGCGCAAGGTATTGAGGGGTTGAGCGGAGAATGTGGCAGGTTGGGCAGCGCGTTAAGAATGGGGAGTATAAAATCTTAGGGCAGTTGGGTAAGCCGGGTGGGTTTGGTGTAACCTACAAAGCCTTGCAAGTGAGTTTGGGGAGGCCGGTTGCGATCAAGCGGCCAAAACAGGATTTGCAGGATGATCCCAATGCAGAGAAGCATGTTAAGCAGTTCCGGAAGGAAGCAAAGCAGTTAATACAACTTCCGAAATCACCCCACATTGTATCCGTGTTTGATTTTTTTGATGAGGCGGGTTTGCCCAGCATTGTGATGGAATTTGTGGAGGGAAAGAATCTATTTGAGCTAATTAAGGAGCGGGGGCGTTTACCGGAGGGGGAGGCGGTGGACTATTTCCGGCAGGTGGCGTTGGCGTTGCAGGTGATTCATGGGGCGGGGATGGTGCATCGGGATGTGCATCCGGGGAATATTATTGTGAAGCCGTCGGGTGAGGTGGTGTTGATTGATTTTGGGTTGGCAACGGATATTATTCCCACAACGATGAGTTCTAAGCATTATGCACATTGGGATTTTGCACCTTATGAACAAAGGCTAGGAGCAAGAGAGCCAACAGTAGATATTTATGCTTTATCTTCCTCCCTGTACTACTGTTTGACTGGTCAGCTCTCAGCAGCAGCATGGGATCGTCGAATTATTGTCAAAGAAAAGTACCAGCCTGATCCATTTGTCTCTCCAATAAACCTGGTTGAGTTAACTCCAGAAATCAATGATTTGATTTGCAAAGGGACAGCATTAGAAGCAAAAAGACGCCATGAAAATATTGAAGAGTGGTTATCTATGTTGCAAGAGCAGTATAAGGCTAGTCAGCCTAAACAGAAATATGTGAACCAATTACCAAAAAATCAGAATAGTCTGATCCTTGAGAAGATATCCTTACAAGAACTAGAATATAGTTTGATTGGTGTCAACCACAATATCAAGCAAAGACCACAAGAAAGACCATTGGCAGAGAAGCCGTTAAAAGTTACGCCTAAGCCTCCTTATCCTAAACGATCTCGCTTAGAACGCAAGGATAATTCTTCTAAAAAGAAGACTATAGTTTCCCCACAAAGGCAAGTCAGGAATAAGTCAAGATCGTCACACTCTTTGGGTTTGAGGGAATCTGTATTAGGAGTCGTTGGAATACTTACGATCGGATTAGTCAGTATTTCTTTCGGATTTATCTTTACGAGAATCAGTACTAAAGTTACCACTCTAATCAATTTGCCAACCTTAAACTTAGATAAGACGTCTATAGCACTTTCCGCAAAGATGAGGTATAGCAAAGCTTGACGGGTAAAACGTTTTAGCTCGATCTTCGCTCCTCATCTATATAAAAAAGGCTATATCCCTCCATTGATAGAAACTTCGTATCCAGTTGAGGTTGAGGGTTTGTGGGTAATTGAGCCTCGATTTAATACAGCTTGGGACTTTTCAGAGGGACTAGCACAGGTGGAGATTAATGATAAGTGGGGATTTGTAAATACAAATGGAGATATGGTTATTGAGCCTAGATTTGACTTTACTAGAAAATTTTCAGAGGGTCTGTCAGCAGTTTTGATAGGTGAAAAATTCGGATTTATTGATAGCAATGGAGAGTTTGTAATTAAACCTCAGTTCAAGGATGAGGATGGTACGGGGATTATCTCTTTTTCAAATGGACTTGCGAGAGTCTCAATTAACAGTAAAGATGGTTTTATTGATCCTAGTGGTGATTTTGTAATTGAACCTAAATTTGATTATGCTAGTTCATTTTCAGAGGGTTTAGCAGCTATAGGTATTGGTGGAAAGTGTGGCTATATCAAAACCAATGGAGAGACTCTTGTTGAGCCTAGATTTGAGTATTGTGCAGCTTTCTCAGAGGGACTGGCTAGAATAAGAATAAATGACAAGGAAGGTTATATTGACACTTCGGGTGATATCGTGATAAAGCCAAGCTTTGAATGCTGCATTGGGATTTTCTCAGAGGGACGAGCAGCTGTGAACTTTGATGAAATCTTGAATATTGAGAATACTGCTGCTGGTTATATAGAAACTATCTATAAAAAAAGAGGCTTCATTAATACTGATGGAGATGTTGTAATTGAAACCCAGTTTAGAGATGTAGGGTTTTTCTCTGAGGGATTGGCAGCAATACAAGCTAGGGATGGTAGATGGGGCTATATAAATGCAATGGGAGAAATTATTATTGAGCCTCAATTTAGTAAAACATGGCATTTCTCTGAGGGATTAGCCGCAGTACAAACCAGTGATGGAAAGTGGGGCTATATCAATGCTACGGGAGAAATGGTTATCGAGCCTCAGTTTGAGTATGCAGATAGCTTCTACGATGGTCTGGCAAGGGTCAAAGTCAACAATAAGCTTGGCTTCATCCGTAATCCTCTCAGAACCCCCTAACAGAGGAGCACCATGAGCACCATCATTACCCTTACTCTCCTCACCCCAGACGGCAAAACTCCCCTCACCTTCACCCACCCAACCCCCTA
>JAAHHN010000299.1 GCA_010672165.1 Spirulina sp. SIO3F2 | reverse complement strand
CTTCAAAAAGCGAAGAGATGGGGGCGATCGTTGCATTTAATGTTTGGCGACAAGTGTGTTCCAGGGTTTGCCATTGCTGCCAGTACTGCTCCTTGTCATCCCCCCTGCCCCCCTTAGTAAGGGGGGTTAGACCCTGTTCAATTGAACTCATAAAATGTTGACTGGGGCCATGAATGGGGTCGAAATTTTCAGGATAGGGCGCAATAATCCAGCGTTGAGGCTGAATTTGCACTAGCCATTGTTTTAAGACTTTGCTGGTGGGGAGTTCCCCCAGTTGAATAACGAGTTGAGGGGCAAGAGTTTTGGCATGGGTGCGATCGCGTAAAATACCTTCATATTGCGTGATCAAATAAGGATTCAGCCCAGTCCAATTGCGCACAGGGGAAAGCCCCGCCGCCAAGACTGGGTAATTCAACTGTGTAGCCAATTGGGCTACGCCTTGACAGTAAGCCTCTGGCTCAGAGGGTTGGGCTAAGCCTGCAATGATGATGCCCCGATGGGTGGGAATGGGGGGGAGTTGGACGGGTTGGGATGTGGGGTGTGGGATGTGGGGTTGGCAATGGGTGAAGAACGTTTCGGGATCGATTTGGAATTCTAGATCTGTGACTTCCGGTTGGGCGATCGGGGCAAGGGGATCGCGGAAGGGGAGGTTAAGATGCACCACGCCTGCATGGGGCTGATAACAACTGCGCCAGGCTTGTAGGGCCATCTGGCGCCAATAGCTGGCTGCATCAAGACTGGCGATGGGGGGAGCTAGTTCCGCTTGCCAGTTAGGATAGTTGCCATAGAGTTTGAGTTGGTCAATGGTTTGGCCCGCATGGCAATGGCGTAGCTCGGGGGGGCGATCGCCTGTCAGCACCAGCAGTGGCACGTGGGCGTAGTGGGCTTCGATAATCGCAGGGTAAAAATTCGCGCCAGCAGTTCCAGAAGTGCAGACCAGCACTACAGGTCGTCCGGTTTGCTTGGCATGACCGAGGGCAAAAAAGGCGGCCGATCGCTCATCTAAAATCGAGAGCGCTTCAATCTCGGGATGGGCAGCAAAGGCGACGGTCAGGGGGGTACAGCGGGAGCCAGGGCAGAGCACCGCTAGCTTTAGGCCCACACGAGCAAGGGTATGAACAAAGATAGAGGTGCAAAGGGTGTTGGCATTGCGGAAGTCCAGAACCATAGCGATCGCAAAAGAAGAGCACGTCACAAACCCCTTAGATTAGCTTGCTCAATACCTATCGGCTAGTCTGAGTTATTCATAAATATCGCCTCGTGTCATGGCTCCGTCGTGACATGCATCATGCGCAGCTCTGCTGCCTCCAGATCACAGACAACCTCGGAGTCATGAGAGGCAGAAAAAGTACTTTTGTTCACATAGTCGCTTCGGTTTCTGGAGTGAGGTTTAAGCCGCGATAAACCTGCTCGATGGGGAAGCTGAGATTAATGCTTTTAAGCTCCACGATGTCACCCGGTTGATAGTTAAACAGCAACCATTGCCCCTGGTCGGTTTTGTGATATAAGTCCATTTCGATTTTGGTGGCGCTGACAAGGAGATAATCCCGTAAGGCTAGGTTTTGGCGATAGAGTCGGAATTTACCGCCGCGATCATAAGCTTCAGTGCTTTTTGATAGAACTTCAACGATTAGACAAGGACAGTTGATGTAATTTGAATTGGTCTTATCTCGTTCATCACAGGTGACGCTGGCATCAGGATAAGTATAGTTATGAGTTTCAGCGATTTTAACCTTGATATCAGAATTGCCAGGTATGCAGTTGCTCCCATCTAAGTGAGCATCGAACATTGCAGTAAACCGAATGGCAATGCGGCCATGGTTGATGCTGCCACCACTCATGGCATAAATTTGCCCGTCGATGTATTCATGTTTTTCCAGTTGTTGTTCTTCCCAGGTGAAGTATTCTTCAGGGGTAAAACGAGGTGGAGGGTTTTGGGCA
Source organism: Spirulina sp. SIO3F2 (assembly GCA_010672165.1). GTDB lineage: Bacteria > Cyanobacteriota > Cyanobacteriia > Cyanobacteriales > Spirulinaceae > SIO3F2. Next base: position 5,086 of record JAAHHN010000299.1, on the reverse strand, counting down.
GCGATCATGGGCACTAGTACCGCGAGGCGGAGTTCAGAGTTCAAAGTTCAAAGTTCAAAGTTCAGAGTGCTTGTACAACAGGTATTCTGTGAATTTTGAATGGATGGCTTATTTCTGCGGTTCTGTACTAGGAAGGATTTGGATTCATTTTAGCGAACGAGAGAACCCCAAATGCCTGTGAGAAGTTCACACGGATAGCGCTCAATCTGCCTCACCAATCAACGTAAACGCTGCCCAATTTCTCGGTTCTGGGTGACGCGCCAAGGTTTGCAACATTGCTTGCCTTAAAGCTTGGGCGTTATCTCCCGCCTGCTCTCGCTGCCGATAAAACTCGGTCATCAACTGCGCCGTTGGTGCATCGGGCACTTGCCAAAGAGAAACCAGAACGCTGGGCACACCTGCCGCGATAAAGGAGCGGGAGAGTCCTACTACACCATCGCCTGTAATCCGTCCGCGTCCGGTATCGCAGGCGGAGAGCACCACCAAGTCCGCTTTGAGGTTCAGGTCAAAGATTTCTTCTGCTGTCAGCAGACCATTAACTTGTCCGGGTTCAGGCTGGAAGTTGGGGTCGGGAGCTAAAGCTATCGCGCTCCCAATCCCCCGAATATCATCGAGCAGTCCGTGGGTGGCCAGGTGAATCAGTTCAGCGTCTTGCATCTGTGCAACCATCGCAGACTTTTGAGCAGCATTCCCGGTGACTGCGTTGGTATTGAGTAAGTCTGCGATCGCCTTAGCTTCCTGTTCTGCGCCAGGGAGTTGCGTGAGGGGTTGGGGTGTTTCGCCGAAGTCGGGGGCGATGCTGGGCATGGTGGGGTTGCCGACGATCAATGCGCCATCGCCGAGGGGAGATTGTTGTTTTTGGGTGCGGGTGAGGCTGAGGGTTTGGATGGAGGGGGCGGTGAGGATGGTGTGGTTTTGGATCAGGTAGTCGCCTGTGGCGTTTTTGAGGGCGGGGAAGGGGACGAGGAAGAGGGAGCCTTGGGGGATAAAGATAACGCGCTCTGTTGGGTCTTGGGGCAGAAGGTCGGCGATCGGCTCGATCAGCAGACTGTGGAGTTTACGCAGGAGTTGGTCATCATCGGTGAGTTTTTGTTTTTGAGGATCGCGGGGACGGACAGCGACGAGGCGATTGAGGTTGCGGAGGTTGAGACCACGCACACCGAGGGAATCACGGGTGAATTGGACAAGTTCCCAGAGGCTAAGGTCATCGTCGCGCCAGAGGGGAGTGAGATCCACTTGGCGGAAGCTGATGTCGCCGTTGGGGGGGATGACCCAAATGTAGAGGGCGGATTCTTTGGTGGCTTCTTTGCCAGGGTTGTTGTCGAGGTCGAAGGAGTCAACGGTTACGGAATATTCGACGAGGGTGGCGTTTTGCTGGCGGGCGATTTGTTTGATTTGGCTGAGGTTAGGAGGCGTGACTTGAGGATTAGGGTCGTTGGGGTTGAGGCGGCGGTGGAGGAGTTCGACGAAGGCACGGGCACGACCCCGTTCGGCAGTTTCGAGGGCGGCAGTGGTTTTGTTTTGGGCGATTTGGGTTTGTTGGAGAAGACTGTATACGCTAGATTGCTGCTCGAAGATTGAAACTTTGTTGGTGTCGTTATTACCAAGGTCAGCACGGATAGATTCATAAACTTCTACTGCAGACAGGAGCTGTTGTTCAGCCTCAGAGTAATGGGCGAGGTTTTGGAGTGAATTCCCCAGGCTGTTGAGTGCGATCGCCTCATTTATAGGATTACCAATTTCTCTTGCAATAGTGAAGTATCGCTGATGAAAATCGATTGCTTGCTCATATTGACCAAGAGAATTGTGAGCACTCCCTAAACCGCCCAAGGAAGCCGCTTCGCCTAGACGATCGCCCACTTCCTGCTCAATCACTAAGGCTTGTTTGTAGAACTGAATAGCTTGCTGGTATTGACCTAGAGTGGAATAAGCGTTGCCTAAGTTGTTTAAAGACGTAGCTTCTCCACTATAATCACCAATTGCCTGTTTGATTTTCAAAGACTGTTGATGAAAGTCAATGGCTTTTAGATATTGACCTGAAAGCCTGTAAGTTGAGCCTATATTATTCAAAGCTATTGCAATTCCCTTGCGATCACCGATGTCTCGCATAATGTCATAGGACTTTGTGTAGAAATCGATCGCTTTTTCATACTGACCTAAAGAAGCATAAATATTGCCGAGATTACCTAGGGAAAACGCTTGTCCCAGACGATCCTCAATCTCTTGCCTGATGGCGATGGATTTGTGATGTAGCTCAATTGCCTGCTGATACTGACCTAGGGAATAATAAGAACCACCTAAGTTGTCAAGAGAGCTGGCTTCTCCTTTGCGATCGCCAACCTCCTGTGCAAGGTTCAGAGACTGCTGATGGCACTCAAGGGCTTGCTGATACTGACCCAGGGCATCGTAGGTAAGACCCAGGTTCCCTAAAGAGGCTGCTTCCCCTTGCCGATCGCCGATTTCGCGGGTCATATCCCGATAATGTTCATGGAATGTGATCGCTCTCTTGTGCTGACCCAGAGCATCGTAGGCAATTCCCAGACTACCGAGGGAAGCAGCTTCTCCCTGACGGTTTCCTAATGCACGAAAGAGTGCCAATGCCTGTTCCCAAGACTGCAACGCTGCATTAAACTGACTCGTTTGAAACTGTTGAACTCCCTGCTGAAAAAGGCGGGTTGCCTCCGCTTGCTGCGCTTCCACTGTCTGCGCCACCGCAACACCATTCCATCCCACTAGCGAGAGAGAAGCACGTTGCCCCGAGCCTATCGTAGGGGAACCGAACCCCACAACCAAAACCCCCGCCACCAAACCCGTCCACACCTTCACCGCCAGACCCATAACCCAAAACCTCCTACCCCAGACCCATCAACTCACTCAATAAACACGTCTGCATTGTGGCCGAAAAACGCCAACGGTGGGGTCGTGTTTCAAAATTTGTATCAGTGGGTTGGGAGTAGCAAAACACAGCCCCTATGGCTTAATCCACTTCAAACAACTGCTCCAAATCCCGATACCCGCTCACAACTCGCAAAATCTCAATCCCCTCCGCCAACGGCCGATAAAAAATCAGATAGTTCTCCACCGGAAAACTACGCAAATCCGGTAGCAACTCATAACGCTTTCGCCCCATCCCCGGAAACGCCAATAGCTTGCCACACACCTGATTCAACTTTTGCAAAAACGTCTCTGACCGATCTACTGTCGATAAATCCGCTAACCGATCCAAAATTGCTTCCACATCTTGACTCGCGGTGCGGGTAAAAACGCAAACCCGACTCATCCACGCTCCCGCTGACGACGCTGATTCAGACGCTCCTGCCATTGTGCAAACAACACCTTCCCCTCAATCACATCCCCCCGCTCCGAGTCTTCAACGCCCCGCAGGATCTCCTGCTGCAACTCCTCAAAGCGATCTTTGTAGAGCAGCTTCTGGCGAACTAATAGCTGCACACTCTCATTGATTGCTGCTTCAACTGAGGAGAACATCCCCTGCTCCACTTGCTCAGAGAGAAACCTCGCTAGCTCTGGTTGTAATGTGATGTTCATAAGGGAAAATCGCCTGCGTTACCTTCTCATATCGTACCGATGCTTGACCTGCATTGACGCATCCAAGCCAAACCCGTCCACACCTTCACCGCCAAACCCATCAACTCACTCAATAAACACATTTGCATTGTGGCCAAAAAATGCCAGCGATGGGGTCATGTTTCAAAATTTGTATTGGTTGGTGTGGGGTGGGAGTAGCAAAACCCCTCTCGCTATAATTTCAGACAAGACAGCCAGACCTCAAATCCATGCCCCTCACCATCACCCTCGACCCCACTACTGAAGCCCAACTCCGCGCCAAAGCCCAAGACCAGGGCCAAGACATCAACACCCTCGCCGCGCAACTCCTCACCGCGCTCCTGAGTTGGGAACAACAAGAAACCGCAAACGCCATTGCGGGTATTCAACAGGGTCTAGACGACTTTGAGGCAGATAACTTCCGAAACTTTGATTACTTTGTTGCTGAACAGCAGCAGAAATACAACCTCTCCTCCATTTAATGCGCTACCACTCACGCCCACCCCTAGATCGTTTTTTGTAACAGCGTCGCCGAAAATCCCAGCTTGGGACACAATAGCAACAGCATCTTTTCTCAACAAAAACCAAACATGAAACCGTCTTTCTGGGGAGCTGTCGCCATCAGCAGCGCTCTCATTCCAGCCGCCCATAGCCAAGCGCCATTACCCTCCGTCAGTCTGGACGAACTGGGTGGTCAGCTTGAAGATAGCCGCGGCTTTAGACCCCAAAACCGTCGTGTCTCCGATCATCCCGCTCAAAATTATCGGGTGATTATTGGCGAAGACGAACGCACTCCTGTACTGGATACGGTGTATCCCTACTCCGCCATTGGGCGTCTGGATTGGGTGCTGGCTAACGGTTTCGTTGCGTCCTGGTGTACCGGAACCCTGATTGGCCCAGACTTGGTCTTGACTAATTCCCATTGCCTCACCAACCCTCAAACGGATGAGTTTATGACCAGTCCTGAATACGAAGCAGGGGGCGATCGCGTTGTCTTTAAACCCAACTTGATCCAAGGCGAAGCGGAAGCCGAAGCCGAGGTGCTCCACTACCGCTCTGGTTGGGACAACGACCAAAACAATGCCGAAAACGATTGGGCTTTGCTCCGGCTGGCTGAACCCTTGGGAGAACAGTTTGGTTATCTGGGCTGGCTGAACCTTGATTTCACTAAAACGTTTACTCGCAGTGCCGTCAGGGGCACAGTGCGAGTGGCGGGCTATGCAGGCGACTTTCCCACAGAAGACTATGCCGAATATGGCGAGCCGGGTAATACGGCGGGCTTAAGCGTGAACTGCTCGATCATTGATGCCTATGACGATGGCAACAGGGCTGGTTTATTGTTTCATCAATGTGATACGAACCCTGGTGTGTCTGGCAGTGCGCTGTTTGTGCATATTATACCAAATCCGCAAAGTAAAGGGAGAACAGGAATCAAGCAGGCCACCAATAAAAATGGGTCAGATCACGAATCTGCTCCTGCATAGAATGGGCTAAAGTCAAGCAGCGTTGACAGAGGATATCT
>JAAHHN010000298.1 GCA_010672165.1 Spirulina sp. SIO3F2 | reverse complement strand
GAGGGTCCACGGCTAATTTTCAAGGTGGCCCAAAATGACTCCCTGCCCGACTTAAAATTCCATGAAACTACTGTGCCCATGACCCACCGGAGTTTGGCCGGCTATGTGGCACTCACAGGGCGAAGCCTTAACATCCCAGATGCCCATAACCTTGTCCCTGGCTTGCCCTACCAGCTCGATCGTAACTTTGACCGGGACTTTGCCTATCGCACCTGTTCGGTCTTAGTGCTGCCGATGCAAGATAACAAGAATGAAACCCTCGGTGTGTTGCAACTGATTAACCGCAAACATCAGTCACAGCTTAAGCTCACCCCTGAAAATGCCCTCGATATTACCCAACCCTATTCAACCTGGGAAGAACGAATTGTTCGCTCTCTGGCATCTCAGGCAGCCATTTCGATTGAACGCAACGTTTTGCAAAACAACATCGAAAATCTGTTTGAGGGTTTTGTGCGGGCGTCTGTACAGGTGATTGAATCCCGCGATCCGACCACGTCTGGACATTCAGAACGGGTGGCAGATTTAACGGTGCGCTTGGCTCAGGAGGTAACTACTATCCAGTCTGGGCCGTTCTACAACTTGAACTTTAATGCCCAACAAATTCAAGAAATTCGTTATGCTTCGCTGCTCCATGATTTTGGCAAAATTGGCGTCCCTGAAGCCATTTTAAACAAACGGTATAAACTCTACCCCGATCAACTGGAAACGATTCGCCAGCGGTTTGGTGTTGCCCAGCGCACGCTGCAATGGCAATGTGCCGAGCAAAAATTTCAATATTTAGTCAATCATCCCAGCCATTGTGGTCTGCAACATGAAGACTCCACCTGCGGTCATTGTCAGCAATTGCAAACCTTAGAGCAGGAGATGCAGCAAGCGATCGCCATCCTCAACCATTACCAAGACCTCGTCGAGCAGCTCAACAAACCCGAAGCCTTAGCCACTCAACAATTTGAAGCCCTCTCGGAACAAATGTGGGAAGACTTGATTGCCTTGACCCGTTATGTATACACCGATGTCGACGGCCAGGAAAAAACCTTGCTCACCCCCCAAGAAGTGGAGCAGCTAATGCTCCCTCGGGGTAATCTTACCCAAAGTGAGCGACGTTTGATTGAAGCTCATGTTGCTCATTCCTATCGCTTCTTAAAGCAAATTCCTTGGACAAATGGATTGAGCCAAATTCCGATCATTGCCTATGGTCATCACGAAAAACTCGATGGCACAGGGTATCCCCAAGGCTTGCGGGGTCAGGAAATTCCAATTCAGACTCAGATGATGACGATCGCAGATATTTATGATGCGCTAACTGCCGCCGATCGACCTTACAAGCGTCCTTTACCTCTCGATGTGTCAATCCAAATTCTCCATGAAGAAGTCGAGAAAAATCATATCAATGGAGATTTACTTAATGTGTTCTTACAACGTCAGGTGTATACAGTCTTGGGTCATGCATGAATCTTAATTTTGCATCCGTGAACTCAAATCACAAAGCGATGCGTAGTGTGCACTTGAGTGCTAAAAAAATGAGTCCAACGTAATCTGCAAAGAAGCTATCTCCTGATATTTAATCTTGGCATTAATTCCATAATGATAGGCTGGGTATAGCAAACTTTCTCCAGTGCAATGTAATCGTGCTTGCTCCTGCCGACTCTTCCCTTGCCACAACTGACGATCTCCTCGTTGCTTTCGCTGACTTTCTCAATATCGATGTGGGCGCAGGTGATGCTTCGGCTGATACGCTGAAAACCTACCGTATTCAGGTGCAGCAATTTTTGTTCTGGTGCGATCGCCACAACCACAACCCCACTACCATCGCCTCACGCCAAATTAAACAATATCGTGCTTGGTTGGTTCAAGACCAGAAACTCAAGCCTGCCACTGTCGCGCTCAAGCTCTCAGTGGTGCGTCGTTTCTATCAAGCAGCGGTTGAACATGGTTTGTTGACAGCTAACCCCGCTCTCGGTATCAAGGCGCCCCGAGAGCGCCGCGATCCTGCCGATCGCATCACCTATCTTGAAAAGCCAGAGGTTGAGCAACTCATGGCCAACATCCCGGACGAGATGGATGTGAAAAATCTGCGAGATAAAGTCTTGCTTGCTCTGATGGCGATTGAAGGCCCCCGCACCGTTGAATTGCACCGCGCTAATATTGCAGATCTGGTTCGTCAAGGCCGTAACTGGGGCATTCGGGTTGAGGGCAAACGCAGCATTCGCATTGTGCCGCTCACAACCGAACTGGCGCAATTATTGCAAGACTACCTGGACGCTCGGCGTGAAGCGGGCGAAAAATTAGCTAGCGATCGCCCTCTCTTTATTGCAGTGGGCAACCGTGCTGGAGGTAAACGTCTCTCCCGTCGAGGCATTCGCTTAATTGTCGATCGCCATCTCAACCAAGCGCAGCTTAAACACCAGGATGGGCGCACCATTTCCGCCCATAGCCTGCGTCATACCGCCGGAACCCTAGCCTTGCGAGCGGGGGCGGAATTGCGGCAAGTGCAAGATCTCTTGGGTCATGCTGATCCTCGTACCACTTGTATTTATGCTCATGTAGCCGATCGCTGGGAAAATAATCCAGCGCTGCAAGTTGGCATTGATTTATCATCTAGTCCACAGCAGAGTGACTAAAGGCTGTGTTGGGTCGGGTGCTAGTTATTGGTTGTTGGGTGCTCTGGAATAATTGGAGAATGCACCCTGAAGATTTGTGGGGTCGGGTGCTGCTCATTTGTCGTTGAGTACTCTGGAATAATTGGAGAACGCACCCTGAAGGTTAGTTAGGTCGGGTGCTCATCATTTGTAGTTGAGTACTCTGGAATAATTGGAGAACGCACCCTAAAATGGGGAGCGACGCACTGCAAGGGTTGGAGGATGGACGGGTCGAGTTTGGATATACAAGGTTTAAAAGTTGTTGATCGAGAAATCAGCAAACATACCTTTACCCCGGCTGAATATGCAATTGTCCGACGTGTTATTGGCGAAACGGGCGATTTTGAATATCAGTCCTTGGTGGCGTTTTCAGCAGGAGCGCTTCAGACTGGCGCAGAGGCTTTAGCTACCCGCCAACCGGTGATCACAGATTTACCGATGGTGCAACTTGCCGTCCAACCGATGGTGCAGGCAACCTTTCTCAATGCACTTCATTGCGCGAGTCAGATTCTCGCCCCTGATGCCCTGGCTACTCCATCAACCATTGTGGGTGGTCTCACCCGATTAGCCAAAGCTTACCCGAATGGCATTTTTGTGATGGGCCAAGCGATCGCAGCCCTGACTACCTTAGTTGAACTGATTGAAGCCGAAGAAATTCACCCTGCCTTGGTCATCGCTACTCCGGCGGGCTTGGTGGACGCAGATGTGGTGAAAGATCGTCTCCAAGACTCCCGCATCCCCAATATTTGTGTTCGGGGTCGTAAGGGCGGTCCAACCCTGGCGTTTACCATTTTCAATGAATTAACTCGTTTAGCCTGGGTCGCTCATCACGCTCGCCAGAACCCCACTTAGGTACTCTCGCTTGACCGTTATGATTGCTGCTGATCTGTTGCACCAGGCTAAACAAGGGAATGCCCAAGCGATCGCAACGCTGCTCAATCGGCAACTTGCCCCGCGAGGTCTGCGTATCCAAGCTAAACGGAAGGATGCGGTCTTAGCACTGATCATTGACTCAGATCCCTTACCTGTCCAAGCCCAGCTTTTGCCGTATTTGGAGAGTTCGTTTCGCAAGCTGGCTTCCCCAGAGATTGAACGGCTGCGGGTCTACGGTCGAGTACACAATCAAGCAAAACCGTCTTGGATGGCTGAAGTGGACTTGGCGATCGCTGATAGCGCTGTTACGGATTCAGCTATTGCACCATATCCACCTCCCCGGCCTGCCCCTGAACCGTGTCTCCCCAAACGTCCCTTCTTGCACCAATGGCTGCTCTTCAATGGTGTTGCCTGGTTCGCAGCTTGGGGGATTCATCTCAGTGGGAGCACTTTCTTCGGGCAACTCCAAACCGTTAATTCTCTGCTCATCAATTTGCTGTGGGCTGTCGTCGTGAGTGCTGCCCAGACCTATGTTTTGGCCCGTCGGCTACATAATGCCCATTGGTGGTTAGTGATGTCCTGCTTACCTCTGGGGCTTTTATTTACTGCTGCCAAACCCCTACAACCACTGATGGTTTTGGTGATGTTGGGGTTGCAATGTTGGCTATTGAGTCGTCATAGCGATCGCGCCTATTGGTGGATCTTAGGGAATGTTCTGGGTCTGATTGGCATTGGTTTTGTCATGGCGCTGGCGGGGATCTTTGGCTTCAATAATGGTGGCGGTCTCCTATCAATTTTGATGTCGTTGCTAGGGCTCGGGGCAATGTGGCAACTACTCTGGGATTTCCTGAGCTTGACAGTGACCTTTGGCACAATCATTACCATTCAAGGCTGGTTGCTCAAGCAGCTATTGCATCCTTTGCCCGATCGCCCAGTTCTCCCAGTTGAAACCTATTTCCAAACGGTACTGCCCCAGCTCTGGCGGGTGGGGCGCGATCGACTGCAATCCCTCTGGCAAAGGCTTCAGCGCTGGCTACCTTCTACTCCTTCGCAACCCTCAAAACGTTAAGCTCCAAGCATCACATTATGCCCAAGGAACCCACCTATTCTGATGAACGCTTCTGGCGTAAGCTGGGCCGCTTTGCCCGCAAAGCCGGTAAGCAAGTTGTGGAAAAAGCACTGATTCTCTACTATGCTGCCCAGTCTCCCCAAACTCCCGCTTGGGCCAAGACGACAATTTACGGCGCTTTAGCGTACTTTATTCTCCCCATTGATTTGATTCCGGACTTTATTCCCGTCGCGGGCTATACCGATGACCTGACCACTTTGGCTGCGGCGATCGCAGTGGTAGCTGTGGCAATTACGCCTGAAGTGAAAGCCCAAGCACGCCAAAAACTCAACGATTGGTTTGGTGAGGCTGCGGCGTTGACCCTGGAAGAATCGGAGGCGCGATCGTCAGATTCTCCCCAAGGACAATAGGCTAAAATGTGGACGCATTCTGAATTGAGAGGGATTGCATCACCATGCCTAAAGGCCCTGGATTGTTGCTCACATTTTTCTATTATTTTTCCACCGCAACCTTGCTCGCTGATGTTGTGTTAGCGCAGCAGCTTCATCTGGGAATGAACAACCAGGCGACGCTACAACTGAGTTTATTGGTGGGCACGATGACGGGTCTCTTGGGTCTCTATATGAACCGGAGTAGTACCCTCAATTTTAAAATTGGAAATAAACGTCGTTTCCAAACACAACTGAGTACAGCCCTGACTGAATTAGGCTTTGAAGATCAAGTTGATGAAGATGACTTTACGATCTATAGCCAGTCAGGTTGGCAACGATGGTTTTCGGGCAAAATTTTGGTCAAAATTGAGCGTCAGTCAGTGACGATTGTGGGTCGTGCGAGTAATATTCGCCAGCTTGCACCTTTGGTAAGGCAAAAGTGAGTCATTTTGCATCTCCGGCAACGCTAGATCCCACCCTTTATCTCCACGATCTAGACGTTTCGCGCTGGCGGCTGAGTCTTGAGCACTATACTCAGGAATTACAGCATCAACCCTGCGATCGCCTCCTACTAGCCCAACCCGATCCAACCGAATTTCTCGCAGGCTTTTGGGCTGCCATCACCACCCAAACCCCTGTTTTTCTGGGCAATTTCCATTGGCGTGAAGCCCAATGGCAGCAGCTAAGCCAGCAGATCAGACCCCAGAAAGTGTTTGGAGATGCCCCTTGTGTAATTTCACCAGATCCTAAACCTGTGCCATTGGGCCAAATCATGATTCCCACAGGCGGCTCTTCAGGGCAAATTCGTTTTGTGATGCACACATTTGAGACGCTTACCACAGCAGTGGCTGGTTTTCAGGACTTTTTCCACGTTAAACAAATTCATAGTTACTGTATTTTGCCGCTCTATCATGTGAGTGGGTTAATGCAGGTTTGGCGATCGCTCCTCACTGGGGGCATTTGTGCTCTCGGCTCCTATGCCCAGCTCAAACAAGGTCAATGGCCAGCGCTACCCTTTCAAGGTGGGTTTTTATCCCTTGTGCCCACCCAGTTACAACAGCTTTTGGCATTGGGGGGCGCTGACTGGTTACGTCAGTTTGACACTGTTTTGCTGGGGGGTGCACCGCCTTGGCCAGAATTGCTAGCCCAGGCTCGGGCTGAACGAATTTGCCTTGCCCCTACCTATGGCATGACTGAAACGGCTGCTCAGGTGGTGACGCTACGACCGGATGATTTCTTGGCTGGAAACCCTAGCACTGGCCAAGTGTTACCCCATGCCCAAGTTCAAATTGATTCGAATAGCCGGATTGCAATTTCAGCGCGATCGCTATGCCTAGGTTATTATCCTGAGTCGTTTCCAGATAGTGAGTTGTGGCTCACGGATGATTTAGGTCAGTTTGATGCGCATGGCTATCTCACCATCACCGGCCGCCAGAGTCGCAAAATCATCAAAGGCGGTGAGAATGTTTTCCCTGAAGCGATTGAGGCAGTGTTATGGGATACAGGTTTTGTCAAGGATGTCTGTGTTGTGGGTGTGCCTGATGCCCATTGGGGAGAAGCGATCGCGGTGGCCTATGTGCCGGAAACAGGATGCGATCGTGCTCACCTTGAAGTTGCCCTCGACAAGCATTGCGGTCGTTTTATGCAGCCGCATTGTTGGCTCAAGTGTGAGCAATTGCCGCGATCGGCTCAGGGCAAAATTGAGTATGCAGCGGTGCGATCGTTGATTTTGGCGCAGTGTTCAGAGCTAGAATGAGCGATCTGATTGCTGGACGATTATTCAGAGTGATTTTCCCAGGGTTGACCCTGTGTATTGCCTGAAAAGTGATGAGCAGGTCAGCAGCCGAGACCCCAGCAATGCGCCATAATAAGGACAATATTGGGCGATAAGAATATGGTTCAAGCTCCCCCTCAACTTCAAAATCGCTACCCGGACTCTGACGGTGAACCAATGGCTGACAATACAGCGCAGTATGAGTGGATTGTCCGCATCGTCGAAAATCTCAAAGCCCTCTTGCAAAACCAAACTGCTTTTGTCGCCGGGGATCTACTGTGGTATCCCGTTCAGGTTGCCAAGGATGAAACCCCACCCAGCCAAGCACCAGACGCCATGGTGGTTCTCGGCCGTCCGGCTGGCTATCGAGGCAGTTATCAGCAATGGAAAGAAGACAACATTGCGCCGCAAGTGGTGTTTGAGATTGTGTCTCCCAGA
>JAAHHN010000297.1 GCA_010672165.1 Spirulina sp. SIO3F2 | reverse complement strand
GGGGGTTAGATTGGTCAAGTTTGGCAATGGATGACCTTGTGGCATCTCCCACTTCCACCGAGTCCCCTGCCCCTCATGCATTAAGTCCCCTACAAGCGATCTGTTTGACGAACGACTATATCGCGCTCAATCATGGGGATTTAGGTATGTTTGCCACACTCTTTTTTGGCGTCCTTGACCCAAACACAGGCACACTCACCTATGTCAATGGTGGCCATGAACCCCTGCAACTCCTCGACCCCCAAGGTCAAGTCCGCTGGGAACTTAAACCCACTGGGCCCGCCCTGGGCATCGTACCCCATGCCCGTTTTATGGTTCAACAGACCAAACTAATCCCTGGTGAAGTATTGCTGGGTTATACCGATGGAATCACGGAAGCCCGCGCTGTTAATGCTGAATTTTTCACGAAGGCACAACTACTTAAGAGTCTGCCTCAACCCATTGAATCTGCTGAGATGCTATTAGAGCAGATTATGCAGCAAGTGCTCCAGCATACCCAGTTTGCCAAAAAGTGGGATGACATCACCTTGCTAGCAGTACGACGGCAACCCGACCCGGAGGAAAAATGACCGAGTTAACGGTTGTAGGGAAACTCCAGTCCTTGCCGAAAATTGCTCAGTATATCCAAAAATTAGCGCGTGAAGTTGGCTTAGATGCACACACAAGCTACAATCTTCGTTTAGCGGTTGATGAAATCAGTACAAACATAATACTCCACGGCTATGGCCAAACTGATGAGCCTGGTTTGCTAGTCTTCAACACGATTCTCACCCCTGAGCAGTTGATTGTCATCCTCGAGGATACAGGTGGTGCTTATGAGCCGGAGCAGCTCCATCAACTCAGTGCAGCCCAAATTGATAAGGCGCTTGGGCAACGGCCAATGGGAGGTTTAGGGGTTTATCTTGCGGTACGCAGTGTAGATGAATTCCATTACGAACGAATCGGCGATCGCAATCGCACCCGTTTTGTAATTAATCGTTGAAGAGGCTAGATAGCCATCACTTATAACACAGCCGTATCGCCCCCAGAGCTAAACATATATAAGTTTCAGGGCAAGTCAAATTTTTAAGTGCTTGTTCGAAATCCGACTCTTAGCGACTGTAGTCGATGGAGTCAGAATCTGCTTAACGCTTGAGCAGACACCGCATTTCCACTCCATCAACAATCTTATGGCTCGCTTGCTCCTTTATGTCACCATTACTTGTGTCACCACCTTGAGTATTGTGTTCTCCTGGAATCCTGCCCAAGCAACTGTATTTGACACAACAACCTACAGTTGGGGCTATGCAGGTCTGGGACACAATGAACAGGTTTGCCAAAAAATCACTTCACATCCACTTCCTAAACAGACTGGACTTGAGAGACAACCTGTGCGAATTGCATCTCACATTGTCGATGCTAAATATTGCCAGTAAAAAAGCTTCAAGCCTATTCCAAACATGGCATGCATCAAGAAGGATACTTGCGAGTGCTCAACACAACATAACTGTGACGGCTTAAGCTAAAAGTCAATTCTAGTTAACGTGAGTTTCGGTTAAGCGAGACTATCACATGCCCCAAAGTCTTGAAATCTCGTTGTCAAACCCGGTTGTCAGAGGGCCAGCCCTCCGACACCGCCCGCTGAGGTGGAGAGGACTACCGATCAACTCCTGCAATATCGGAGCCAGTATTGCTGATTCTGCTGGGTTTTAAAGTCTTTCGCAATATCTGCTTATCCAGAGCTCAGGTTAGTTAAGAAAGTGTATAGCATTAATCTGCCGAGGACATCATTCAGGGCAATATCTGCCCTGAGTGATGTCCTCGTACAGAACGGCGGAAATAAGCCATCCATTCAAAATTCACAGAATGTCTGTTGTACAAGCACTTTGAACTCTGAACTCCGCCTCGCGGTACTAGCGTGATTGACCACCGCAATAACACACCACTATCACTAAGTTTCAATCTCTGCTTGATAGGGCAACACGTTTGTTGGGCGGTAGTCTGAAACCTTTTGCCAGCGTTGTTTTACACTCTCATCAAAGCTCGCGGGTGCGGGGATGTCTCGGATAAAGGGCTTACTAAACTGGAATAGCGGATTGGCGGGTTGCTCAAAGGGAGTGGTGGGCTCACATTTAATCCCAGTGGGAATAACCTTGGGGTCAAGCGCCAGCCCTAGACTCTGGGCATGGTTCATCATCCAAACTAAAGCCGCATCCGAAAGACCACTGCTAGCAGCACTGCCTCCACCCACTGCACCATGAGGGCCGGGAAACCAGTCTTGATGCAATACTTGTTCACTACTGCCAGACTGCATCAGGGTGACATTGAAAACTTTACGGTTCTCATCAATGGCAACTGCATGGGCAGCGTTTAGCACATTGGGATAGAGCGCTGTGCTATGGAAGCGATATTTCTCATTAATTTTGCGATCGAGGGGCAAAACCGGAATTAAGTCAGGAACCCCGAGCGAACCGACTGTATCCCAGCAGCCCAGCAGTTTAATCGGCACGCGATCGCTGTATTTTTCTCGAAATTGAACCAACTCGGGAGTATCAGGCCGACCACCCAGCTCCCGATACAGACGATAAGCTTCCGGGGTTTTTCGGATATGCACACGGGAGACCAGCCCAGAAACATAAATAAAACCGGCCAAGCTTCTGACCGTATAAGCACCACGACTAAAACCAAAGAGATAAATCTCATCTCCCGGCTGATAGTTGAGGCTCAAAAATTGGTAGCCATCACGGATGTTGCGATCGATGCCCCAGCCAAACGCCCCCCCAAAGATTTTATAGAACTTGTCTTCTGTGCCAATACCTTCATCATAAAAAACAATCTGCGGAATCCCTTGGTCATCAATCGGCTTAATCGCTTGGGCAATCTTGACCACGTTGGTAGGATAGGCACTTGCCAGCTTTTGCCAGGTGCCGTCACAACAAACAATTAAGCGTTTCATGGAGTGTTTTGTGTCTCTTGGGTTTTAGTGCTTCAACTGTAACTGCTGTGTTTGGCCGTTGCACTGAGATTTTAAGAATTTTCTCGATATTCACTAGGGGCTGTCATTAGTTAGATCTCAAACTCTTGCTGTGACTGACTTACAGACCCTTGCTCTGTTTTTTTGGGGTCGGGCGCTCTATCGCTTGTCCCGTAAGGCTTCTGGTTTTAACTGACGACACGCCCTAAGCTATAAATTCTGCAATGCGTTCAACCCTGGTGCTCCTTACAGCTCAGGACAGCCATGCCCTTCATCCAAGGGACGTAGCGGGGTAACGGCCAACAAGGCTGATGTCTTCAAGGGCAAGAGAAACGTAATTTTTATTGTGCAGAAGTACGCAACTCCTATTGCTTACTACATTAAGGCGTAGCAAACTCAACTTTTTTCAAATAATAGGAAACCCAAAAACAAGTAGACAATACTCTAATCTGCTCAATATTCATCCTTAAACTTTGGATGTACCCAAATAAACTCACGGCGTTTATTTTGCACCCGCACCAAACCACCAAAGCCCGGATCGCGCTCTTGCAAGAGGGCATGTAATTCTCGTAGCACTGCGTTTTGGGCTCGCCGCGCTGCGCCCTGTTCAGCGTCAATCCTGTCGCCGTCGGCAATATCGGCTATTGCTTCGCCCCCCGTGAGCAGGGCTGCAAATAACTCCTGACCAAAATCAAGGCTTTTTTCGATGCCCTGGTAAGTCTTGTCAGGAATGGCGATCTTGGCGGTCGCTGCAACGACAGGCAGCATGGCACTAAGGGTTTTAGTGACGGTGCGCAACGCGGGGCCATATTGCTCTAGCCATTCCCGTGGCCGTTCGATCGGGTAACTGCCGCGTTCTGTCTCCCAGAGGACGGGCAATGGCTTACGAGAATGCTCACACCACAGGGTCAGGGTGAATTTCTGCGTGACCCAGGCGGGGTTATCCAAAAAACCCGTGTCGGCAGGGGTGAGGCTAAACAGACGTGGACCGTTTCGGGCTTCATCGAGGCTCATCTGCATCAAGATAGCAAGCTGTTCGTCGGCTTGGCTCATCTTGCGATAGAGCGATCGCAGCCGTTGCAGATCTTTTTTATCTTTTTCGTCGATGATGTCTTGCACTTCGTGGCGAATTTGTTTGATGTCGCTGTCTGAGAGCTGCGATCGTCGCGTGACCGTTGCATTCCGCATTAATTGATCTACAGAATGAAATTGCTCGCAATCGGTCGCAGGGCAGAGCACTTTGTTGACATCGTTCTTTTTATTAAGAATTAGTTTTCTGACATCAAATCGTCCACGACCTGGATTGTTGAGACCACAGGGGAGAATGCACGGCACAACAATCTCGCAGCGCAGACCTGCCCAGCCTTGATCAGGATTTTCAATCAGTTCTTGCACGTCTTTCGTCAATTCGTACAACAGACGTTCTGGATAAGCCGCCCGCACGGTGATATGAATATCGTTGCCGATATGACGCAGCAAAGCTCGACCGTTATAGCCATCATCCAGCAGCAAGCCGCGTTGCCAATGAACGCTGTCGTCGTAGTTCTCACGCCCCAGGGAATATTTATGCAATCGCGCAATCAGACGGTAAAACAGCCCTTCAGCGTTGGCGGATTGGTTTTGTTCCCGTTCGACAATCTGGCAGATTTGCTGCTTTTCTTCATCACCAGGCTGGGGCTGCGCGTCCCAGTCGGGTAGGGGCTGGGGCTGGTCGCTGACCAGTTGGGCGATCAGGCTGGTGGGTTCGCGGTTCGCTGTGTTGAGAACAACCTGATAGGAAATATCAAAGCGTTCCATCAGCCTGCGAAACAAGGGATGCAAGGCTTCGGGGTAGCCTTCCTCATCATCGTAGGGGGGATTTTTCCAGAGTTGGCTGAGGTATGCATGGCTGATCAGCCCGTTGCATTGACGGGTTTCTTTGTCATCCAAGACAAAGCTGATTGCTTTAGCCAGCCAGTCTGGCTTAAGAATCATAATCTGCTTGAGATCGTCGGCGTCGTCATAGTGGATGATGTAACCAAGCTGATTGAGCATCCCGGCGTAGGTTTGCGCCAAGACTTTTTCTACGTTTTCTTGGGTGCAGAGTTCCTCGAATTGTGCATAGGAAATATAGGGGTCTTGTTCGCTGCGTTTTTTGATGCTTTGCAGCACATTGTTCCAACTGGTGGCAACGGTGCGACCAACATTGGGCAAGGCAGCCGCTACGTCTGCAATGGCTTGCTTAAGTTCTGCAATCCCCTCTCGTTCTCCGCTCCAGGTGTCATTCTCTTCGTCATACTGTTCGGGTCGGCTCTCGATATGGAAAGCATCTAAAACACAATCGGCACCGAATTTATCGCGCAGATCTTGCAGGTCAATATCGGGTTGGCGTTGTTGAGGGCCGCCGTGTGTCCCGACGATTAAGATTTTGGCTTCGGAGCCAGCACGGTGTTTGATTGTGTTAATCCAATATTCAACTGCGCCTTGCTGCGGGCCTTCGCGGGGTTTCCAGACGACGAGATAGACGGCGGGGGCGCTGAAGAAGAATTGATGTGTGGGTCGATAGACTTTCTGACCGCCAAAGTCCCAGGTATTGAGGGTGATTTCAGTTTCTGCTTCGTTCCCATCCTGATGCTTAACCCGCACAGGTTTGATTTCGATTCCATGCGTTGAATCATGTTTTTGCCAGGGTTCGTCACGTAATGCGTCAAGCAAGCAGGATTTGCCGACTTCGCCTTCACCAATTAGGATTAGCTTGGCTTCGTTGAGGGTGATTTGGGCTTCGGCTTTAGCGCGGAGGTAGGCTTTGACGGCGTCGAGGCCTTGTTCGTAGGCGGCGGCGAGTTCGGGGTTGAGGGGGTTTTTGGCTAGATCGAGCTCCTTCAGCTTCTCAAGCTTTGTGAAGGTGGTTGGAAGGTTGGTTAGCTGATTTCCACCGTAGGATCGACCTAATAACAATTCGTTTAAGTTTCGTAAATTACCAATCGACTCGGGAAGAGATCTTAGTTGATTATCATGAAGATACAAACGAGTTAATTCTATCAACTCACTAATCCACAACGGAATGCTGGTCATGCGATTCGAGAATACACGCAAATCCTTTAATTGCGTCAGTTTGCGGATGACTACTGGAAGTTCCTCAAACAAATTATTTATCACGAACAGCTCCTGCAACTGGGTTAGTTGACCCAGCGATTCCGGTAGCTCCTTCAGTTCGTTGCCCGAGAGATTCAATGCCTGTAACTGGGTTAGCTCACCTAGCCATTCCGGTAGTTCCTTCAGTTCGTTGCCCGAGAGATCCAGTGCCTGCAACTGGGTTAGTTGACCCAGCGATTCCGGTAGTTCCTTCAGTCCGTTGACCGAGAGATTCAGCTCCTGCAACTGGGTTAGCTGACTTAGCGATTCTGGTAGCTCCTTCAGTTCGTTGTTGTAGAGATTCAGTGCCTGTAACTGGGTTAGCTGACTTAGCGATTCCGGTAGCTCCTTCAGTTCGTTGTTGTAGAGATTCAGTGCCTGTAACTGAGTTAGCTCACCCAGCGATTCCGGTAGCTCCTCCAGTTGGTTGCCCAAGAGATTCAGCGTCTGCAACTGGGTTAGCTGACTCAGCGATTCCGGTAACATCGTCAGTTGGTTGTGGGAGAGATTCAGCGTCTGAAACTGGGTTAGCTGACCCAGCGATTCCGGTAGCTCCTCCAGTTGGTTGCCTGAGAGATCCAGCGTCTGCAACTGGGTTAGCTGACCCAGCGATTCCGGCAGCTCGGTGAGCCTTTCTGAATCCTCAGCCACCCAATCACAGCTCAGATCAAGTTCTGTCGCCCCCGTCCTCAGTGCCTCCGCGATCTTGTACTTAGCCGCTTGATATGCCCAATCTCTCGCCATTATTCAATCCCTCCGCGCTCCTTCAAGATCCATACCGAACTCCATACTCATCTTCAGTAACCCTCGACAATCTCCCGGTTGCCCACTGTTATATCGCACCCCTGACAAAGAAGTTTCAAATAACAAAGGCTAGCGGCAAAACAATAGGACTTATGCCTTTAAATACTGAAATCCAAGCTCCCCCTGAACTTAGCAATATATTCAGCTTCTGATGGTAATTCGAGTGGGTTGACCCACCTCCCCCCTCTGGGGTACTCCTCCCAAGAGGAGATGAAAAATCCCCTCCTGGGAGCTATCCGTTGCGCAAAAGTCGTTAAAAGTGAAGCGGGAAGGGGGTTGTGGAGGTCAAATGTGAGAAGATAAGAGGAAAGCGCAAAGAGAGACCAATAAAGTGATGAAATCCTGGATGAGCTAAGA
>JAAHHN010000296.1 GCA_010672165.1 Spirulina sp. SIO3F2 | reverse complement strand
GGAGGTGGCAGCGATCGCCAAGCCCCAACTCCATCTCCACGAAACAGGCATTATTCGTATTACCAGAGGTTCTTTATAACCCCATTGAGCATTGATAAAATCTCCAGTATGAACGTTTAGGCTACTGACAAGACCATCACCGTTAGCATAAATTACTGTTCTGCTTAAATCTCTCTTCGCATCTTCTAGCTCTATCGATCGAGTAGCTACTGTTAGTTTGGCTTTCCCAAGCTCTCTGTTTATGGTCTCTCTTTCTGATTCCAATGCTCGCTGGGCATCTAGCTGTTCTTGTTGGCGTGTCAGGTAGAAATCTCTATTGATGAATCTATTATTTTGATCGTCGAAAATTCCTTGTTGAGCATCCCGCAGTTCTTTAACGCTCGCAGCATAGCTGTCCTCAGCATCATAGAGCTGAAACTGGGCGATCGCCCCCTTCTCTTGTAAAATCCTAAGTTTCTCTAGTCTCTTTTCTGCTGTTGCCACCATTATCTGAGCCGCTTCAATCCGGTTTTTTCGTTGCTCTTCAGCTAAGGTGTCAATTTTTGATAGCCTGGCTTCCGCCTCTTCTAACCGTGCCTGGGCAGACCTAACATCATTTTCTAATTGCCGCAATCTTGCCATGCCCGAAATTTCTACAGCCTCTAGTTGGGCTTGGGCGATCGCCAATTGGTTGACTGCTCGTCTGACCTGATCTTCAAACTCAGACGATTCTATCCGCAATAACGGCTGACCTTGGCGAACCTGTTCCCCCTCTGCCACCAAAACCTCTGTCACCACCCCGGTAATCTCGGGTCGCACATCCACTTCCTGGAGTGCTACCGACTCTCCTGGAGCTGCGAGATTCGACTCCAAATTCTGACGTGAAACAGTTACAGCTTTGACTTGAATGGGTTTACCTGCCTGACGTTGCCGCGCGGGATAACCAATGGACGATGAGTAAAATTTGGATTCGGGATTATTCAGACTCGGCAATAAAACTTTTAGCGTTAGTACAGCCATAACGCCTATGGGAGCCACCACTAGCAGCATGAGTATGGAACGGGAGATCAAACTTCGCTTTTGATGTGGCGATCGCTCTTGAGTATTTACTTCCTCTTTCATTGCCCAACACTCCTTCAATCTAGAGCTTGATTAAAGACATTTTGCCACAACGGAATTATCCGATCCCAATTAAATCGGTCTTGGATATCTAACAAACCTTGTTGTCCCATTGCTGCTGCTTTTTGCGGATCTCGGAGCAGGTTTACGATCGCGTTTGCGAGAGCCTCTGGGTTTTTTTCCGGCACTAACTTCCCAGTTACTTCTGGTGTTATCACATCTGGAATCCCTCCTACTGCTGTTGCCACCACGGGTTTAGCATGGGCTAAAGCTTCGATCATGACAATTCCCAGCCCTTCCGTATCTCCCTTGCTATCGACGATAGCTGGCAAGACAAAAATATCACAAGTAGCATATTCTTCTGCTAGTTCTTCCTTGGTTACAAAACCCAAGAAGTCCACGACTTCATCTAGACCCAAGCTCTGGCACTGAGCTTGCAGCTCGGCTTCTAAAATCCCCTTGCCCACAATCCGCAGTTCGATCTGCTCTTCTGCCAAGATTAAAGGCAATGCGTCCAACAAATATCGTACCCCTTTGCGTTCGTCTAGCCTCCCGACAAATAACAGTTTTGGTACTTCCGACGATTGACGCACCTTTGCTGGTTTAGCCTCTATGGTGAGGCCGTAGGGGATGAGAGTCAGAGTTTTGGAGATAGCGAGTTTGCGAACCAATCCTTGAGTAAACGAAGAAATTACCGTCACCTGACGAGCAACTGGCAATAGCCAGCGCAGCATAGTTGCCACAAAGGGAAATTTTTTGGCTAGGAGCAGTTCGCCACCGTAGAAACTAAATACCATCGGTATCCCCAACAATTTACTAGCCGGTAAAGCCATCAATCCATGGGGGAACGGCCAATTCACATGCAGCAGATTAGGTCGCTCCCGAAGACAGAGCCAAAACAGTTGAAATGTACCCAGAACAATATATAGAGCTGCCGCAATCAAGTAAAGCGGTTGCCGTTGGATTTTCGTAGGAGCGCCATCGCGCACCAAATTTTCAAAGGGCTTGGGACAATAGCGAAAGCGATGGACTGTAACCCCCTCTAAGACGTAGCTTTTGCTTCCCTCATAGGCCGGGGCAAAGACGGTAAACCTTGCCCCTGTAGACTGCAACCGGATAATTACTTCCCGAATGAAAGCACCGTGATTGCCATCAGGGGTCAGGGGGTAGACAGATGAGATCGCTAAGATATGCTTGTCTTTCATAATTATTATCTCTTAGTCCCTAATTGAGCGGCAGACCTGTTGCTTGCCCCACCATGCAGTATTCATAGTCAATCCCTAAAAGGCTTAGGACGATATCCTCTTCTGACTCTCTAATCCACTGCTTTTGAGTTTCGTCAACTCGTTGGACTTTTCCTTGGAACCACAAGCCTAATAACTTGAGAAAATCTATCCCCGATCTCAGCAAACGTCCCGATCCAAATTTACTCTTGCCTGAATAGCGCGGATGCCAAGGGGTCGGCACTTCTGTCACTTGATGACCCTGACCTGCCAGAACTGCTAAGAGGTAGCGATGGGTTGTCTTGTCTAGCAGTTCTGCCGACAATAAATCTCGACGTACCAATTTAATCCAATTCATGTCATGAATTTGTAAGCCAAAGAGCGAACGACAGGCTATGTTTGCCAGTTTAGAAGCACACACTTTACCATCCCCTCGTTGTTGTCGCCAACCTGCTACTGCATCTATCCCAGGGCGATAGGCCGATAGCAGCAAGGGGATATCCGTGCGCGGATCAGATTCTAAATCCGCTTGACCCCAGAATATCCAATCTGTCGTTACATGGGCTAAGGCTGTCTTCCATACACCGGTTACTCCCTGTCGCTGTTGATGTCGAATGACTCGCAAACATCCATATTTAGCACTCAAACGAGTCAGAATTTCAGGACTATTATCTGTACTGCCATCATCAATTAACAGCACGGGTAAGGTGAAGCCTAGGTCACGGAAGGTTTGCTCTAATAAAAGGAGCAACCGATCTAGATTTCCTGACTCGTTTAGGGCCGGAATAACGACTGTCACTGATTGTAATCTAGATGAATTATTTGGCATCTGCACATATGGGTTCATGGTAGCTTTTTTTACCTTCATTAATTCGACGATCATCATCAGCAAGATGAGCTAGCGTTCATATATCCTCCCTTAAAGTTATTTACCAGTTCCCTTGGTTTTTTTCTCCATTCTCGTTTTTCTTTGGTAAACATAAAATAGCCCTGACTCTGGGGAGGGGCGATCTTGCGGAGCGACAACCGGGGTGGGTGCACGGTGTGCTTCGAGACCCAAACCACCACTTCCTGTCGAGTCCTCTTCTCGGTCGGAGATTTTCTTATTCCCGCCACGCCACGTGATTAAGGAACCACTGCACCGCTGAAATCTCACTGCGTTCGCTTTCATCCTTATCATTAATCGGCAAACAGTTGTCATCCAACTCGATATTGTCGGTGGCGTCGAGATCTTCCTCGATTGGTATGCTGTCTTGCCCCAGATCGAGTTCTGGAACAGTTTGGCAAGCGTTACCCCGCATAAACCCATCAATCAGCTCCTCGGTTTCTTCCAGCGGGTCAAGATAGAGTTCAGCGAATGTGAAGGGCCCCACGTCAGCGTTGGGGTTGAGTTCGTAAGCACCGATATCGACTGTGCCACCGAAGATGCGGGCAGCGAGACCCCGCTGATCGGTAGTAAGGCCTGCCAGATTAGCAATCGAATTACTCCCGGCATTAAGGGCAGGACTGGCAGCGGTAATTGCGTGGGTTTGAGTGGGCCCACCATTGTCGGCCAGAGGTTGGAGCAGGGGGTCTTGGTTAAAGATATTGTTGCCGCCGCCGATGGTTGCGCCGCTAGGGTCGAGGATGAGGCTGTAATTGGCGGTGAATGTGCCGACGAGGTCAGGACCATTGCCACTAGCACGGTTGTTGGCGACGATCGTGTTGCCTAGACTGCTGGCAAGAACAGCATAAATTCCGCCGCCATCGCCACCTGAGTTGAAAGCGATCGTAGCGTTGGTTGCAATTACAGCTCCATTGCTATAAATCCCACCGCCGCCATCATTGGCTGAATTACCCGAAATAGTGGAATTGGTGATGGTTACAGCACTAGTGCTAGCGTTCCCAATCCCTCCACCGCCATCACGGGCTGAATTACCCGAGATAGTGGAATTGGTCACGGTTACGGCTCCATCGCTCCGAAGCCCTCCGCTATCATCATTGGCTGAATTACCCGAGATAGTGGAAGTGGTTACGGTTACGGCTCCATTGCCAAAAATCCCTCCACCATCACGCCCTGAAGAGTTACCCGAAATAGTGGAATTGGTGACGGTTACAGCACTAGTGCTAGCGTTCCCAATCCCTCCGCCCCGATCACCTGACGAATTACCCGACACAGTTGAACTGGTTACGCTTACGGCTCCATCGCTCCGAACCCCTCCACCAACCCTATTGGCAGAATTACCCGAGATAGTCGAATTGGTCACGCTTACGGCTCCATTACCAAAAACTCCTCCACCATCATTCCCTGAAGAGTTACCCGAGATAGTGGAATTGGTTACGGTTACAGCACTAGTGCTAGCGTTTCCAATCCCGCCGCCGACATCACTGGCTGAATTACTAGAAATAGTGGAATTGGTAACGGTCACGGCTCCGTTACTCCGAATCCCTCCGCCATTACTCCCTGAAGAGTTACCCGAAATAGTGGAACTGTTAACAGTTACGCCTCCGTTGCCACGGATACCCCCGCCGAAATTACTGGCAGAATTACCCGAAATAGTGGAACTGTTAACAGTTACGGCTCCATCGCCACTAATCCCCCCGCCGACCCTATTGGCAGAATTACCCGAAACAGTGGAACTGTTAACAGTTACGGCTCCATTGCTAAAAATGCCTCCACCATCATTCCCTGAAGAGTTGCCTGAAATCGTGGAATTGGTCACAGTTACAGCACTAGTGCTAGCGTTCCCAATTCCACCACCGATACTACTATTGGCTACATTGCCGGAAACAGTGGAATTGGTCACGGTTACAGCTCCATTGCTCCGAATCCCCCCGCTGTGATTATTGGCTGAATTACCAGAAATAGTCGAGTTGGTAATAGTTACAGCTCCATTGCTATAAACACCCCCACCCCTACCACTTGCCGAATTGCTAGAAATAGTCGAGTTGGTAACAGTTACAGCTCCATTGCTCCGAATTCCTCCACCATCCCCAGTGACTCTCCCCCCCGTAATTGTCAAATTATCGAACGTTGTCGCTACCCCCCCCGTCACATTGAAGATCCGGAAATTGGTGCTGTTCCCCGCAATAGTGACTCGCGTATCTCCCCCCGTAATCGTCAGTTCACCCGTAATATCCGAAAGTGCCGAAGTCAAATCAATCTGTGTTACCCCACTAAACCGAATCTCATCTGCGCCTGCTGAACCATTTGCCGATCCAATTGCTGCATCTAAGGCTGCCTGAGTCGCCGTCGTCACCGTAAACGTCGCCAGCTTGCCCTCCCACACAGATAGGGTTGCATCCGTAAACGGATTCCCTAGCTCAATTGCGCCTGTGCGGTACTCCAGCGCCCAATCTCCGCTGTGGTTGGCGCTCCCTGTTGCATTGGTCGAAGCCGCCACATCCAGCCCCGTTGCCGTTGCCAGGGTTTGCACAAACCCTTCTCCAACTTCACCCAACGCCGTAAAGCAACTGTAGAGCAATAGATCCGCACTCTCGGTAAATGCATCCGCCCATTGGTTGAGCTGATCTTGGTAGATGGCAATATTCTCATGGTTAATCCAGGTATTCCCTAACCAGAAGTTCCCCTCATTGCCCTCCGCTGTGATGCTCATGCCATCGAGCTGTTCGCCCTGATCGCGGATTTCCGCTAGCTGCTCCGTGATCACCGCAATGCCATCTTCATCGTTCTCGACAATGCGACTAATGGTTCCGGCGGCACTGCCGTAAAGCAGGGAATCGGCGTTGTCCGCATGACGGTCAATGACGTTCAGGCTCACCGGGCCATCCGCTTCTGGTAGACGCACCACTGTGGTGGTTCCAGCGATCTCACTTGGGTCTGCCACCTGCACCCGACCTGCTGCAACCAGATCCACATTCTCTGCTGTGACGCGACTTCCGATGACTACATCGCCATCTTCCACGCGTAACCGTGAACCCACTAGCCATAGCTCACCATTCTCGGCGCGGACTATTTCATTGGCACTGCCCACCTCATGGCTGCTATTGAGAAAACTGGGCAAATCCACCACCCGAATGCCCAAGGGCGTTCCCGGTGCAACCTCATCTAACGCCAACGCATCTAAGAAGAAGCTCAACTTCATCCCATCATGAGAGAGCTTCACCTTGCTCTCCCCCGGAACCGCCGCCAGCGTCACCGTGCCATTCTCAGCAGTAATACTCCCGGTACTAATTACCGAACCGCCCACCATCCAGAGGCTACCATTTGCCACATTCAAATCCGCCGCATTGATAATTGCCCCCGGTTGGCTGCTATCAAAGATCAAGCTGGTCGGATCGCCTGTCAACGCCGTATAGTCATTCTCCCCCGTGGCATTGAAGAACCCTGCGCCAAAGCCAATCCGGTTCGCCGTCGTCACGCCAAAACTCCCCGGCACATCCACACTCGCACCCTCAGTAAAAATCCACCCCGCCGGATTCACAAGGAACAAGTTGGAATTCCCCCCCGACAGCCGAATCAACCCCTCAATAACACTGGGATTGCCACCAATCACCCGACCGACCACATTCTGAATCGCTGGGTTACTCAGAAAGTTGGCAATTTCACTAGGCTGCAAGCCAAACTGTTGGAAGCTATGGAAGAGATTTGCGCCTGCGTGGGTTCCCCCGGTGATGTGGTAGGTATTACCGTTGTAATGAATAATCGTGCCTGTGCCATCGGGGGCAGCGGTAATGCTTTGGGCAAGGGCAGTGTGGGGCAGTCCTAAGGTTAAAGCAGCGGTCAGGGCCAGAGTTTGTTGGAGGTAGGTTTTGATCGTCGTCATCAGTCAGTCATCATTTTCTCAATGGGGCTAAACTGTAGCTGTCCCGCAGACGTCATTCAGATGATTCCTGATAGTGTTGACCGATGCGGAAAAACAAGTACAGCAGTTCAAAAAACGGCTGACCATGCGCGTTACAAGTGAACTGGCTTATTTTTTTTGAGTTAGGGGAAATTATGCC
>JAAHHN010000295.1 GCA_010672165.1 Spirulina sp. SIO3F2 | reverse complement strand
TCGTCTTTGACCCCCTGCTCCTAGTTCTTTGACCACTTTCGCCATGTATTGGCGTCTTTGGCTTCCTCTCAGTTGCTTGGCTGTCTCTTGCAATAGTTTTTTCAGGGAATCCGTTAGTGGATTGGGTAGTGATGTCATTCAATAACCTTATACTTGCTCCTTTTCCTCATCTACCTTAATGGATGATTTTTTTCTTGGATTACTCTAAGAGGCATCAGAGTATTCGTCATTGGTTGGTGATGGTTGCTGGCAACCTGATCACTGTTTACTGGTAACTGCTCACTGCTTTGGGGCAGAGGGGTTGACCGTCGAGGGTGGTGTTTTTCTCGGGGTTGTTGCGAAGGTAGTAGTGGAGCCAGTCACAGGCTTGGGTGAGGAGTTGGTCAAGGGTGTAAACGGGCCAAACAATCGCCGTCCTGTCCCAAGAAGCAGTGACTATGTTCAGGCCATCTGGGCTGAATTTTGCTTTCCTAATCCAGAACTCATGACCTTGGAGAGTGGCAAGTTCTTGTCCGTTGAGATGCCAAAGCCTTGCTGTGCGGTCAGAAGAGGCCGTAACTATGGTTTGTCCATCTGGGCTAAACTCCGCTGTCGAAACCGTTGACGTATGACCTTGAAGAGTGGCGAGCTGTTGTCCATTGCGTTTCCACACCCTTGCTGTTCCATCAGCAGAGGCAGTGACTATGGTCTGACCATCTGGGCTAAACTCTGCTGTAGAAACTGAATTCACATGACCTTGAAGAGTGTTAAGCTCGCGTCCGTTGAGGCTCCACAGCTTTGCTGTGCTATCCCAAGAGGCAGTGACTATGGTTTGCCCATTTGGACTAAACTTCGCTGTCGAAACCGTTGACGTATGACCTTGAAGAGCAGTAAGTTGTTGTCCGCTACGGTTCCACACCCTCGCTGTGCCGTCCTTTGAGGCAGTGACAATAGTCTGACCATCTGGACTAAACTCTGCCATCAAAACTGAATCTACATGACCTTGAAAAGTGGCAAGCTCGCGTCCGTTGAGGCTCCACACCCTCGCTGTGCGGTCAGCAGAGGCAGTGACAATAGTCTGACCATCTGGGCTAAACTCTGCTGTATTGACTCCAGCCTCATGGCCTTGAAGGATAGCGAGTTGTTGTCCGCTACGGTTCCACACCCTCGCTGTGCGGTCAGCAGAGGCAGTGACAATAGTCTGACCATCTGGGCTAAACTCTGCTGTATTGACTCCAGCCTCATGGCCTTGAAGGATAGCGAGTTGTTGTCCGCTACGGTTCCACACCCTTGCTGTGCGGTCAGCAGAGGCAGTGACAATAGTCTGACCATCTGGGCTAAACTCTGCTGTATCAACCACAAGCCCTGGAATAAACTCTGCCGTATTAGCCCCAACTTCATGACTTTGAAGAATAGCAACTTGTTTCTCATTGAGGTGCCACAGTCGTGCTGTGCCGTCCAAAGAGGCGGTAGCAACAGTCTGGCCATCTGAACTAAAACGCGCCGCATAAACTGTAGACTCATGACCTTTAAGAGTATTGATTAGTTGTCCGCTGAATTTCCACAGCTTTACTGTCTCGTCATGAGAGGTAGTAACGATAGTCTGACCGTCTGGGCTAAATTCCGCTGCCCAAACCCTTGACTTATGGCCTTGAAGGATAGCGAGTTGGTGTCCGCTATGGTTCCACACCCTCGCTGTGCCATCATAAGAGGCAGTGACGATGGTCTGACCATCTGGACTAAATTTTGCTGTCCCAACCCATGACTCATGACCTTGGAGAGTTATTAATTCTTCGCCTTGAAGGTTCCACAATCGTGCTGTGCCGTCTCTAGAGGCAGTGACAATAATCTGACCATTCGGGCTAAACTCTGCTGTTGAGACTATTGATCCATGACCTAGAAGAGTAGCAACTAATTGTCCATTACGATTCCAAACTCTCGCTGTGCCATCCTCTGAAGAGGTAACAATGGTCTGACCATCCGGACTAAACTCTGCTGTATTAATCTTTGACTCATGGCCTTGAAGAATGGTGAGGAGTTTTCCATTGCGGTTCCACAGTCTTGCTGTGCCGTCTCTAGAGGCAGTAACAATAATCTGACCATTCGGGCTAAACCCCGCTGTTTCAACTGTAGATTCGTGACCTTCGAGGATAGCGAGTTGCTGGCCGTTGCGACTCCACAGCCTAGCCGTACCATCATAAGAGGTGGTGACAATGGTTTGACCATCCGGACTAAACTCTGCTGTATTAACCCAAGATTGATGACCTTGGAAAATAGCGAGTTGTCGTCCATTGCGATTCCACAGCTTAGCTGTGCCATCATAAGAGGCGATAACAATGGTTTGACTGTCTGGAGCAATGGATAGAGGCGATAAGATTAAGCTACTGGCAAAAGGAGAGCGAAATGCAAAGAGCTTCTGATCACGAGCTTTTGCTAGAGAGTTGTGTAATGCCAAAATTGGACTTCCCGCAGGATAGTTAGCAAGCTTACGATCATGTTGCACCAGTGTTTGAAGTTGTCGCCCCGCTTTAATCGCAAGTATGAGTCCAGTTAGTTGCTTTGACTCAGAAAGTCTGAGGGCACTTGTTCCTAACCGTTCAATCTGCGAACCCAATCTTGCCTCAGCTAGCTCAATTTCTGCTTGATCCCGAAGAATCTGGGCCTCACTCAACTCATCTACTGCTGCCCGAAGCTCAATCTGAGCCGCCGCCACCTCCGCCTGTGCCGCCTGCGCTTGCAACCGCGCCGCCAATGACTGCTGACCCGCCCGCTCCGCATCCCTGCGAGCAACCGCCGAGAGTTTCCGCGCCCGCTCTGCTTCAACCTTCGCCTCCTCCCGCTCTTTACCCGCCCGATCAGCCAACTGCTCCGCCTCCGCCGCATTCTGCTTCGCCAACAGCTCCCGCTGCTCCGCCGCCAATGTCAAAGTTTCCGCTTCTTCCTGCGCCAACTCCGCCGCCTCCATATCGTCCAGTGCCTTGAGGGTCGCCCGCCGCTGCACCACAGAAAACCAAGTCAACCCCCCCGCCAAAACCAACGCCGCCGCTAAAACTCCGGCTCCCAAACGCAACCGTCGCGTCACCTTGCGATTCACTGCTTGCAACGTCTGGTTTGCATATTCCAACGTCTGCTTCGCCCGCTCCAACGTCCGCTTCGCTTCCTGCTCCGCCGCCAACCGCAGCTCCACATCCCGCTGATCCGCCCGCTGACTCGCCTGCAAAAACAGCCGATCCTCATCCCCCAACCGCTGATCCGCCGCCCAAGCCTGGGCATCCACCAACGCTTGCCCCCGCAACAACCGCGACTCATCCCCACGCCCCGACGCCAACCACGCCGCCATCACCGCCCCATAGGGACGCAACGCCACCAACTGCGCCGCCACCCACCCCTCATCAAACACCGCCCGATAAATAGGGTTATAAACCACCAACACCCCCGCCCGGCTCGTCACCAACCCCGAGAGCCGCAACTCAATCTCTGCCGCACTCCCCTCCACAGGCACAGACCCCGCCTGCAACAGCCGCTGGTACAGCCCCAACACCACCCCTGTCCGCTGTTCATTGCTCAGAATCCGGTCTCGAATCGTCTTCAAATGGGAGAGTGAATCCTGCGCCTCCCAATTCTCAATAATCCGAGCCTGCACCACCTGCGCTACCTGCTCCGCCTCTTGCCCTGCTGGAATGAAGCCCTCCGATGCCTGAAGTAGCTGACAGACCCGCTGGGTTAAAAACGGCTGTCCCGCTGTCCAGTCCAACACCGCCGCCAAAACCGCTTGGGGATTCGTCGCAACCGCCTGCAACCCTGCCGCCAACGGCTCCACCTCATCCAACTGAAAGCCAAGCAACTCGATGAATTGCCCACCGATATTAAACGAAGTCCGCCGCTTGTCTTGAATCAAATCTGACGGGGTCGCCACCCCCAGCAACACAAACGACAATCGGGCATAGGCTGGATGCTCCGCCCGCCGCTGGTAACAATCACGAATCCAGACAAAAAACTCATCATTAAATGGAAACGAAAACAGATAATCAATCTCATCGATCAACACCACCAACTGTTCCGTACGCGACGGCAACAACACCTCAGCCAAAAACTCGTTAAAGCGCTGAATGGGGGATAGGCCCTCCCGCTCGCGCCACCAAGGCAATAGCTTAAATGCCCGTAAGCCAAAGCTTCCTTTCAAGCTTCGGAGCAAGCCCAAATACCACTGTTCTGCCGTGGTACCATAGCCCGCGATCGCCCCCACATCCAGCACCGCACACAAAAAGCCCTCCTGCTGCAACTGCTGCACCACTCGCACCCGCAGACTCGACTTACCCATCTGGCGGGAGTTAAAGACATAGCAATAGTCCCCCGCTTTGAGTGCCGCATACAGATCATGATCCGCCTGTCGCATCACATAAGAGGGCGCATCTCGATGCAGCGCCCCACCGACCGTATATTCAAAGGAAGACGCACTCATGGGTTAGAGAAAAGACTGAATACTTCCGTATTTTAGGGCGCGTTATCTGTTAATACCAGAAAGAAGTCTTATGGGACAAGCAACAGAGCCTCGTCCCAAAACTCTGACCCTTACAGGAGAACAACGCCCGATCGCATGCCTCAAAACAACGAAAGTCTACTTTAGGGCTTCTAACTTCTTATTAAGTTCATCCAACTCTGCTTGCTTATCCTCCTCGCTGAGGCCGATACTGTTCTGCACGTCCAGAATGTCCTTTGCCACTTGCAACTCACGGACAATATCCCAATCCTCATCACGAGCGGGCGCAAACCCCGTCCATTGCAAACTGAGAAGAATGGCTTCGTTATCATAATTGAAGAAAAACGTCTGAATCGATTCCTTCAAGCAGTCGGGAAGATCCTTACGGTATGCCAGGGGATCATTCGGAATAATTGGCGATGTCCAAATGATTTGAATTTTCTCTAGGGCTTCGGGGTTGGTCTCCTGAAGACGACCCAGAATAAAGCTATTGTTGGTTGCCACATCAACCTGATCCTCTGCAACTGCCAATGCTGTCGCTTCATGACTTCCTGCATAGAGGATCTCATCAAAAATTGTTTCTGCGTTAACCCCCTGCTGGGCAAAAACATAGTAGCTAGGTACCAAAAAGCCAGAGGTGGAGTTGGGGTCATTAAACGCGAGGGTCAGATCTGCGGCATGCTCCACCACATACTTGTCCCCATTGCCTGCTTCTGGGTCAATCCCATCGACGATCGCGTTATCTTTGTTGGTGATTAAATAGGAGTGATAGCCCTTCGTTCCATCAAGAGAGAGCACTTGTCCGAAGGCCTCCGCATCAGAGCGTTCTGCGGCCTCAATATAAGATTTACCACCATACCAAGCGACCTGCACCTTACCGGCCCCCATCGCCTCGACTATCCCTGCATAGTCTGTGGCATAAAAACCAATCACGGGACGTCCCACTGCCGTACTCATTTGGGCCAGCAACGGTTCCCAATTGGATTTGAGATTCTCATGGGATTCGGTGGTGAGAATAGCAAATTCAAGTTCTGCAATCTCAGGAGCACAGGCTTCCCCATTGGCGGCATCCGCTATCTGGTCCCCCGACTTTGGTGGGTTGCAAGCGGTTAAGGTGCTCAAGGTTAATGCCGAAACGGTGAGCCAAGACGCTAAGCGAGGGAAAGAGAGGATAGACATCGTCAGTGAATGGTGAATCCTGATCAGAAAAGTGATGAAGGATTAAGCATATCTCATTTAAGACGTGACGATCGCCAGGTTAAGAATTGGCAATGACTAATTCCATGCGATCGCCCCGAAAGCGGGTCACGCCATATTCAATCACCTCATCTGTTTGATTGATATTGATGGACTCCGAGAGCAGAATGGGTGAGGTTGCGGGCATACGCAAATGTCGGGCGTCTTGCGGCCGGGCAACCCGTGCAGAGAGCCGAGTGCTCTGGCGAATATGGTCACAATCATATTGCTCGCGTAGCAGCTTAGAAATGGAATGATATTGCTCACAATGGGATCGTAACCCTGGAAACAAATCGCTCGGGAAGTAACTACTCGAAACTGAAATGGGAACCCCGTCTGCGAGGCTAAGGCGCTCAAACAACACAACTGGCACATCTGTTGCAATCTGCAATTGCTGGGCAACTTTGGCATCTGCTGGAATTGAAGCGATCTGGAGCACCTCCCATTGGGGTTGTAGGGACTGGGCTTTAAGGGCTTCGTTATAGCGCACCCGAGTACCCAGCGGAACCACGATCGGAGCAGCCGTCACAAAGGTGCCGCGTCCTCGCTCAACCCCTACAATGCCTTCTTGTCGCAAAATGCGCATTGCCTGCCGTAGGGTATGCCGATTGACCCCAAACCGCTCACTTAGCTCCGTCTCTGTGGGGAGGCGATCGCCAATCTTAAAAACCGCATCCTGAATATTCTGGCGAAGTTCAGCCGCGATCTGAATGTAAAGGGGAAGAGCGTCTTGGTGCATTAGCTACAAAGGACGAGGAAGGAAGTTCGAGGGACGGAGCGCTTAATCTAAGAATACAATTCTGTCTTCTGCCTTCACCTCATTTTCCCCTTGCTTTTTGGGTAAAAGCAGTTCAATATTTGTCTAGACATCTACACCTTTTATTAAGGTGGCTTAAACACCTCGTTAAGGCATGGTGAACGCTTCCACTCAACCCCGAGCCATTTGGATGGCAACCTTGGCGAAAGCCAACCTGTCTCAACTCGAAACTCAGGTGGCAAAGCTAGGAACGCTGCCGGACTACCATTTTTTGCGATCGCCCGAGATCGGTCTGGCGATGGTGCGCGGCCGAGCTGAAGGCACAGATGAACCTTTTAATTTGGGGGAAATGACGATCACCCGTTGTGTAGTGCAACTGGCTCTCGGCGATGCGTTGATTTCGGGCTTTGGCTATGTGGCAGGGCGATCGCACCGTCATGCTGAACTTGCCGCCCTCTGCGATGCTCTGCTCCAGCACCCAGACTGGCAAAGCCAAATTCAAAGCCAGGTGATTGACCCCTTGCAACAAGCAGCTCAAGCAGAACGCGCTACTCAAGCGGCTGAGGTGGAATCGACGCGGGTGAACTTCTTTACGATGTTGCGGGGGGAGGGTTAGAAGAGTCATGAGGAACGAGTACAAGACTCACATACTTGAACCCACTAGCAAGGCTGGCGAGATCCCCCCGGCTACGCCGACCCCCTTACTAAGCTATCCGTTGCGCAAAAGTCGTTAAAAGTGAAGCGGGAAGGGGGTTGTGGAGGTCAAATGTGAGAAGATAAGAGGAAAGCGCAAAGAGAGACCAATAAAGTGATGAAATCCTGGATGAGCTAAGA
>JAAHHN010000294.1 GCA_010672165.1 Spirulina sp. SIO3F2 | reverse complement strand
TGAGCGCCCCAACCATTATTGGGCGTTCCCCCCCGGAGCCGTGATGCCCGAGCCGATTCCGACCCAGGTGTTATGGGAAATTAAACAGGCAAGGGGCTGGTGTGCCCAAGAGCGGTTGTTGGTGAGCATTGGTTGGCTGGTGGCGGTGCTCTCAGTGTTAGCTACAGGCTTGAGTCGATCGCCCCTGCCGTTAGTGCTGATGTTTGTCGATGGCGCGATCGTCAGTGCGCTATTGGAAGTGGAATATTGAGCAAGCTGTATTGGTAGCCCAAATCCAACCCACCTCCCCCCTCTGGGGGACTCCTCCCAGGAGGAGATTCTTGACCCAACACTCTTCTTAAAAATCCCCTCTTGGGAGGGGCGGTCAAGCGCAGCGCAGACCGGGGTGGGTTCAGGGTGTTGGCTAATAATGCAGCAATTGCTTCCCCAGCGATTATTTTAGGGCGCGTCGTCATTTGAAATCAAAAGCCTTACGGGACAAATGATAGAGCGCCCAACCCAAACAACATAGGGCTGTATGCCAATCATTGTAAGAGTTTGCAATTTAACTGATAATAAATAGCCCCTAAGTCAGCGGAGATTCCACCGTCATCGATCGCTTCACCTTATTAATCCACCCCGAACTCCGACGCAGCACCTCTGCATAGGAAAGATTGGTATCGAGCACCAAATCAAAGACAAAGGGTTGAAACTGCTGGGGAAACCATTGGTGTAACTTGCGGCCTAACGTTAAGCGCAAGAAAAACTCCAGCACCAGTAAGGGAGTACGAGGGAAGGCATAGTCTGATAAATCTCGCAGGGCATGGGCATCTGGCACGCGCTGCTGCGAAAATTGCGGCAGAACCTGAGCCCAATCATCGTCATAGCGGTCAAGCAACTGGTTCAAAATGACAATATCTTCCAGTGCTGAATTGCACCCTTGGCCGATTGAGGGAGAAACGGCATGGGCGGCATCACCCACCAAGAGAATGCGATCGCCCTCATGGAAGCGATCGCACGTTATCGTTGTCAAACGTGCTACTGGACGCTCCAGCAATGCTTGGGCTTCGGCGTCGCTGAGTAACGCGCCGAAGGTGGGTAGGTGTTCGGCAAAATAAGCTTGCACTGCCGTTGGGGTGGTTAAGTCTGCAAAGGGATTCTTCTCGGCATTAAAAACAAATGCACCATGCAGGCGATCGCCCGGTTGAGGAGCCAGAACAATCCGGACATCTTGATTCAGATTTGCGGTATGAATGCGGTTATTGGCCAGGTCAATGCCTTGATCTGGGTTGGTTCGCGCTAAAAATATGGACTTGTAGGCATCCGGCACCAAGGCTTGTGCCGACTGCAAACCATGGTGAGCTGCCAATAGGTCTCGCACTTGGGAACCGGCACCATCGGCACCAATTAAGCGATCGTAATGCACCGCGCTCTCTTGGCTATCTGGGGTTTTAAAGCATACGGTCTGGGCAGCTGCGTCGAGGGTTTCACAGGCATGGTTAAACCGGAGTTGTACCTGCGGTGCGGCATAACGGCGGCTGAGTTCTTCGAGCAACACCAGCACCAAGGTGTTGCGATCAATGGCGAGCACTGTATTTTGACGACGAATCTCGCGCGATCGCTGTTTGTTATGAACCACTGTTCCTTGGCAAGGCAGACTCTGTTGGGCGATCGCTGCTTCTAGGTCAGGAATCCCACGCAACCCCTGCAAACCCCGTTCTTGCAATGAAATTGGAAATGAGCGTCGTTCGCTCACTGCCACCTGGCGAGGGTCAGGGCGGCGATCGTAGATCTCGACTTGGTACTGTTGAGAACGGCGATGTAGTAGATAGTGAGCAAAAAGCAGTCCGGCTGGTCCAGCACCAACAATCACAATTTTCTGAGGGGAAGTAGCCATACAAGTAGAGAAGTTAAGGCGATTGTGCCCCTCATCATAGAACAGTCGCGCGATGGATTTACCCTAGTCGGCAGTCTATGGTGATTTGCTGTGGGCAACTTTTTAAACTGGTTAAACGTCAATCGGAAACAGGGCTGCATCACCGGATTGCTGATTTGTGATGACATTTAACTAAATAGGGGAGACCGCAATGTTCAAAACATTGCTTGGGATGGGGGGCTCACTCATCCTGCCTTGTGTGCTGACTGTTCCGCTGACTGCTTCGCTGACTGCTCCAACTGTTGCCCAATCGATGACTGCTGCCCCGGATGGCACAGGTACAATCATTCACCACAACGGTGATACCTATCATATCCAAGGGGGAACCCAAGCGGGAGCCAACCTCTTCCATTCGTTTCAGGCGTTGGGGTTGAGCAGCGGTGAGATCGCTAATTTTCTGAGCAATCCTTCTGTGACCAATATTCTGGGTCGAGTCACGGGGGGCGATCCGTCGATTATTGAGGGGCTGATTCAGGTTACGGGGGCGAATTCTAACCTGTACCTGATGAATCCAGCGGGGTTTGTCTTTGGTGCTGGGGCGAGCCTGAATGTGGGCGGGGATTTTTTTGCGACCACGGCTGACCGGATTGCGGTTGGGGATGGTTGGTTTATGTCCACGGGCGTGAATGACTATGCAGCACTGGTGGGAACGCCGAATCAGTTTGCGTTTTTGAGTGAACAGCCAGGGGCGATTCTCAATTTTGGTGAGTTGCAGTCGAGTCAAAATGTGAGCCTGATCGGTGGGACGGTGCTGAATGAGGGCGTGATCAATAGCGCAACTGTCACAATGGCGGCTGTGCCGGGAGAACGATTGGTCAGGGTTTCCCAGCCGGGGATGTTGCTGAGTTTGGAGATTTCCACGGCGCAGATGGCGGCGGGGATCACCCCGGTCGATCTACCCACGTTATTAACCGGAGCAGGGGCAATCACAGAAGGATTGCCCCTAAAAAATGGGGATGTGGTGATTGCTGGGAAAATCACTGGTCAACAAGTGGATCTCTACGCCGCAGGGCAAGTCACACCAACGGATGCAGGTTTAGTCGAGGGTGATACCCGTGTAACTCGCTTCAGTGAAACAGGCGAAAACCCAGGCCAAGCGGTATTTATCGACCGTCGGGCGGATCATCCGGAGCAGTTGCCCTACGGTGCAGCGGCGGGAACGGTTAGTCAGATCATTGAGCAAGACGAAGATGGCGTTGCTTTGGTCAGTGAGCAACTAGCCGAGATTAGTGATGCAGTGGGCAAGCTGGAATCTGTTGCCATTGTCACAGAAGGCAATGAAGGCAATTTCTGGCTGGGGAATCAGTGGCTGCACAGTGAGAATATTGGGGATTATGCAGCGCAGTTGCAAAGTTGGGGTGAGGCTTTAACGGAGAATGCGGATCTCTTGCTCTACAGTTGCTTTACGGCGTTGGGTGAGACGGGTCAAGCACTCATCGATAGCATGGCAACCCTAACCGGAGCGGATGTGGCAGCTTCGGTGGATGCGACGGGGAGCGCTAATTATGGTGGCAATTGGCTTTTAGAAAGCAGCACAGGAGTAATTGAGTCGGGAAACCCATTTACCACAGCGACCTTGAATAGTTGGGATGGGAAGCTGGCGACCTGGACGGTAATAAATATTGCAGACAGTGGCGTAGGGTCATTACGTTATGCGATTGAAACATTGGCAGGTGATGGTGACCTGATTAACTTTGATACCACGGGTCTGTTTAGTACGGCACAAACCATCAATATTGGTACTGAAATTGATTGGACGGCAAATAATTTAACGCTGGATGGCCCCGGACAAAATAACCTGACTTTAGATGGGGGCGGCAATCAACGTATCTTTGATATCTCGGCAACGAATGCCACAATTCAGAATCTGACTTTGACGAGGGGGAGAGCGACAGGTACAGCTAATCACGGTGGTGCGATCCGCCACAATGGAACCGGAACGTTAACTGTTAACAATTCAACCCTCTCCAGCAATACAGCGACATTTGGTGGCGGGATTTACACAAATTCTGGAAGTATCATCCTCAGCAATGCAACCCTTTCTGGAAATTTGGCGAATAGTGTTGGGGGTGGAATTGCGACAATTTCTGGAACGGTTACCCTAACCAATAATTCGTCAGTTTCTAATAACACAGCCAATCAACATGGGGGTGGGATTCGCACTACTGACGGAGATATCAATATTATCGATTCAACTGTTTCCAATAATTCTGCGTTTATTTTCACAGGCGGAATTCGCTCGGATTCAGGCAATATTACCCTCACGAATTCAACGGTTTCCGGGAATTCTTCACCCAAGAGTGGTGCTGGAATAAAAACGGGCAGTTCAGCAAATGTTACCCTCATTAATTCAACGGTTTCCGGGAATTCTACGGGTCAAGCAGGTGCTGGAATTCTGGGTGGTGGCACTATCGTATTGGACAACTCTTCGGTGTCCAATAACCTTGCAGCCGGATATGCAGGAGGCATGAGGACAGAGGGAAATGTTGAAATAAAAAATAACTCAACGGTTTCTGGGAATTCTGGTGCTGGTGCTGGGGGTGGAATTTGGGCAAATGCTGGAGATGTCACGATTACCGACTCAACTGTTTCCAATAATTCTGCTGGCAGTCATGCAGGTGGAGTTCGCGTACAGCTTGGCAACCTTACCGTCACGAATTCGACCGTTTCTGGGAATTCTGCGGGTGACAATGGAGGGGGTCTGCGTACCCATACAGGCAATATCACGGTGACCAATTCAACCGTTGAAAACAATACCTCTGGTGAGCAGGGAGGGGGGATCTTTACAAATTCAGGGACTATTACCCTGACTAACACGACTGTTGGGAATAATTCTGCAACCAATCATGGCGGTGGGATTCGATCGCAGTCAGGCAACGTTGCGATAACGAATTCAACTATCTCAACGAATACCTCTGGCAATCATGGCGGCGGAATTCGGACACATAACGGCAATATTACAGTGATGAATTCCACTATTAGCAATAATTCCTCGGTGAATGAGGGGGGTGGACTTAAATCAGCTTCAGGAACAGTTACTCTGACCAATGCAAATGTTTTGAATAATTCCGGAGGCGCAGATGGAGGCGGAATTCACACCGTTGGAGGCGCGATTAATCTAACCAACAATTCAACCGTTTCTGGCAATTCTTCTGGACAAACGGGGGGTGGAATTCGGACAGGGTCAGGAACGGTTACAGTAACCAATTCAACCGTTTCCAGTAATACCGCAGCCAATAATGGCGGTGGGATTGGGACGAATGGTGGGGCAGTTATTCTGAATAGTAATTCAACTGTTACCAGTAATCGTGCAGGCGCTGATGGGGGGGGTGTTCGTACAGAGTCAGGCACGATCACGGTCACCAATTCCACTGTGTCCAATAATGTCGCAAGCAATGATGGAGGCGGGATTCAGTCAGGCTCAGGAACCATCAACCTGACCAACAACGCAGCCATTACTAATAACTTCTCAGCCGATGACGGAGGCGGAATTCAGACCGATTCCGGGACAATTTCGGTTGCCAACTCGACGATTTCTGGGAATGGGGCAAGCGATCGCGGCGGTGGACTGTATGCCGGAGTGAATGGCTCAACAGGCGGAACCATTAACCTGACCGACTCGACCCTTTCTGGTAACTTTGGTGCCTTTGGTGGGGGAATGGCAGCTTCCGGGGCGGAGATTACCGCAACCCGCTCCAATCTTTCCGGCAACTTTGCGCCAGCTTACCAAACCCTCTACACCGACAAGACCAATGTTAATATCATCGACCATCCTGGCAACCTCAACTTGGCCGTTAGTGCCTATGAAGGGAATCTCTTCGCCAGTGCATCCGGTTCCGTTACCGTCACCGGGCGGCTCAATCCCCTCGGTGGTGATTTAACCATTCAGTCTGGCTCTAGCATTGACCTGACCCCCGTACAACTCAGCCCGACACGGGGCGGAGATGTTAAGCTCACCGCTGGCGGTGACATTACCACCAAAAATATCTTCACCGCAGCCACCAACACAGGCAATGGCGGCGACATTACCCTCACCAGTACGGGCGGGGCAGTCAATACCCAAGGGAATAGTACAGCGGGTTCTCTGGATGCCCGGGCAGCGAATGGCAATGGGGGACGCGTAACCATCAATGCAGCCAAGAACATCAGCACCGGAGCGATTAATACCGAGGCGTTTAACGGCATTGGGGGTGCTGTGACCGTCGAAAGTCCAGACTCCTTTGTCACCATTGACGGTACGGTGAGCAGTAGTTTTGTTTCCTTCCCCGCCAGCATTTCCACCGCGGGGACGAACGGGGGTGGCTCAATCCTCATTCGTCATGGGGGCAATGGGTTAGTGCCCTTCAAGGTCGGCGATGCCAGCATCAATGGCACCTCCGCCGCAATCACAGCAGGAGGGAGTTACACCATCGGCGTGGGCAACACCTATCTCTACAGCCATACCCAACCAGGGATTCAAATTCTCACCGATGGCGCCCCTGCCGCGACAAGCCTACCCACCATTCTCGCGGGTGTGGAACCGATTAATCAAACCTTGACCACTGCAAATCTGCTACAGATGATTGCAGAACAAGCAGGTGGCGAAGTTTTCGTGGATGAAGGGATGGGTATGACACCTGAACAAGATTTGGCCGGTTTTGAAATTCCCGGAGAAGGGGGTTGGCCGCTTTGGGGTGGGTCTTTTGAAGATGAGGTGTTCACCAGTTATGTGCTCAGTGTGGATGACTTTTTTACTAATCAGTTTGAAACACCAAGCCAAGACATTGCCGAGCCAGACAAGTCCAGTGAAAAAGAAGACGAAGAAGGTAGCATTGCCAACATCCGGGAAGTCTTTAAAGAAATTACGGAGAAAACCGGAACTGTTCCTGCCATCATCTACGCCTTCAGTCAATTAGAGGGGCTGGAACTAATTGTGATTACCCCTGATGAGCACCTGCATCGCACCATCGTTCACGAAGCCGATCGCCAGAGCCTGCGTCGCACCATCCGCACCTTCCGCCGCCGCATCAGTAGCATTCGGAGTGACTATTTAGACTCCGCCCAACAACTCCATAACTGGTTTATCCAACCCATTGAAGGCATTATCAAAGACCTCAACGTTGATACCCTAATTTTTGCGATGGGTGAAGGCTTGCGAGGTTTACCCCTCGCCGCCCTCCATGATGGTGAACAGTTCCTGGTTGAGAACTATAGCTTGGGTCAAATTCCCAGCCTAAGCCTAATTAATAGCCGCTATGAATCCCTTGATAATGCTCAGGTGGTGGCGATGGGTGCTTCGCAATTTGAGACCCTTCAGCCCCTGCCTGCGGTTCCCAGTGAACTCGC
The DNA here is from genome assembly GCA_010672165.1 of Spirulina sp. SIO3F2. Lineage (GTDB taxonomy): Bacteria > Cyanobacteriota > Cyanobacteriia > Cyanobacteriales > Spirulinaceae > SIO3F2. The sequence continues at coordinate 175 of JAAHHN010000294.1, read as the reverse complement.
CCTCGTCACCTCAGTGCAATCCGGTGAGCATTATCTGAATGAACAGTTCACCTGGGATAATCTAGAGCGCCACAGTCGGGAGCGTAGCTTTGATGTGGTGCATCTAGCCACCCATGCTGCCTTCCGGGCAGGCAATGCTTCCAACTCTTATATTCAACTCTGGGGCGAAGAAACA
>JAAHHN010000293.1 GCA_010672165.1 Spirulina sp. SIO3F2 | reverse complement strand
CTGGGATAGGAGGTGAGCAACAAACACCCGCCATCAGCGGTTTTCTTCATCACAGCTTGCAGACGGCTACTGTTAGAAATATGACTCAGGGAAGGGGGACGGCTGGCAACGCGGCCTATCACCGCCCCAGCCCGATAATTAACTGCCCGTTTCTCACCCACAGCAGCCTCTGAGACCCAACTGTTAAGGGTGGCAGCATTGGTTGTGAGCGCAGCCTGGATGTTGGTGGTCGCTGTGGCGAGATCCGGATAGGTACTCGCAGCACTGATGCGAGGGCTATTGATTAAACGTTCCACAAGCTGTTGATCAGTACGACCCACATGGCGAGCGATCGTATGGCCACCTGCATCCTCCTGCTGTTGCAGCCAATTCTCGGGAAATGTTGCAGGTACACATTGAGCCAGGGCTGCTTTACCGGCTGTACCCAGAGACAAAAGGGAAAGGGCAACGGAAAGCCCAACAACTTTAGCAGCTTGGGCAAGGGACTTCTGACTTTGAACAAACATAGATGGATAACCTCGACAGAACAGGAGATTGGTTAGGGTTTTCAATTCAGGATAATGATGAGGGAGTTGATTATCGTTATTGTTAATGAAAATTACCAAGTGCGATCGCAGGACATCTTTCGTCTCCTTCAGCCGAATGGCTAGACGATGGATCTGGGCCATGCCTGTAATCCTGCTCTCAGGATGCAGTCTCTTGATTCAACCCCAAATTCCCACGGGTGGTCTTAACAGCAACAAAGCCGAAGAATATCCCAGCTATAGCGGTGATGGCCGGTTTTTAGCCTTTGCTAGCGATCGCAATCGTGGCCACCGCGATATTTTTCTCTACGATTTCCAGAACCGCCAGCTTATCCCCTTGCCCAACCTCAACCGCCGAGATTCCTCGCAAGATCAACCTGCCCTCAGTGCCGATGGGCGCTATATTGCCTACGTGTCTACTGAACGAGGCCGCTCAGATGTGCTGGTCTACGATCGCCAAACCCAGCGTTCTCGCCTCTTAACCGCCAATGTGCAGGGTTCAGTGCGTTATCCCACCATCACCGCTGATGGTTCTCAGGTGGCGTTTCAGACCAATCAGTTGGGCATGTGGAATATTGCGATCGTGGATCTGGAAAATTAATTTATTGTTTTGCCACGCTTAACAGCGTCACTGGATTCAGGGGAGTAAGCCGATGTAACCCTGAAAAAGGCAGCGATCGCGCCACATTTAATTGCAGCAGTTGTGCTTGCAAGTTCTGCTGCTCACACCATTGCCAGGCTGTAGTCAAATGCTCGAACGTAGCAAATGCCGCCACAAGTTTGCCTTGCGGCAGAAGGGCAGACCAGCTCTGAGTCAGAATTTCCGTTAAGTGACCACCGCTACCACCGATAAACACGCGATCGGGCGGGGGCAGTGCTTGAAAGGCTTGAGGTGCAGAGCCTGCGATCGCTTGCACATTCTGCACTCCCAAACGCTGACAGTTTTGTTCGATAAGCATAATCCCCATCGCCGTTTTTTCGATCGCCCAGATCTGGCCGTCTGGCACAAGTCGCGCCATTTCGATCGCCACTGAACCTGTACCTGCACCAATATCCCAAATGGTCTGACCGGGCTGGAGACCTAGTTCCCCTAGGATTGCCACTCGAATTTCGCGTTTGGTGATCAGGCCGGGGCGATCGGGGAAGCTTAAGAATAAGTCATCCGGTAGCCCCAAGCAGGGTAAATCTGTGATTTCTGGGTTAGGAGATTGGGCTTGACGCAGCAGCACTACCACACTCAAGGAAGCAAAGGTTTGTGTTTGAAGCTGGTTAAGCGTCCATTGTGTGACCTGTTCTATTTCACCCCCCAGGTTCTCGCAGACCCAAATTTTGTAAGTGTGAGGTAGGTGAAGTTGTGCCAAGAGGGCCGCGATCGCGCTCGGGCTATTGATGGGATCAGTCAGCACCGCAATCTTACTCACTCCCTGCTGGCAAAGGCGGCGAAGTGGCTCTAAATCCCGGCCATGGACACTGACAAGCTGGGCATCTTGCCAGGGAACCCGCAGACGGCTAAACGCCAGTTGAACTGATGAGAGATGGGGATGAAAGACCAAGCGTTCAGGCGGAAACTGCTTTAACAACAGGCGACCTACGCCAAAAAACAAGGGGTCACCTGAAGCGAGGATAACGACCTTAGCACCTGCCTGCCAAGCTTGGTCGACTCGCCCTAAATCTCTGTACAAATCGTTCAGCAGCAGTTGTTGAGCCGGGTAGGTTGTTGGCATCTGGGCTAATAGACGAGGTGTACCTGCAATTAGCGTCGCGGTTTGGAGATAATGCTGATGGGGTTTAGAGAGTGTTGCTAGACCTCCTAATCCCATTCCTACCACATTGATATCAAACTGTTGCTGCTCAGACACCTGTACCGCTCCAAACCAAAATCTTGCCCAACTCTAGGGGCTGCCACCAGTTGGATTTTAAACTCTTGCTATGACTGACTGACAGTCCCTTTGCCTGTTTTTGGGGTTGGGCGTTCTATCCCTTGTCCCGTCAGACTTCTGGTGTTAACTGACGACACGCCCTAATATGGCTGTGGCTCATCTTTCAAAAGATTCGTGGCCGTGATCACAGACTTTTTGAAGTCTGTCGCTAGAATTGGTACTATAACTCTTCTCTATCATCCAAAGTAGTTTTAATATGGAATCCAGTGGTTCATCGGGCAACGTCGCAGATATTCCCGGTCATAGGTGGGCAAAGTTTTTGGGCACAGCGATCGCGTTTTTGACCTTGGCGATCCCAATGTTGGTGATTGCCTATTATTCTTCCGCGGATGCTCTGCAAAATCCGCCGCCAATTCTACCGTCTTCTTCAGAAAAATAGAAGTTTTTTTAATGGCAAGCCTGAATTGATTGTTTCTTGAGGAGCAATTAATTCAGACTTTAGCAAGTATTGGTATCTAAGACTAACTTAGACAGGGTTTGAGGAACTACGGAGAGATGACTTTTACAAGAGTACTTAGAAATAAAATCTCAAATGCCATTGTTGATTGACTGACAAAACCGGGAAAATCTTGGTCTTATCGGCATTCAAGCGATCGACTCTGAACGAAGGCATAGGCAAGTATTGGCAAGACTTCTGCTGATCCATGTCCGATGTCAACATGCCTCAAAACGAAGGCATGCCAATTATTTGATACCGAAAGCTATACATAGCAAAGGGTTTTGGGTTTCGGAGACGATCTTTTGTCAGTCGATCAGATGCCATTGGGCAGGGGCAAACTGTAATCCAGTTCTGGCAATTAGTTATCTAATCTGTAAGGGCACAATTTCCGAGGTTGTTTTATTATTTCTTCGCAGATACGCTCTACAAAAATTATAAATTCACTCTGTTTCAGGTAAAAACGCAATTTGAATTGGGTAATTTTGGTGGTTTACAATTGCCTACTTTTGAAACTTTAGGGCCATCCATTTCGCTCCCCCATAGCAATCGCCAAACCGCAATTGATCAATCTCTAAAGGAATATTGAGATTTTGGGCAACCTCTACTTTCAGCTCTTCAAGCCAGTTCACGGTACAAAACGCGGCTCGTTGCTGGAAATAAGCTGTGATTTGGGGTCGAAACTGAGCGCCTGCACCGCCGCTAATCAGCACTTCATAGTGGGTCACATCCACCGCCGCCAACCATTCATCCAAGCGGTGACGTACCGTATCCCAATAGTAGGCGGTGGCTCGTTGGCGTCGTTCAGCTAAGGGGTAGGTCACACTGGGTCGGGAGGGAAACGCGACCTGATCTGCTCCCCGAATTAGGGCATCATATAAAAACGGATCATCAGAATCACAGGGCAGATCCTGAGAAATTGTCATTAGAAACCGTTGATAGCCCAGTCTTTCTGTACCACTGGGTTCACCTTGAGGCGGTTTGCCCTGGCGGAAGAGGAGAAAACTCAAGTCACGATGACCAAACATAATCACCACAAAAGTACGCATTGGCTCCCGGCGCTGGGCCATCTCCACCTTGCGCCATTGCACTAAGCCCGCGGCCTCAGGCAAGATCTTAATTTGTACCAGCTCTAAAGCAATTTCACGATTACGGTAAACAAAGCTCTGCTGTTCATCGAGTTCTGAGAGGAGGCGGTTGTAGTCAGTAAGATATTCATTAAAGGGGAGTGCGACGCCCACATCGAGCCGACAAGTATCCCAATCGTTTTGGTAAGCGATCTCGCCAATGACCCCCAACACTCGGTAATGGGCTAGAGCACTTTTTGGCAGTACGCTTGTCTTTTTACTGGGACGACCTTGGGCATCAGTCCCTAATGCATAGGCCGGCCCATTTTCGGCAAGCTGAATATATTGGATGGACTCTAACCCTGAACCCATCAATTGACCTTGCGCCGCCAGGATATCAAGTTCGGAAGCGGGTACGTCAGCGACCCAAGGCGGGCATTGAAAGGCAGTCAGGGCCGTACCATCGTTGAAAACGGCTTTGGTGCTGGAGCTGCCAAGATCGACGAAACACTGATGTTGGGCCATGGGTGGAGATTAGCGATCGTGGGGTCGAGTGGGGTACGGCTTTACTCTACCTCAAACCCATCGCTTTGGGCCAGATACCCATCGGTTTGAGTGCAGTATTAAAGCGTACAGAAGGAAAGTCTGCACGGTAAAATAATGCGCAGTGGAAGTTAAGAAACAATGCAACTGTACGAACACAACGGTATCGTCATAGTAGAGTGCTCCCAGAACAAAAATCGTCAGCAATCATACCCATTAATTGAATAGGCTTTTCGCTTGCCTTGGCAAAGAATTTTTGAGGCGCATCCCTAAACGCTGTTGATTACTCCCCTCATTAGTTAGGTATTCAAACACTCAACTCCCCAGCACCATGTCGATTCTCTACGAACCCCCCCCCACTGAATACGACCTTAAGTTCGTTTTATTTGACATTCCTGTCCGCATCCATCCTCTGTTTTGGCTGTTTTCGATTCTGTTTGGGTTGAGGTTAGGGGATGTCCATGCCATTGTGCTTTGGGTTTGTGCGGTTTTGATTTCCGTTCTGGTTCACGAGTTGGGGCATTCCTTGATGATGCAGAACTTTGGTCAATCGTCCTATATTGTGTTGCATACAATGGGGGGCATGGCGGTTCCCACAGGTTCTGGGTGGCGGCGAGGACGCAGTTCCTCGGTGAGTACCTCTAACCAACAGATTCTGATTTCTCTGGCGGGGCCTTTTGCAGGTTTTGCCTTGGCGGCAATCATCATGATGGTCGTTCGTGCCCTTGGAGGCGACACCGCCCTACCATTGCTCTTTGGCTTTATCCCGTTCCCCCAAGCTGCTCTTCCCTATCCTGGCAGAATCAATCTTTTCATTGACTTTATGTTGTGGACGAATGTTTTTTGGGGATTGATTAACCTCTTACCTGTTTATCCCTTAGATGGTGGCCAGGCAATTCGCCAAGTATTCTTGCAGCTTGATCCTTGGGGCGGGATTCGCAAATCTCTTTGGCTATCGGTAATTGCAGGGAGCGCCGCCGCAATTCTGGGCTTTGTGTTTTTGGGTAGCCTTTGGATGGCATTACTCTTCGGTATTTTGGCAATTCAAAGTTATCAGCGTTTGTAGAGGGAACAGAAAAAAATCAAGGGCGATCGCGGGATAGATGAGCTATCATACAAGCTAATTGCTCGCGGGGCTGTGGCTCAGCAGGATAGAGCAAGCGCCTCCTGAATGTTCGGGCCCTACTAGGGAAACCTTGTAGGTGAATGTAGTCAAACTCAAGGGAGCCTAAGTGTTGAGCGTATTCCATTGCGATCGCTCACGATATTGGTAATCTTGAGCCAAGCCCAATGCATAGTGATTCTCTAATCTTTGAGGCATTGTGTTGTTGGGAAGGTGCAGAGACTGGTTGCCAGAACAATTTAAGAGATGGACTTTGAAGTCTCATCAAAACGTCAGCAACGGGGGATTTTAACGGGGTTGCTCCTCGGGCGGAGTTTCCGTCGTCAGAGTAACTTTGGTATTGAACATCAGAATCCGGAACTGGAGTACATTGCGTTTAAGCGATCGCTCCTGGCTCAAGTTACAGGTCGAGCTGTGGCCCTACGCCAATGGCAAACCCGTAACGGTCATCAGATGATTCAATTGCTACCCACACAAATCCCGCTTTCCCGGGTGTTGGTACAACGCCTCTACCGAGGTAATCACAAAGTGATTCGTACCACTCTTTTAACGGGGTTAACCCCACCGGGATTGGCACTTTGGTTTATGGATCGTGGTTCTCGCCATTACATCCACCAGAGGAAGACGCAGACCATTAAGGGAGTGGAGTTATACCTGAATACCCTAACCCCTCAAGCAGAAAGCGAGACGATCGCCGCCTACTTTCGGGAACGTTGGGATATTCATTGGGGGCTCATCCGTTATCACCACCGCTATCGTCTGCGTTTGGGGACTCAGGCCAGCCGACAGTTCTTTGAGCTGATCGCGCCCTATGTACTCCCCAGCCTCAAACCGCTGCTTGACCCTTCTGACAACAGAACGGCTACCGCCTAAGGCGATCGCACCCTGATCGCTACGGTGAAGGAATAGTCCAGAGAGTGGGGAAACTCACACCAATCTGAAGCGCTAGGTCGCCGGTTCAAATCCGGCCAGTCCCGTTTTTTATTTCGCTAGCAATATTAAGAAGGGCAATCATGGGGGTTGATCGCCACCCCCAAGCCAGGCTGACACGCTACACTAAAGTGCGCCAACGTAAGGTTGGTGAGTTGTGAAGTGTATTTAGCCATACCTTCATAAGGGTGGTATGCTACGCGGTGCTTATGGTTCATCAATTGACGGCTCGGCCACGTCATCAGCAACCCAACAAACCCCATCAAGTAAGACGCCGGCCGCGATCGCTATTGTGGCTCAGCTCTTTGGTATTTGTCGTGGCGGCGCTGGGGGTTGCTGAGAAGCGACTGCGTGTTCAGGCCGCTGAACCCCAGGCCGCTGTTGTGTTAGGTGGCTTAGAAGCGCGTGAATCCTATGCCGCCCAGCTTGCCCAAAGACACCCCGAATTGGAAATTTGGGTTTCCTCCGGCAGTCCTGAAGATTATGTGAAGCGGATCTTTGCTCGGGCTGGGGTGGGGCGCGATCGTCTCCATCTCAACTATGAAGCCAAAGATACAGTGACCAACTTCACCACTCTCCTCGATGATTTGCAGACCCAAGGCATCACCAGCGTCTATCTCATCACCTCCGAGAACCATATGCGTCGTGCTCGGATTGTGGGGGAAATTGTTTTTGGTAGCCACGGCATTTTGATTAAACCCCTACCTGTCAAGTCTGCTGGAGCCAACGAAACCCTAGCAAAGTCTGCTCTAGATGGAATGCGGGCAATCTTTTGGTTGATCACAGGCGAAACGGGTGCTGAGCTGAAGGACAAGCTGGCGGTTTTAGAGTTTTAAGGTTCACATTCCCTCTCAAGATTTCAACCCCGACACCTGATACCCAACACCCCATCCCCGATATGACATGATGGATGGGCAGGTCTCAGCCGGATAGCTG
>JAAHHN010000292.1 GCA_010672165.1 Spirulina sp. SIO3F2 | reverse complement strand
TAAAGATGGATGCCATAGGGCTGGGCATCAAAGTCATAAACCTGGGGCCCACCCGCTTTTACCCTCCCGACAGTTGAGTGAGGAGGGTAAAAGCGGGTGGGGTTTGAGTGGGCGGTTTAGACGATGGTTCAGGTTCTGGACGAGACGCTGTTCGCGCAGCAGTCGTTTGATTCAATTGCAATTCGGCAACTTTCCGAAAGTCAGCGGCCGCCTGATGCTGATGCCCCAGTTGCTCATGGAGAAAGGCCCGAAACTGATAAGCCTTGAGATAATCTGGTTTGAGGCGAATGGCTTGAGTGAGCGCGTCGATCGCCTCCTGTGGTGCATTGAGATTGACTGCCTTCTGAGCTGCCCAGTAATAAAAGTCAGGGTCAGTGGTGGTGGTGGTGCGATAGCTTGTTTTCGTCTGGGAGGCAGGTGGTGTTGAACGGGTCTCGCCTTGGAGTCTGAGGATTTCGTAGGCTTCGTTAATCTTTTGAAACTGGGTAGTTGCTTGCTTGAGCTTCTCTGGATCTTGCACAAAGCGATCGGGATGCCATTGTTTGGCTAGTTGACGATAGGCCGTTTTTAACTCGGCAAGAGACGCACCCGCCGCTAAACCCAAGATGGCGTAGCATTCAGAAAGCTCCATGACTCTCAAAGGATCACCAAAACTGTCCCTATTCTAGGGGCTGTCGTCGGTTAGATTTTAAATTCTAGCTGTGACTACCTTACAGCCCCTTTTCATGTTTGTTGGCTCGGGCGCTCTATTGCTGGTTCCGTAAGGCTTCTGGTTTTAAGCTTGACGCGCCCTAGTGCAGCGTCAAGCTTAAAACTGTGAGTTGTTCATTTCCACATCACTTACTCGGCAATAGTGCTATCGATAGAGAACACACAAAATTAGAGCTGACAGAACGCTAGTACTCGACGACAGAAGTAAGCCACCCGTTCAAAATCCACCAAATGTTTGTCATACAGGCACTTTGAACTTTGAACTCTGCACTTTGAACTTCCACCCTGCGGTACTAGGCTTTGCAACCTTCCAAAAAGTAAGTCTGCATTTCCCCCTTGCCCTTGATGGTAATGCCTCCCCGTTTTTCGAGGTGATACTGGTCTTTTAAAACGGCATAAACTTCTTCTGTCACCTGAATCCGGCCCGGTACACCATGAGATTCCATCCGACTTGCTGTATTGACCGTATCGCCCCAAAGATCATAGGCGAACTTTTTCAAGCCAATCACCCCAGCCACCACTGACCCTGTATGAATGCCAATCCTTAGACTGAGATCCTTTTGATTGTCCTGATTAAACTGTGCCAAGCAAGCCTGCATATCTAAAGACATTTTGGCGATCGTCTCGGTATGGTCTGCCATCGGTTCCGGTAAGCCTCCTACTACCATATAGGCATCACCAATCGTTTTGATTTTTTCGAGTTGGTGTTTTTCTGCCAAGCGATCGAACTCTGAGAAGATTTGATTCAGCATTTTGACCAAATCTGTCGGAGACATTGAAGTCGAAAGGGGTGTGAAATTGACAATATCTGCGAAGAGAACTGTTACTTCAGAAAAGTCATCAGCAATAATTTTTTTAGTTGCTTTGAGACGTTGGGCGATTGAATAGGGCAAAACATTGAGTAAGAGGGCTTCAGAACGCTCTTTTTCTAAAATCAACTTTTCATAACCCAAAGCTGATTCTCGCCGTGATTTAAACTCTTCTTTCATCAACCGCTCATACAGAAAAACCGAGAAGTTACACACGGAACAGAGCCAAAAAATTGCTGTTGAAATCGTCAAAATATTGTCACTTGGTAAAAAGATGTCAATTCCCGACAGATGGGCAAGCATCAAATAGTAAGTCAGCGCGATCGATTGAGCGATCGCATGGAACCGCCAATGGATTGGGATCAGCGTTGCTTGGGTAAAAAAGGCCATTGTCCATTGAAACCAGTCAAACTTAGCATCGCCAAAATAGAGGTCAATCGTGGGAACCAAACCACTAACAATGCCAAAGAGCAAGAAAAAGACAAAGTAAAGACGCCGTTGTCCCAAAGAACTGTTTAAAAATAGCCAACATCCCAGCAATGCCGATAGAATGACCACACCCATCCAAAAATAGAAGGGGTCATTTTCCCCTTGCATTAATGCGTAGAACGAGTGAGTTGCACTGATATTCAATGCAATCAAAGCCACTACAATCGTAGTGAGTTTCAAACGCCGCCGTAGGAAATGGCGTTGCCAGGTGGGATAGTCTTTAACCTCCCAATTCACTGAACCCTGGAGTCGTGTTAACCAGCGATCAAAAAAAGCTTCGGTGCGTTGGCTGAGGGTGACGATAGAGTTCATGACAAGAGCGGTTGTACAACTGAGTTAGTGAGGCTGATGGTAGCCATGACCCGACAAACACCCCAATATTAGGGCGTGTCGTCAGTTAAAACCAGAAACCTTACAGGACAAGCGATAGAGCGCCCGACCTCAAAAACAGAGGGAGAGGCTGTAAGTTAGTCACAGCAAGGGTTTGAGATCTAACTGGCAACAGCCCCTAAACGGTCTCAACCCATCCTAAAAACAAGAGTCTGTGATAATCTCCCCATAACCTTAAAATTGACCGAACCTCCTATGGCTAACCTGCTGTTGAACCTGATTGGCACCGTGGCGCAACAGGCGCGGCGACGTTTTATTCGTCAGACCCAACACACCCAAGACGTGCAGACTCAATTTCTGCGATCGCTGCTTCAGCTTAACAGCCAAACCGCCCTCGGCCGGGATTTGGGGTTGCCCGGAATTAAAACAGTTGAGGAGTTTCGAGCCCAGGTGCCGATTTCACGCTATAGCGACTACGAAGCCTATGTGCAGCGGGCTTTTGAGGGCGAAGCCAATGTGATGACGCCCGACCCCGTGATCTATTTCAGCCTGACCAGTGGCTCCACGGGTCGCCAAAAACTCTTGCCAATTACCAAGCGATCGCGTCAGGCCGTCAGTCGAGCCAACCAAATAGCGATGGGAGTAGCGGCCTATACCGCTCAGCAGCGGGGTCGCGCCTTGGATAAAATGCTCTTTACCAACTCCGCCAAGCCCTATGGTTATTCGCCCCAGGGCATTGCCTATGGGCCGATTAGTGTGGGGGATATCAATCTGCTGGGGCCGATTTATCAGCGGGTCTTTGCCCATCCGGTGACAGTTTTGCGGGTTAAAGATAGCCTCACCCGCAACTATTTAGCGATGCTGTTTGCCCTTGGCGATCGCCATCTGGGTATTGTTAGCGCTACATTCCCAATCTATGCCCTGACGTTTTGCCAATATCTGGATAAACATGCCACGGAACTGCTTGAGGATCTTGAAGCGGGAACCCTAGCCGACTGGCTTGACCTCGAACCGGAATTACGTCAACAACTCTTGCGTCAGCGTCGCCCCAATCCGGAGCGGGCTAAGGAATTAAGGACGATTGTAGCGGTCAATGGAGGACTGTACCCCAAGGATGCTTGGCCCAATCTGGCGTTTATAGTGACGGCGCGGGGCGGGCCATCGGGGTTCTATTTTGAGCGTTTCCCAGAATATTTTGGGGATTTACCGATTTTCGGGGGCACGTATGCCTCAGCAGAGGCGACCTACGGAGTGCATCGAGACTTTGGCACGGATGGCGTGATTCTTTCGGTCAATAGCGGCTTTTATGAGTTTATTCCGGAGTCGGAATGGGAGGTGGAGCAGCCCCAGACTGTATTGCCCCATGAACTCCAGGTGGGCGATCGCTATCGTATTCTCGTTACGACCCTCAGCGGCCTTTATCGTTACGATGTGGGGGATGTGGTGGAGGTGGAAGGCTTCTACAATACGGCGCCTATTTTCACATTCCGCTATCGTTATGGTGGCATGCTCTCGGCAGTGACGGAGAAGACCACGGAATATCATTTGCTGACGACGATGAAGCAGCTTCAGCAGGAGTTTAAGCTTCAGCTCGAAAATTTCTGTGTGACGCTGGCGAAGGATTTAATTCCGCCCCATTATTTGGTGAATATTGAACTGGCGGCGGGTCAAACCTTGGCTGAGCCGGAACAGTTTTTGCGTCGGTTTGATGCGATTTTGGCTGAGGTGCATGTGTCCTATGGTACGAAGCGCCCTGATCCAGTGCCCTATCCCCGTTTACGCATTTTAGCTCCTGGGAGTTATGACCGACTTCGACAGCAGGCGATCGATCGCGGGGTGTTGGAGTCTCAGATCAAGTTTCCTCATCTGACGGAGGATCGGGATTATTTGGATGGGATTGTGGTGGAGCAGGAGTTTCGGATGGATGAGTAGGGTTGGTGGGTTTTATTTTTAGACCTGCGATCCCCCCTTCCCCCCTTAAAAAAAGGGGGGCAACGCCGCAAGCGTCTGGGATAAAACGGGTTCAGTTTTCATTACCGAATATCAAACTTCCCGGCTCCTACGCGACGGTTTCAATTGATCGCGGCGGGCAAGATGCCTGCCACCCAAAAATCTATGCTTTGTCATTAGGGCGTGTCGTCAGTTAAAACCAGAAGCCTTATGGGACAAGCGATAGAGCGCCCGACTCAAAAAGAATAGAAAGGGGCTGTAAGTCAGTCACAGCAAGAGTTTGAGATCTAACTGACGACAGCCCCTAGCATCCTTGCATCAACTTAATCTACAAAAACTGAACTTGATACACTCACGATGCCGGATGCATTGCAGTCGTTTCCGCACTCATGGTCGGTAAAGACTGAGCCTGCTCCTGAACAGTTGAGCATTCCTCAACTAAGTTGTGTTCAGCCATTAAAGCTTTAACCCGAAGAGCAACTTTCTCTTGTTGTTCTTTAGGCATTTCAGCAATTATTTCCCGTAGATTCTGTCCCATTAGTTGCCTCCCAACTGTTTTAGATGTTTATCAAAGCGCTTGTCAGCAATCTGGATCAATTTACGATAGAAGCGCCGCTGGGGGACGCCAGACTTGTCTCCTGCAACCAAGAGAATCGCTTTGCGATCAGGATCAAAGGCAAATGCGACACGCCACACACCATCATTAATCGTTAGGCGTAATTCCTTCATGTTAGCGTGCTTGGAGCCATTGAGGGTGTCAACAAAGGGACGGCCGAGCATCGGGCCAAACTGTGCCAATAACTCTGCCCTCGCAGCAATTTCCGTTTGCACTTCCTCGGCAAAAGACCTGAACTCTCCTGCAAAGTCATCATCAAATTCAACCGTCCATTCACCCATATACAGTTCACCCTCTCAGGGATTTTACAACAGAGCACAGCCGAAAATCATTGGGAGTTAGCCGTGCAACACGCCGAATTAGGGGAGTATCAGTTGGACTGTTGAGTAGGCGAATGCAGACGTTTGTATCTAGCAAATAAGTCATTGCTCAACCTTGCCAAAAAGCAGTTCCTCCTCTGCTTCCCAAGGGAGTTGGGCTGGCCGTTCGAGCGGTTCACCTTGCCAGCCGCCAATAATTTCGTCTAAAAACTTACGGGAATAGCCTAGTTTTTCTGGGTCTGATTGGGCTTGGGTTGGCTCAGGAGCAGACTGAAATACGATCACGATGTCGAGTTCTTGGTTGGCGGTGGTGGCAGGAAGTTGGAGTTTGAGGATGCCATTGGCATCGACTTTGGCGCGGAGGGTTTGGGTTTGCATGGAGTTTTAGGGGGAAGAGAAAGTCTGTTTTTAGGGGTGTAATTGTAGGGTGTGTTAGGCGGTCATGATTTGCAATTGTTTGTGTTGGTTTTGATCCGCCATAACGCACCAATTCGCAAGTATTTGAGTTGGCGGTGGTGCGTTACGCAGGAATCAAAAGCATTCTATTTCAATCAACATCTTTGCCTGCTAACACACCCTACAATTTTCACTCCCTCAACCGCTTCGGAACCCGCAACATCCGCTCTTCAATGGCAGCCCAGGTTTCGGGGGAGACGCGAACGGCGGCTTCTTTGCATTGGATGAGGAGGTAGGTGGCGTAGTAGTAATTGTTGATAATTTTTACCTCTTCATTGGAAAGTTTGGCAAGCTGCTCCGGAAAATTGTGCGCCTCAAAAATTATTTTTTTGAGTTGATTTGAAAAAGTAGACTTAGTGTTTCCGTCAGGTTTATTGCCCAAATTTTTATCTTTTGATTTCTTGAGATATTCGATAAGATCTAAAATGTCCAGGTTGGTAAAAATTGGTTCTTGAATGGCTATTTTTTGATAAAAATCAATCAAGCATTCGAATGCTTTAACACTGACATTGTCGAGGATGTCACAGAGAATATAGGCTCTAGCACTAGCAACGGCATCAACAAAAACGCTGGCAATTTCATTGATCATGTAGTTACCGTAAAATTCATTATAAATTCGAGTGTAAGCTTGAGCACAAACTTGAGCATATTTGTTGGCCACAGATCGCCGGGCCAGTAGCGATAAATTTCCGCCAGCATCCTTAGTTTCAGCCTCAGCCCACAACAAAATTGGGATCAGCTTCTCTCGATAGATAGGTTGCTCTAGAAGCTTTTCAATCTGCTCAATCATCTTCAGCAAAAACCGATCTGCACCTTTAGCACGAATAGCACTCGCAATCAACAAAAAAACTTCTTTCCAAGTTTTATTTAGCAAACATTGCTCAACGATCGCATCAATACAATCATCATCAACAATATATTGCGCCGTCAGATATTCCTGAAGCGTCAAATGCGAGAATGAATAAACATCCTCCGCCCGCTCCACAAAAATTCCTTGCTGTACGGCCATGGCATCCAAAACCGACTCAGCATCCAGTGTCTGATCTGCATTGAGATTACTTTCTAAAAAATCTCGGATTTGATCAACGAGATCCGGCTTCTCAAAAAAGAGCTTATCCTCTAAAAAATTTCTGTAAGCAATCTCTGAGAGCAAAATTTCTTCGAGTTCAATATGTAAACCTTCATAAATCTTGTCTCGATTAATCCGCTTCTCTGCTGCCCATTCCTCTAATAAAATCCGCAATGCCTTGCGATACAACGCACTGCGATTACTCGAAAAACTCTGAGATCGGTCATAGACCAAACATAAAAACGTCAACAACAGTGGCGTTTGGGCCAACTCCTTCGCCCCTTGTTGATCCTCCCGCTGCAACAACTCCCAACAATATTTCGCCGTTTCTGCTTCCTTATCTGGCTCTGAGCTAAACCAATTCTCGATATATTGCTGAATCTGCTGATCATCAAAATCCGCCATCACCACATCCTTAAAACGGCGAAACCCCGAACGATAGGCCGCCGTGCGACAACTGGCAATAAAACGGTTTTGATCACACCGATCGACAAAATCCTGAATTTGGTCAATCACGCCATTCACATATTGCCCCGGCACTTCATCCAAACCATCAAACAACACCAACAACTTGCCCTGCTCCAGCGCCTTCGCCGTAAACTTCTCCGGCTCCGGAAACCCACAGGTCTCAAACTCCGCTACAATCCGCTGCTGAATGCTGACCTCATTGCTATCAAACCGCTTTAGCTCCAGAAACACCGGAATACATTGGTGTTGATAGTCTCCCGTTTTCCCCTTCAACGCCTCCAAGATCGGAAGAGCGGAATGCGTGGACAGGATAAAGTTG
>JAAHHN010000291.1 GCA_010672165.1 Spirulina sp. SIO3F2 | reverse complement strand
CACAAAACTCAGCGTAACGTCAAAACGCTTGGCTATGTTTCTTTGGGACATGCCTGTACTTTGCCACGTATCTATTATCTTTTTACGGAAATCTAGCGAATATGCCTTCATCGCTTACCTCTATTCACTTTCTACCAATATAGCCGTACCTCATATTTGTGGAAAAGGCTATATTTTCTACTCATGAGGCATCTAACTCCGAATTAGACACGTAAACTTTACAGTCATAGCCTGGTGCAATGGGCTAAAATAGTATATTAGATCTATCTATTTAACTCACTCAATGCTTGCACATATCCCAAGCTTTGATTACTACAAACCCACTATCCATGACGCCACAGACCATCCAAGCCAGCGTACAACATCAATATGAACAGTCTGAGTTGATTGGGCTGAATTTTGCCTTTTGGAGTTCTCCAACTGGACAATACTCTGTTGCTGCTGGCTTTGCCGATTGCGATCGCTCCCAAACCCTTGCCCCAGAGCAGCGCTTCCCGATTTTTAGCATCACTAAAACCTATATCGCCACCTTGGCGCTGCGGTTACAAGAACAAGGCAAACTATCTCTCTCCCAAACGATCGATCGCTGGTTTCCTAAGCTGCCCAACGCCCCACAGATTTCCCTAATCCACCTACTCAACCATACCAGTGGACTACCCAACTACACGGCTCAAGCTGCTTATTCAGCGGCGGTATCGGCCAATCCTCAGCAACCTTGGAACTGTACACAAATTGTGGACTGTGCATTGCAAGCCGAACCTGATTTTCTGCCGGGTGAGAGCTGGCATTACTGCAACACAGGTTATTGGCTGTTGGGGGCAATTCTTGAAGATATGACTCGACATTCCCTTCGTGACTTATTACAAGAACTGATTTTTGAACCGTTGGATTTGCAACACACTGAATATCCTGATACATTACCCCAACTCACACTCGGTTGGAGCCGGGAGTTAAATCCTGAACAAACCCTAGAAGATATTAGTCAGATATATCACCCTCGTTGGGCTGGGCCAGCGGGGGCGATCGTCTCCACAGCGGCCGAAGTCTGCATATTCTTTCACGCTTTGTTTCTAGACAGAAGTCTTTTAAATCCCCAATCCCTTCAGCAATTGATGACCTGGCAAAAAGTTCCTGGTCAGCATCCAGAGGGTATCCATCCCCACTATGGTCTGGGCTGTGAATGCGAAAAAGATTCACCTTTGGGGACAATTATGGGTCATGGTGGGTGGGGGCCAGGTTATGTTTCTCTGGTGCGCTATCTGCCCGATTTTCAGGCGATCGCGGTGATGCTTTCCAACACAGATGAGCAGGCGATTCACTCCTGTTTTTATGCCACGCTCAGACAAATTTTTGCAGTACGAAATTGAGGCATTGCCAATGTTCACTCACGCTGCTTTTTATTGATACAAACCCGGTGTCCAGACAGGCATAATCCGGGTATGTACCCCATTCGGACGGAAGACATGTTGAACCTGTTGAGCCATCTCTGCGTCTGAAGCTTCGGTTTGAACGACAACTGTGGCTTCAGGGTTTTGGTTGGCAGGATGACCCGGCTCAGTCCAAGGATCAGGCTGGCGAAACGTGCTGGCTGTTATCTCAGGTGCATTGGGTAGAGCAGGACTGGGTGGGGTCGGACTGGGTGAAGCCGGAATGATGGCAGGACTGGGTGGAGCCGGAATAACGGCAGGGCTGATTTTGGGCGCGATCACGGGCTTCTCAAACGAGAATTGCCCCGGTTGCATATCAGGGTTCGATTGCACCCGTAGGTTATGCATAATGCTCACGCCCGGAGTATGCATATTTCGCGCCCGGGGAACACTGTGGTCAACGAAGGCTCCGTTAATCATGCCCCCAGCAATGTCTCGACGGGCACCACCACTGATGGGAAGATACGCAATACCGCCAATCGTTTCGACGGCAAAGGGAAGATTGGAATACGCAATCGGGCTACCCGATGGGGAGAAACCGATACCACTGATGTGACCCACAATGGAGCAGCAAGGATTAAGCCAACCATTGGTACTAACAATGCTCGCCGTATCGCTCGACACTGTACCTTGGGGCGTGTTGAAGGTTGCGGTTGTTCCTGCTGCATTGTTGAGGCTGCGGACTTCAATGCTGCCCCCTGTGATTGGAATAGCATGCTGTGCTTGGGCAGCTTGGGGGCTTGCAAGAACTGCCAAGCTAGCGATTGAACTCATCAGGATGGGGGCGAATTTCATGGTGTTGCTCTCGGAAATGAACCGTAAACCTTGCTTTAAGTCCATTAGAGCGAGACCAAGTAAAGAACTCGGAAAGAGCCAAACGCTACAATTACAAAAGCCTGAGTTCAGGATAAGAAATCGCTGTAAGCACTGATCTCCTGAACATCTACCGTCTTAAACCATGCCCAATTTCACCCTGGAATTGCTCCATGCTGCTGATCAAGAAGCTGGCATTCCTGCCCTGGAGGATGCTCCCCGCTTTTCGGCAGTCCTCAACGCCCTCAAAGCCCAAGACCTAGGCATCGATGGGATTGCAGACAATACGCTGGTGCTCTCTTCTGGTGATGTTATCCTGCCAGGTTTATTTTTCTCGGCATCTGAAGCCGTTTTTGGTGGCGCAGGTCGTGCCGATATTTTGATTCAAAATGAATTGGGGTTTCAGGCGATCGCCCTCGGTAATCATGAGTTTGATCAAGGGACGAGTCTTGTGGCTGATCTGATTGGTGGCGATCCAGACGCAGGTTTTGCGGGTGCAGCTTTCCCCTACTTGAGTGCAAACTTAGATTTCTCCACCGATGCGTATCTCGCACCATTCATCGTTGCAGATGCCCAAGCCCCAGTTGCGAATAGTTTAGCGGCGAGCGTTGTGATTCATGTAAATGGGGAGGCGATCGGCGTGGTTGGTGCCACAACCCCCACCCTGGATGTCATCTCCAATCCTGGCGATATTACAATCAAACCCACCGAGTTTGATAACCATCCCACCAATACTCAGCTTGCCGCTTTAGCCGCCGAAATTCAAACCGATGTGGATGCATTGATTGCTGCTAACCCTGATTTGAATAAAGTGATTGTGCTGTCGCATATGCAACACATTGGCATTGAGCAAGCCCTGGCCACACGATTGCGCCATGTGGACATCATTATGGCAGGGGGCTCTAATACCTTACTGGCCGACGAGACTGATGTTCTTCGTGCAGGTGACATAGCCCAAGGCCCTTACCCGATCCTAGCAACAGATGCGGATGGCAACAGTGTCGCCGTAATCAACACGGATGGGAACTATAAATATGTGGGTCGTTTGGTGGTTGACTTTGATGAAAATGGTGAAATTATTCCTGAAAGTATCAACCCTGATGTTAGCGGTGTCTATGCAACTGATGCTGTAGGGATTGTAGCTTTGGGCGCAGAAGGTTTAGTTGACCCAGAAATTCAAGCGATCGTGGATCAGCTCCGAGCTGTAATTGCAGCCAAGGAAGGCAATGTTTTTGGGGTCAGTACGGTTTATCTCAACGGAAGTCGGGGCAGCGTTCGCACCCAAGAAACGAACTTGGGGAATTTGACAGCAGATGCAAATCTAGTAGTGGCACGGGAGATCACAGGTGATGACAGTATTTTGGTTTCGATTAAAAACGGTGGTGGGATTCGAGATGGTATTGGCCGGGTTGTTGTGCCTGCGGGGGGAACTGGAGAACCTGTTCAGTTGATCAATGAAGCGATTCCTGATGTAAAACCGGAGGGGGGGATTTCTGAAGCTGATATTGTCAATACGCTCCGGTTTAACAATGGTTTGACGGTACTTGATATCACTCGTACAGGTTTAGTCGCAGCACTCGAACATGGCATTGCTGCTAGCAGTCTGGATGATGCTAATACGCCAGGGCGTTTTCCTCAGGTGAGTGGTGTTGAGTTGAGCTTTGACCTCACCGCCCCCGCAGGCGATCGCATTCAATCGCTTGCCGTCAAAGATGAGACGGGTAGAGTTCTGGATATCTTGGTTAAAGATGGCGAATTCTTGGGTGATGGTGCAGCCCAGCTCCGGATGGTGACGCTGAGTTCTCTAGCCGATGGCAATGATGGCTTTCCCTTCCAGGAATTTGGCAGTAATTTTCAGGAACTGAAACAATCTGAAGATGCCCCTCGTACTGGTTTTGCAACCTTTGCTGAAGATGGCTCGGAACAAGATGCCTTTGCTGAATATTTAGCTAAGAATTTTGCAATAGACAATCCCTTTGATGTAGCCGATACCAGCCGCGAACTCGACAGTCGTCTGCAAAACCTCCATTTCCGTGTAGATACTGTTTTAGAGAATGGGGTTGTTGGGGCTAATGCAGATGCTACGGTGACTCGCTCTAGCCTTGGGTTCTTTGGTGTATTGATTCTCGGGATTGGACTGTTTTATCTGTGCCAGAGAACGATGAGAATCGTGGAGAAGAGTAGAAATTGATGGCGTCAGTCTTTTGTGTTAACTGACAACATGCCCTAATCTGCCAAAGGCCAAGCACGAATCCCAATTTGATTCGCCACCGGGCGCTCCCACATAGGGAGTTTGGCGTGAACTGGAGCATTAAGAAAACGGGGTTGGCCGTTTGCAGATTGCACAAGCGTTGTCGAGCCGCCGCCATCCAAATTAAGG
Organism: Spirulina sp. SIO3F2; assembly: GCA_010672165.1. Classification (GTDB taxonomy): domain Bacteria; phylum Cyanobacteriota; class Cyanobacteriia; order Cyanobacteriales; family Spirulinaceae; genus SIO3F2. Next base: position 2,928 of record JAAHHN010000291.1, on the reverse strand, counting down.
GCATCATAAGCGCCCAAATCTTGCAATAACTCAGTGGCTTCAGTTAAGGTCATTCCCTCGCTATAAAACGGCTGTTTGCCATCGATCGCAATTAGCCACAGTCGAGTTCCCGCTTGATCAAGAGCCAACAGCAACCGTGCATAGGGTTTATCTTCACTACTCACGGGGTCGCGTTGGGTGGGTTGTCCTTGGGTTAGCAATCGGGGGCCCGCCGAGAGCGCAAACTGCGTACCGACTGGACAGGCGGTATGGGGTGAAATTATCGCCCGTTGGGGTTTGAGGAAACAAACCGGATGCCAGGGATATCGAGGTTCGGCATAGGTTTCTTCAGACGCGATCGCTAGACCCAACACATTGGCGCGATCGCCTACATGGGGGGCATAGTCCCAAGGGGTTTTCTCTCGAAAGGGATAAAAAAAGCTCCCATTGCTCGCAATTTGCACTTGAGCTGCTTGCAAGAATCTTGATGTAGTTTGAGCAAGGGTTTGGTTCGGCGCATCTGAAGTTGCCATCCCCGGCGACACCATAACTTCAACACCAGGATTAGTCAGATCTACGCTCACAATATGAATCATGATTGGACGGGGCTGATTACGAACTTGACGGTGATAGGTGACACCCTCAAATAGAGGCTGTTTCAGTGGTGTACGCGGTGGCCGCCGAAACACCAAACTGGCATATAAAATCAAGGGGGACAACGTCAGAATCATCACCATCCCACTCAGCCAATTGATTCGACGCACCTGACCCTGCCGCTTCACCTGAGTTTGCTGCCCTAACTGCCCCATGCCTGATGCCTCTCGATCGATTCGCTCTTCTAATCTACAAAATCCAGATCATCACAATCCAAATTTACAGGGATGTCATCCTTCATGCTTAGAGCACAATCCCAGCCAGGCTGATATAACAGGGAACAGCAGTATTCGGCTCACAAAACCCCACAACACTAATTTAGAGATGGCCAGAGAGAGACAATCGCTTAGAAAAGGTTGGCAATTGGCGATTGTCATTGGATTGATGATTGCCGTTACTGGCAATGCGGTCTGGCGACTTATTTTTTCGGCGTTGGGACAACCTCTAAGTGGAACCGCAGGTATCTTGGTGATCGTGCTCCATGTCGTGCTGATGGGGACAGGGCTAACAGCGCTTGGACGGCGTCGATCGCCCCGTCTTGCCTATGGTTTAGGCGCTAGCCTCTCGGCAGCGGTGATTGGTTTTTGTTATGGCGGCAGTTGGTTTAATGAAACCTTACTACCCGCGGTGATTGGAGCTGTCTTGCTGGCAATTGTGGGGGATTTTTTGAGTTGGTATGGGCGCGAAGGCTTAATGGCGATCGCGATTCTAACCGCCATTGTGACTGTATCCAGTGCTGCGGTCTTTCTACTGGGAACCACCGCGATCGCAGGGGTGGCCACCCAGCATTGGCTCGGCGTGATATTTTGCGGTTTAACCGGCTTTTATCTATGGCTGACGTGGTGCTGGAGCGAAGAACTGGGGTTACAAATTCACCGTTTTTGCAGAAACCGAGACGTCTTTAGCCCTTAAGCCTCATCACCATTTTCCGCAGACGGACTTGGCGACGCCTCAAAAATCGCATCCAACTTCTCCCTGGCCTCATCGACATTCACCGAACGAATCACCAGCAGGGGCTCCTCAATGGGCTGACCCTGTTCATCCAATAATTCAGGATGCGGCACATTAGCCGGCTTTTTCGGTTTGGGGTTATTCAAGCGTCGATTTGGCTCCATGCCCAACGTCATAAGGCTACGGATGATGCTGCTCATTGCCAAGAACGCAATGCAGGTAAAGGCTAGGATATAAAGTAAGTGCAACATTCTGAAATTAAAGGTTAGAGCAGCGAGAGTTGAGCGTAGATAAAGGGAGAGCAGGGCTATTGGAACAAATCATCTAGACATCGAGAGCGATCGCTCATTGTTGTTGAATGTTATCGTCGCCCGATGCTGATTCTGCCGAACGTTGTTGTTGAGCAACATGCCAGCCTTGCATCACCCAATGATGCCAAGTGGCCAGCGTCTCCGGTGCAACCCCAACTCCGGTCGCCTGTAAAAGGGCTTTAGCTGAGCGCACCTCTTGGACAGCAGTTTGGATGGACTGCAACAGTTGCTGTTGTTCAGCCGCATCCATAAAGGCTAAAGGGGCGGTTTCTAAACGATCAATCGATTGCCCAAACCAATACAAGAAGTCATCTAACAATGGCTCAAGCAAAGCGGGTACAAGCTCGGATGGTTCTGGCGATCGCATTAGAATAGCGTCAAGAAATATAACGGGAAATATTAATAGCGTACTCTTTGAGCTTGAAGTCAGAGCACTCCACCTCTTAATTGTAACTGTTTGTTACGAGAAAACGAGAATTGTGCCATCAATGTATGTTCAAACCGGGAAGATCAAACAAGGTCTCAACAAAAAATGGGGAAGCTGCCGCAGCAACTTCCCCACATCAGGGTGCATCTACTAACCATAATCTAGCATTTTAGGGATAGGGGGCAACACCCCTTACTTAAAGTCTTGGTCAAGATTCCGTAAAGCTTTTGTAAACGGAGGTGTCTAATGTGCGGGTGAAGCAAATCTATCGAATTGATTTGATCTTGACCATGCCCAAACAGTCCTAAAAGAAGGTCATACGGGCGATCGCAAGTTGACCAAGACCCTGGTGGCAGATCGGGTTGAAGACTACGACTGGCAGCACGAGAAGCTCGAAGGCTTGGCGGTTACGGAGAATGGCTACAGAAGGAAAAGCTTGAGATGCTTTTCCTATATGGCTTTTGCTTATCAATCTACCCTATTTTAATTTGGTCAACCTATTTAGCATAGGGCTGTTTCACAAATGCACAGATCAACAACAGCACCCAACTTTGGCGCTAGAGTAGAACGACTCAAATATATTCATTGCGATAGTGATCCACCGCA
>JAAHHN010000290.1 GCA_010672165.1 Spirulina sp. SIO3F2 | reverse complement strand
CCATTTTCTGTGCACCTGCGTTGGTGAGGATAATCTCAGCAATATCCCCTAGCAATTGTTCTAGCTCAATGGTGCCCGAGAGTTTTTGGGCAGCTTGGAGGATGGCGGCAAAGTCGAGGGCTTCTGAGATGCTGGTACTACTCGAAGTTTGGGTTTGAAGGGTAGCAGTTAAGGTTTGGGTAAAGCTCGTGATGCTATCTATTACGTTAAATTCAATTCGTTGCTTTTGTAGGATGGGGGTGAGCAGTCCAGGGTAGTTCGCTTCGAGGTGGTCGGTTTTGGCTTTGGCTCCCCAGCGAGCGTAGCAGTAGTAGGCTTCTTGCATATAGGTGGCGGCGATTTTTTCTCTGCCCCAGCCAAGATAAAATTTCGCAGCCAGTTCATTAGCAAGCGCTTCTTCTTGAATATATTCGTTGTCTTTGGCTCCGGCAATGGCGCGATCATATAGTTCGATAGCTTCTATCTTATTCCCTAAGATTCTTTGCATTTCAGCTTCAACGAGATCGACCTTATGCTGATAGTTCGCTGGTGTATTTTCTGCCCACATTGTGAGACGCTCTTGCCAATATTTAGCACAATCAAAATCATGCTCTTTCTGGATGCTTGTTGTGATTTCAGATGCAGCCAAATGAGTTAGACTGGCAAAGAATACAAATTCAGGCAATACACAATAACCACCGATTGGACTTAGATATTTCTCACCTTCATCAATAGATTCTCTTGCGTCAAGAATATGATCAAATAAATATTTAAGGTGTATATCACTAGAATAGTGAATCGACAATCCCAAGCAATTCTGGCTATCTTTCAATATTTCAAGTGCCAGATCTTCATCATAAACATCTCCTTTTAACTGCCAAGGCTCATTATTTGAAGAAATCAAATTGAGAACAACCTGAAGCCGACAAGCTGTATATTGTGCTGTCGCTTCAAATTTGACTGATCGTGCAAACTCGATCGCGCTTTCAATTTCAGGCTTGAGTTCTTCGAGTGATTGGCCAGCACAATAAGCAAGCTGTATTCGATTCGTCAGCGCATAAGCTGCAAATTCCAACTCGCCGACTTCCAAACCATTTTGATAACCATCCATTAAATACGGCAACCCATTACGAGCAGGTTCTGACCAGAAAGCAACATGAGCATGGAAGTTATTAAGAACAATCGTTTTGCATTGCCGATCATGTTGCTGCTCGATTAACTGTTTAGAAATTTGTCCATATTGATATCCAGCCGCAAAGTTATCAATACCAGGATTACATAACACTAAAGCATAATTAACATAAGATACAGATGTATCAATCGTGTTACCATATTCTAGAGACAGTAAAATTCCTTGGCAAGAAATCAAAGGAAATAAACTAGGACGACCAAAATAGCTCAAGGGGATCATCCGTGATAGAATCCTCATCGCTGATAAAACTGTGGGATCGGTCATATTGGGAAGCGCCAATATTGTTTCTGAAACAAAAGGTGCAAGCGCTTTTTGAGTTCGAGCTAACCAAGCCTCCATATCTTCAGCATTTGGATCATCAGGCAAGTCGACTCCCAGTGCTCTCAAGCACACCAAACCAGTATGAATCCCCTTAATAAACTGATTTTGGACTGAGTAAGCTTGCAGCTTAATCTCATAGACTTTGATTTTATCTAATAGATTTGAAGCACGATTCAGAACTATATCCCCGAACCGCTCCATTAACTCAAATTCTCCTTTGAGATAACTCACTTCTGTTAATTCCGAATACAAATCTAGGGTGAATTTATATTCGGTTTGCCAAGAATCCTCAACCAGCATTTCAATTGCTTGACTGAGGTACTCAAAGGCTGCGGTATAAGCAGTACATATTTTGGTTTTTTTGCCAGCGATGAGGTTGAGTTTTGCAAGCTCATATCGTTGCGATTGTTGAGTGATCAGATTGATACCCAAATTCAGATGGCCGACAATCTCAAAAATCTTCTCCTCGATCTGTGCATCTGAAATGCTTTGGCGTAAGAGTTGACCGATATTGAAATGAGTTAAGAGCTTTTGGTCATCAGGAATCAAAGAATAAGCAGCCTGTTGAACGCGATCGTGAAGAAAACGATAACCAACCGTAGTCAACTGGGTAGAGTTAGGGTCAACTTCACCTTGAAAGAATTTATAGGCATCGCTGATTGGCAGAATTACCCCCGCTTGCAGGGCACTCCAAATTTCTGTCGCAACTTCTTCTGAGAATCTTTCCCGCACAATGGCCAAGGTCTCCAAATCAAACTGATTACCAATACAAGCCGCCAACTTCAACACATCCTGAGTTGCCAGGGGTAACTTCTGCAATCGTCCTGCCATGAATTCCACCACATCATCTGTGAGGGCCGCCTCTCGCACCTGCACTAAATCACATTCCCAGCAGCCTATCTCTGCATTAAAGACAATCAAGGCATCCCCGTAGAGTCCTTTGAGGAATTGCGTTGTGAAAAATGGATTCCCTTCCGTTTTTTGATAAATCAACTCTGTTAAGGGTTGGGCAAGTTCAAATATACAACTCAAGGTTTCCGCCACTAATTGATTAATTTCTCCTTGGGGTAATGGCGTTAAGGTGATGGTTGAAATCGCTGCCTTGTTCTTCGTTAGCTCACCCAGCGTCAACATCAGTGGATGGGCAGGAAAAACCTCGTTATCTCGATAGGCTCCCAGCAACAACAGATACCCCTGATCATTCTCTCCCATCAACACTTTCATCAAATTCAATGAAGCAGAATCTGCCCATTGCAAGTCATCCAGAAACATCACCAGGGGATGCTCTGGTGTGGTCAATACCGCAATAAACTTCTGAAATAGTAAATTGAACCGATTCTGGGCTGCTGTTCCGGAAAGCTTAGGTGCAGGGGGTTGCTTGCCGATAACACTTTCGAGTTCGGGAATAACATCAATGAGCACTTGTCCATCTTCCCCAACGGCTTTGAGGATTTTCGTTTTCCAAGTGTTGAGTTCCTCATCCAACTCACTGAGGAGTTGACCCATCAATTCTCGGAAGGCTTGTACAAAGGCTGAGAAGGGGATATTACGGTTGAATTGGTCGAACTTGCCCTTGATGAAGTAACCCTTCTGACGCACAATAGGTTTATGAACTTCATTGACCACAGCCGTTTTACCGATCCCAGAAAAGCCAGCTACGAGCAGCATTTCACTATTACCATTGGCAACTCGCTCAAAGGCATCGAGCAATGTTTTGACTTCCGTTTCTCGACCATAGAGTTTCTCAGGAATATTGAAGCGATCGCACACATCTCGCTCACCCAGCCCAAAATCAGCAATCTCTCCAGTACTCTCTAGCGATCGCAAACATCGCTCTAAATCATGCTTTAACCCTAAAGCACTCTGATAACGGTCTTCTGCATTCTTCGCCATCAGCTTGAGCACAATCGCTTTGAGGGCGGTTGGAATTACAGGCTCCAACTCTGGAAAGCCTGGCAGTTGCGCAATGTGAGCATGGAGCAGTTCCAAGGGATCTTCCGCAACGAACGGTAATGCTCCCACGAGTAACTCATACAACGTGACGCCGAGAGAATAGAAGTCCGTACGATAGTCAATGCCCCGATTCATGCGTCCCGTTTGCTCTGGAGAGATGTAGGCTAGCGTTCCCTCTAAACCCTTGGGATTGACCAGTTGTCGCTGCTCCTTCGGCAAGAGTGACGAAATGCTGAAATCAATGAGCTGAACCTGTTTAGTTTCAGGATGGATGAGGATGTTGGCAGGTTTGATATCTTTATGGATGACTTGCTGGCTAGCAAGGATGTGCAGAGCTTCGGCCAGTTGAATCGCCAGGGTGAGCAATTCACTCAAATCCTGCTCAGAGTCTTGCCAATAGCTTGAGAGGGAGACTGCACCTTCATTGGGCATCACCAATGCATAGCCGTTGTTGTAGCGTTCTAGGGCTAAGGGTTTGACGATGTAGGGGGAGTCGAGATTTTGGGTGATAACGTATTGGTTGCGAAACTGAACCAGCTCACTGAAGGTAGGATGGGAGTTTCGCAAAACTTTGATAATGACTGATTGTTCATTACTTAAGTGGATAGCCCGGTAAACAAGGGTTCGTGTTCCGCTGTAGAGCAGTTCAGTGTCTTGATAGTTTGTTAAATTCAGCATTTCGTCATCACTCAATCATTAACCCAAGCTGAGACATTACTTAAGCTCTTCTTTAAATTATGGCAATGGGTTTGTGAAATGCCCATGAAGGATCTGTAAAGATTTTTACGTGTATTTACGGAAGTTCTCACATATCAACCAACGGTAGGGTGATGGTGAAGGTTGTGCCTTGACCTGGTTCTGAGGTGCAGTTAATCGTACCGCCATGTTTTTCAGTGATGATTTGGTGGGCGATCGCCATCCCCAGTCCTGTTCCTTTGCCCACCTCTTTTGTCGTAAATCCCTGCTCAAAAATTCGTTCCACTGTTTTCGGTTTCATGCCACAAGCGTTGTCTTGAATTTGAATCTGCACCTGCTCATCAAGCACTGACGTCGAAATCATAATCGTATTCGGACTCGTTGCAATTTCCTTGAAGGTTTTCCCTTGATTCACCTCATCAAACGCATCGATCGCATTCGCCAGAATATTCATAAACACTTGATTGAGTTGTCCGGGGAAACATTGCACTTCGGGCAATTTACCGTAGTTTTTCAGCACTTCAACCTTCGGACGCTGCTCATTGGCTTTAGTTCGATGTTTGAGAATCAGCAAGGTGCTCTCAATGCCATCATGGATGTTGAAGGCTGTTTTATGCTCTTGATCTTTACGGGAGAAGATACGTAAACTATCACTAATATTGCGAATGCGATCGACTCCGGCATTCATTGAGTTAATCAGTTTAGGTAAATCCTCACGAACAAACTCTAAATCAATGGCTTCTATTTCATCCTCAATATTCTTGTTGTCTTGAGGATATTCGGTTTGATAAACATCAATCAATCCCAGCAAATCTTGCACATAGTCTTGAGCGGGTTGAATATTTCCTTGCAAGAAGCCAACTGGGTTGTTAATCTCATGGGCAACACCTGCCACTAAATTACCCAATGCAGACATCTTCTCGCTCTGTACCATCTGTAATTGAGTTTGAGTGAGTTCCTGAAGCACAACTTCGAGTTCTTGAGATTTTTCAATCAGAGCTTGCTCATTCTGCTTTTGCTGACTGATATTACGCATGATGGCTGAGAAATATTTCACTTCGCCTTGCTCGGATTTATGCGCAATAATCAGTAAAGATACAGGAATTTCTTGACCTAATGAATTAAGAATAGCAAGTTCCCCAAGCCAAGTCCCTTGTTCAATAGCAGTGGGTAATCCTGTCTTAAATATTACTGTGTTAGCCCAGTCTGGATGAAAATCAGGAATTTTGAAATTTTGAATTGTCTCTGCTGTCCGTTCTGGAAAGAGGTTTCGGAATTCTTGATTAAGCCAGAGTAAAGTCCCTTGGTTATCGGCCAAAGCAATATAGTCTGAGGAGGCTTCCAAAATTGTATTGAGGCGTTGTTGGTCTTGTTCAAGGCGTTTGCGATCGCTAATATCTCGAAATGACCAAATGCGTCCGCAATATTCTCCAGAGGACAGTTGTACAGGATTAGAGATACGTTCTAAAATCCGACTATCTTTCAAGACAATTTCATCATGACTGATGACTGTAGGCTGTTCATAAAGATAATTGACTTTCCCAATGAATTCCTGAGGATCTATCAGTTGAGATAGCGCAAATCCAAGAAGTTTATCATCCTCTTTTGTGTCCGCTAGGGCTGTAGGAATACCCCAAATATCTAAAAAACGCTGGTTAAATGCACTGATCTGACGATTGGTGTTGGTCACCAAGATGCCATTAAAGGAAGATTCTCGTTGAGCTTCCAGAAAAGCATTGTTTTGCTGAAGTTCAATTTCTGCTTGTTTCTGTTGCTCAAACAGACGAGCATTTTCTAGCGAGATTGCAGCTTGGGAGCAGATAAAGTTGAGGATTAAAATGCGATCGCTAGAAAAAATACCTCGAGTAGATTGATTGCTGGCATATAAAATACCTTTGAGCCGCTTCTGGTGGAGGATTGGCAAACAAACAATGCTCTGGGGCTGATGCTTTTGGAGATAATTATCAATGATTGGCAGATCAATTTTAAGTCCATTAATGGTGAGAACCTCCTGAGTGTTTTTGACATAGTGAATTAGCTTATCTGGCAATTCAGGATTATTATCCAAGGGGGTATTGCAAACCCTGACTGTCGAAACTGTTCCCAAGGCTCGGAGTTGCCAACCCTCATCTGGATTGGGCAAAATCAAAGCACAGCGATCGCCTCCCGAGTTTTGGAGAATAATTTGGCAGAGCTGGGTTAGTAGCTGATTGAAATCGAGCAGTTCAGATAAAGCTTGAGAAGATTGCAAAACAGAAACCAGATCAAAGCCTGCATTAATTCCCATACCTGTAGCAGTCTGGCTTGCACTTTCTGAAGCATGAAGAGAAAGGGTGGGTTGGTTCATACTAGACAGAGTTTCTAAAGTTCCAAACGGCTGATAACGTTGCTGAAGAATCGGTTGGAGCAGTTGTGGATAGTCTGCTTCTAAGGCATCTGTTTTGGACTTAGCTCCCCACTGGGCATAGCAATAATAAGCTTCTTGCAGATAAACTGAAGCAATTTTAAGCTTGTTGCGTGCTAGGTAGAATTTAGCGGCCAGTTCATTTGCCAAGGCTTCTTCTTGGATATATTCGTTTTCTTTAGCACCTGCGATCGCTCGATCATAGGCATCCTCCGCATCATGATATTGACCGAGCACTCGATAGCGTTCTGCTCTGACTAATTCCAATTTATGTTGATGATTGGCTGGTGCATAACGGGCACAAGTTTGAAGCTGAACATAACTTTGCTCAAAAGAATTAGAAAGTTCTGGAGCAGAAATATCATGAACAGCCAAATGAGCGAGTGCAGTGTAAAACTGAAAAACGGGTGCTCCTGCAAACGACGCAAAACTTTGGAAAAATTGTATGGCTGTATTCAAGTTTTCAATTGCTTGATGGTGTTGTTCAAAGAGATAACAGGCGATCGCCTTATATAAATACACCATCCCTAAGCCAAAGCCATCCTTATACGCCTGTTGTAGAGGGAGAGAAAGCATCTCGTCATAAGCGTCACCAATTAAGTGGTGGGGATCATTAGACTGACCCAACAGATTTAAAACCTGTTGACGGCAGGCCTCATTCCATAACAACATGGTTTGTTGCTGAATAGCTTGAATACCTTGACTATAAGTTTTCAAGACCGATTCTAATTGTGTTAATTCTTGCCCTGAAAAATAGGCATGGTAGCCATAGACCTCAGCGCAAATCGCTGCTGATTCGAGATCACCCACTTCAAGAGCGAGCTGATAACCATTGGCTAAACTATCTAGAGTATCTCGGAGCGGCTCTTGCCAGTGACGAACTCCGGCAATGAATCTCCCCGCCGCAAGCGGACGGGGTATCAATGTTCAAAACAGAGATAACTGCTCGTCATCTATGCAGCTTCAGATATTCTTTTCCTTGAGCCTTGACATATTTCGATATCATCTTTTCATC